>NZ_AKJY01000064.1 GCF_000282115.1 Chryseobacterium populi
GTTTGGGGTATTTTTAAGTCATATTATTTTGTTATTTTTTGCAGATGTCAAAAAAAACCGCTTCCACAATTTGTGAAAACGGTTTGAAAGTAAAAATATGGATCTGCTATTCTTTAATCACTCTTTTAGAAATAGTTTCTTTTCCTGTAATGATTTCTATAATATATATTGCATTAGGATAAGATGAAAGATCTACAGTTTCTGTTTTGCGGCTGAAGGTTCCGTTATGCAGTTTTTTTCCTGATAAATCATATAGGTTGAATGTTGACTTTTCCGGGGCATTCAGTATGTTAACTGTATTTTTTGTTACAGTAGGAGCAATGCTAATATTGCTGATCAGGGATTTTTCATTGGTGGCTGCTTTAGGGCTTGTTATCTGCTGGTTGCTGTGACCTGTTACCATGATCGAATAATTCTGGGGAGCACTGGCTCCGGAATCATTTACCAGAGTCCCTTTATTGGAAACTTCTATCCTGTAGCTTCTTCCTGCAGTTGGAGCATCAATAACTACCTGTTCTACATTATCTACCTTATTATCAGCTTTTGTGGCGGTGGTCATCGGGCTGCTGACATTCAGTTTCCAGGGATAGTAGACTGTATTGTTGGTAATGTCAATAATTCTCAGGTCCAGATCGTTAACCAGATTAGATGTTCTTATATTGTGTGCTTCTTGAAAAGTTTGATAATCAGGGTGATTGTAAGCGGGGTCAATCCAGGAGATGGTTACTTTAAGAGGTTCATTGCCCGAAGCGGTAATTGTTTTATTGTTGGCAGTTCCGCTGTTTAAGGTTTCATCTGTAAATATAACAGTTCCGTTAGATTTCCCTACCAACAGCTCAGCTCCCTTTTTAGCATTGATAAAGCCCCATCCATGATGCGGGTCCGGACCTACGGTTCCAGCTTCGGATGCAGAGTGGATCGTAAGGACTTTTGCCGAAGCGGCATTGAATTCTGAACCATTAAATAATTGTTTGTTGATTTGTGTCCAAAGTCCGATAATCCCGGTTACAACAGGTCCTGAGTAAGAAGTTCCGTTACCTGTACCATAAGTTGTGCTCCCTGTAGTGTTTTCAGCAGTTGAAGCATGCCCAACATTAGTACCAACTGTAGTAATGTCCGGCTTGATACCTCCGTCATCTCTTGGTCCTGCGCTACTGTAAGAAGAATGAACCACACTGGATGCATTAGAATATCTTCCGCCATTGGTGGTAATGATATCTGATGCACCTACTACAATAATATTCTTGGCTAATGAACCTGTACCAATGCAATCGTATCCGTCTTTACAGTTTTTTGGCGGCAAAGGATCTGAGAAACTGAATTTAACAAGTTTTCCTGTTGAATCTTGGTAGTATTTTGTCACGAATGCAGAAGGAAGCATTCCATATGAATTACCGGCAGATTTTACAATAATATAGGAAGGATTACTATATACAATCTGATCATAATTTTTATCATTTTGATAGTAAGTCCCCTGTAGATCATAAGATGTTCCATTACTGTAATATCCTGTCCATATCCATGTATATGATCCATTGATAGGACGGTAATCCCATCCCATATTAGTCCCATAGGAATGATTGGATATTTTAGGCTGGGCTTTCAGTATTTTTTGAAAAACAATGCTTTCCGAAGGGTCTCCTGGCAGAATAGACTTCATAAATGCATAGGACTCAATAGTAGAATTTTTGGCGATACCCTGGATATTTTTTCCGGATGAGGTGTACGCTTTGCCTCCAATGAAGCTGGAAACCGCTGTTGCGTGGGCACTGTAATTCATTGTGGTGGCTTCCTTATTGGTAATTCGGCCTGTTGCATTGTTGAATACGTTGTGAGCAGCATATACTCTTCCGCCATCAAATATGGTAAATTTAATGTTCTCCCCGTTAAAAGACCCGTTCAGTCCCGCAATCGTTCCGTTTTGAAGAAAGTCAGAATTTGAATTTTTGATCTGATCGATGTTGTGAGCTTCATAAAAATAAGGGATATTTCCTAAAAATCCTGCAAGATTTGCCCTTTTGTCCTCAATTTCCTTCCCGGTTTTAAGGTCTTTTCCGGATCCGTAGTTTTTGGTAATATATACATCAAACTTTTGGTTGCTTTCATTGTTCTGCTTTTCAAAATCACGCATTAATGCGCTGTTTTTTTGTGCGGCTACGAATGTAGCGGTCAATAAGCCCGCCAGGAATAAATGTTTTTTCATAAAGTGTTTTTGTTATCTAGCAAATCTAGAAAAAGCGAAATATTGTGCAATATTTATTTTGTTAAAATTTTAATAATATGTATTTTTTATTAAAATTAATTTAGATAATATTTCATTTTATTATTTATTGTTTGGTTTTATGTTTGTTTTTAATATTATTTGTCATTTTGATTTATATTTTAAATTTTAACAAAAAATATAGCTGTCCTTTTATATCCGATACTGAGTTTTTATAAAAAAATGAAGTAACTTTACATTCTCTTTTTATATAAAAGTTAGAAAATTATATGTATTTAGTTTTTGATACCGAAACCACGGGATTACCAAAAAATTTCAATGCTCCGCTTTCAGATTCAGACAACTGGCCAAGAATGGTACAGATTGCATGGCAACTGCATGATGATGACGGAAATTTAATTGAAAACCAGGATTATATAATAAAGCCTGAAGGGTATGATATTCCCTTTAATGCAGCAAGAATCCACGGGATTACCACGAAGATTGCTAATGAAGAAGGTCGGGATCTGCAGGAGATTCTGGAAGAATTTGCAAAAGTTTTAGATAAAGTAAGGGTCGTTTCCGGACATAATGTTGAGTTTGATTATAATATCGTCGGGGCAGAATTTTACAGGAAAAATATTAAGGACAATCTTCAGGAAAAGCCAAGAGCCGATACCATGATTCTGGGTACAGATTTTTGTCAGCTTGGCGGTGGCCGTGGCGGAAGATTCAAGCCTCCGAAACTGGAAGAGCTTTACGAAAAGCTATATGGTCATAAGTTTGATGAGGCACACAATGCAGCCGCCGACGTGAATGCAACAGCTCAGGTTTTCTTCGAAATGATGAGGATCGGGGTAATTCCAGCTGAGGTTTTAAAAACTTCGGAAGATCAGCTTGCGTACTTTAAAACACTTTACCCTGATCCGGTAAAACCTTTCAGCATTGTTATCAGAAGACAGGTTGCGGATTTCAATAATAAGAAAAAACAGCAGGATTTTGGAAGTATTGACGAAATTGATCTCGGTAAATATTTCAATTTCGACAATCATAGTGTTTTTTCAACATTGTCTGCCACATCCAGTATCAATGATCTGATCAAAAAAGCCTCGGATGATCATTTCCCGGCTGTCGGAATGGTGGATCTGGGAAATATGATGGGTGCCTTTAAATTCGTTTCAGCGGTGGAAGGGGCCAATGGAGACCGTGCAAAAAAATATAAAGAGTATTTAGAAAAAAAACAGGAAGCTGAAGAAAACGGTACAGAGTTTAACGAACCAGAACCTGTATCAGAACCTTTGATTCCTGTTGTTGGCTGTGAATTTTATATTTCAGATCGTTACGAGCAGAAACAGTTTACTAAGGATGATCCGGACAGAAGAACGCAGGTTGTACTTTTGGCGAAAGATTTTAATGGCTATAAAAACCTGGCGAAACTTTCAAGTATAGGTTTCTTAAAAGGTTTCTATTTCGGTGTCCCAAGGATTAGCCGGGATCTGATTGCTCAGTATAAAGAAGGGGTAATTGCCCTGACATCAGGAATATTTGGAGATATTCCGGATGCTATCTTAAATACGGGTGAGCAAAAGGGGGAGGAGCTTTTCAAATGGTGGAAAGATACGTTTGAAGATGATTTTTACGTGCAGATTCAAAACCATAAGCTTCCTGAAGAAGAACATTTAAATGAAGTTTTATTATATCTGGCAGATAAATACAATGTAAAAATTCTGGCCCAGAATGAAACTTTTTATACGGATAAAGATGATTCCAATATTCAGGATATTGTAAGCTGCATCAAAGATGGTGAAAAATTAACAACACCCGTTGGGAAAGGCTTTGGTAAAAGAAGAGGCCTTGCAACCGGGGAATATTATATTAAAAATTCGGACGAAATTAAAGAGGCATTTCTGGCTTACCCGGATGCTTTTGAAGCATATGAGGAATTTACAGCGAAATTTAAACCTTATACTTTAAAAAGAGATGTGCTCCTGCCGAAGTTTGATATTCCGGAAGAGTTTATTCATGCTGAGGATGATGTTGACGGCGGAAAGCGGGGAGAGATGGCTTATCTTACCTACCTAACTTATGAAGGAGCAAGAAAAAGATATGTAGAAACAGGAATTACTGATGAAATAAAAGAGCGTCTTGATTTCGAATTGGATGTAATTGCTAATACTGGATATCCCGGTTATTTCCTGATTGTACAGGATTTCTGTAATGAAGCCCGGAATATGGGAGTTTGGGTTGGCCCTGGAAGGGGATCGGCTGCAGGTTCCGCAGTAGCTTACTGTATCGGAATTACGAATGTAGACCCTATTAAATATGATCTCCTTTTTGAGCGGTTCCTGAATCCGGAGAGGGTTTCCATGCCCGATATTGATATTGATTTTGATGATGAAGGAAGGGACAGGATTATCAAATGGGTTATTGAAAAATATGGGCAGAGCCAGGTGGCACAGATTATTACTTACTCCGTTTTAGGTGGGAAATCTGCTATTAAAGATGCAGGAAGGGTTCTTGATGTGCCTATTCCGGATACGAATAATATTGCTAAGCTTATTCCTTCCACACCGGGAATGAATATTGCGAAAGCTTTAGCTAAATATGATAAGCTAAAACCTGAAGAACAGATGCTTGTTGATGAAATGAGGTTTGTTCTTGACAGCCCTGCAGATCCGCGGCATGATGTTCTGGCAAGTGCAAAAAAGATGGAAGGTTGTATTCGGAATACAGGGATTCATGCTTGTGGGGTAATTATTACGCCGGAAGATGTAAGTAACCTGGTTCCTGTGACTATTGCTGCCAAAGATGCTGATATTCTGGTATCACAGTTTGACAACTCGGTGGCGGAAAGTGCGGGTCTTCTGAAGATGGATTTCCTGGGACTGAGAACTTTGACGATTATTAAAGACGCTTTAAAATTAGTTAAACAAAGACATGGAATTGATATTAATCCTGATGAGATCGGGCTTGATGATGCGAAAACCTATCAGTTATTTAAAGAAGGAAGAACAGTAGGGATTTTCCAGTATGAAAGCCCCGGAATGCAAAAGTATATGAGGGAGCTTAAACCAACGGTTTTTGCCGATCTTATTGCTATGAATGCCTTATATCGTCCGGGGCCGATTAAATATATTCCAAACTTTATTAATAGAAAGCACGGTATTGAAGAAATTGTTTACGATTTACCGGAAACTGAGGAATACTTAAAAGAAACCTACGGGATTACCGTTTACCAGGAGCAGGTAATGCTTTTATCCCAAAAACTTGCGAACTTTACAAAAGGTGAAGCCGATACGTTGAGAAAAGCGATGGGAAAAAAGCAGATTGATGTCCTGAATAAAATGTACCCTAAATTCATTGAAGGAGGAAGAAAAAATAACCTGAATGAAGAAAGACTGGAAAAAATATGGAATGACTGGAAAGCTTTCGCAGAATATGCCTTCAATAAATCCCACTCTACCTGTTATGCTTTAATTGCTTATCAGACCGCATTTCTGAAAGCCAATTATCCGGCCGAATATATGGCGAGTGTAATGAGTAATAACATCAACAATACAGATTCGATTACGATGTTCATGGAAGATTGTAAAAGTATTGGAGTAGATGTTTTAGGACCTGATGTTAATGAATCCCAGTATAAATTCTCTGTAAACGAAAAAGGGCAGATCCGTTTCGGATTGGGGGCCATTAAAGGAATCGGGGAGGGTCCGAGTGAAGCAATTACAAAGGAAAGGGAAAACGGAAGGTTTAAAAATATTTATGATTTCTTTGAAAGAATAATGCCTTCTCAGATGAATAAGAGAGTTGCGGAAAGTTTAGTGCTGGCAGGAGCTTTCGACGAACTGGATTCTTTTCACAGAGGTCAGTACTTTGATATTGATATGGCGGGCAGAACCAATCTGGAAAGATTGATCAGGTATGGACAAAGCTTTCAGGAGAGTAAAAATGAGATGGAAAATTCCCTGTTTGCCGATTTTGCGGAAGAAGTACAGATTGAACAGCCAAAACTGGCACCTTGCCCCGAGTGGCCGAATATGCATAAGCTTAATAAAGAAAAAGAAATCATCGGATTCTATCTTTCAGCACATCCACTGGATGAATTTAAATATCAGTTTCAGTTTATGCAGGGGCAACTTTCTAAAAAAGCTGTTCTTGAAAAAGAAGAAGGTGAAAAAGCAGTTGTGGATGAAGCTCCGATTCTGGAACAGGACTCTTCTGATGAAGTCACTGACCTTATTGAAATTGTTTCTGATGATCTGGTTAACGGTGAAGAGGAAATTATAGAAGAAGTCAAGAAAAGAGCGGAACCTAAAGGTGTTTTCCAATTTCTGAATCTTGATGAAGTAGATGTTTATAAAGAGCAGGCTTTTGCCAATAAGCAGGAAGAATTGTTTGAAGAAAAGAAAAAAGACTGGAAACAGATTCAGAAGGAGAGAGAAAACGGCGGTGGTGGTAAAGAATATACAGTTGCCGGCCTGATCACGGAATATAGGGTTCAGGATGGTTTCAGAAGCGGTGAGAAAGTGGCTTTTGTGACCTTAGAAGATTATTCGGGATCATATTCTTTCAGATTGGGAGACAGGGATTATATGAAGCTGAAAGAAAAGCTTGAGGTGCAGAGGTTTGTTATTCTGAAAATAAAATTTGCCCAGGTGAAAGACGGACGTGTTTTTGTGAATGTAAATGACGTTATTGAATTACAGGAAGCCTTTGAACGATTTGCAAAAAGCATTTCCCTGGTAATGGACGTTATGGATTTCAGACCGGAAGATCTGGAATTTTTCAGAACCGTACTCGATAAAAATAAAGGAAACCAGAGGTTTAAAATATTTATTAAAGATATAGAAGATAATTCCCAGATAGAAGTACAGTCGATGAAGCATTCAGTTGATTTGAACGGAGATCTGATTAAAGAAATCCAGCTGCTCAATAAGTATGAGTTTTATCTGAATTAGATACAGTTGGAAAAGAAGAAAAAGTGGCTTTTTGCCACTTTTTTTTGTTTTTACCATTTAAAGATTAATCAAATATTAAGGAATTATTTAATTATTTTTTTATGTTAAATAAGAAATTTTTATCAAATAAATATTAGAGTTATTTTTTATAATAATTTAATAATCAACTGTTTATATTAATTCAATGATTGTTGATATTATAATTTTTTTTAAATGATCGTTTAAATTATGTAAAAAAAATGAAATAATGTATTTTTTTTATTAAAAAATTGTGAAATTTTATGGTTTTAGGTAAAATTTTTTTTTACTTTTATCTCCCAATTTTAATTTTACTAAGCATGAAAAAACTTCTACTATTGTGTCTGTTTTTTTTAATGGCCACATTCGCGGATGCTCAGATCACTCTGGGTAGCGGAACAACTACGGGAACGGCTGTTCCTATAAGTACCTATTACGGGTATTCTTATGTACAGCAAATCTTTCCTAAGTCGGAAATCAACGCAGACGCTGCGGGAAACATTACCGGACTTAAATTTTATTTATCAGCCACAGCTTCAATTGCTAATTCGGACACCTGGGTGGTATATATTGGTCATACCAATAAAACTACCTTTTCTTCAACATCAGATTGGATTCCATTGGCGAATTTAACAAAGGTTTTTGACGGAACTGTAACTAACAATTCCGGAGTAATCGAAGTAACATTTACAACTCCTTTCGCTTATAACAACACAGATAACCTCGTTATTGCTGCTGAAGAAAATAAAGCAGGATATGATTCCAATGGTAGCTCTGAAGCAATGTATATGTATGCGGCAACTTCAAACAACACCCTGTACTATAGAAATGATACTACAAACCCTGACCCTGCCGGAACACTTCCTACCGGATCACGCAGTGCTAATAAATCGGTGGTTACATTCTTAGGATTAAATCCTAGTGCTATTCCTGCCTGTCCTACTGTTTCTGCACCGGCTGCAGATGCTACAGGAGTTTCTGTAACGCCTTCAATTACCTGGGCAGCAGTGAATAATGCTACGGGATACAGGATATCTATGGGAACTACTCCTGGTGGAACTGATATTCTGAATAATCAGGATGTAGGAAACGTTACAACTTATGCTATTGCTACAGCTTTAGATTATGAAAAGCAATATTATTACACGGTAAGTTCTTACAACGCCGGAGTATCTTCAACAGGTTGTACGGAGAGATCTTTCACTACAAAAGTTATTCCTTGTCCTACAGTAACTGCACCAACTGCAGGAGCAAATGGACAGATTACAACTCCTACAATTACATGGGATGCGGTAACAGGTGCTACTACTTATAAATTGACAGTAGGAACTACTTCAGGAGGAACAGATATAATTAATAACCAGGATTTAGGAAACGTTACTGCCTATACGTTCTCTACTCCATTAAATATGTCAACTACTTATTACTATACAGTGAATGCAGCAAGTGCTACAAGTACATCAGCATCTTGTACAGTGAGAAATTTCTCAACTGTGTGTGGTTCAACCGGGGTTCCTTACACCCAGGATTTTGAAACTGCAACAACTCCGGCTTTACCGGCTTGTACTGCTTCTGAAAATGCAGGAACAGGTAATAACTGGACAACTTATTCGCCTGGTAGCGGAAGCTTCAACACAAAAGTATTGAACTATACTTATAACAGTACTAACGCAGCTAATGCATGGTTCTACACCCAAGGAATCAACCTTACTGCAGGTACTTCATACAGAATAAAATATATCTATGGAAATGCCAGCGGAACAACGTACCCTGAAAAAATGAAAGTTGCTTATGGTACTGCTGCTGCCAGTGCATCAATGACAACTGTTTTAGCAGATTATCCGAATATTACCAACGGAAGCACTGCGGTTGCGGAAATGATTGATTTCACTCCTTCAGTGTCAGGGGTATATTACTTCGGATTTAATGCATACTCTGATGCAGATATGAACAGATTGTATGTAGATAACATCAGTATCGATGTAACACCGGCTTGTACTGAGCCTTCTGCTTTGACAGTATCTAATATTACAACTGTAGGAGCTACTATTTCATGGACTGCCCCTGCTACAGCTCCTAACGGATATGAATATGCATTTACAACGACGAATGTAGCGCCTGCATCCGGTACAACGACCAACTTAACAACAGCTGATCTTGGCCCTCTCACTCCTCAGACTACTTATTATGCCTGGGTAAGATCTAATTGTACTACTACTGCTAACAGTATTTGGATACAGACATCATTTACTACTCTTGCATTGCCACCGGCTAATGATGACTGTTCAGGTGCTATTGCTTTAGTTGCAGGAGGAAATTTTGCACAGAATGCAGTAACAGGAACTACATCAGGATCTACAAATTCTTCAGCTTTAGGTGCCGGTTGTCTGTCAACTCCTACGAACGTGGCAGGTAACGTTTGGTATACCGTTACAGTTCCTGCTTCAGGTAGTATCACTATAGAAACAGATACTGTTACAGGAACTTTATTAACGGATACTGTAATGTCTGTATTTACAGATTGTACAGGTGGAAATTCTATAGCATGTGATGATGATGGAGGAAACGGAAACTTCTCTAAAGTTTCTTTAACAGGTCAGACTCCAGGTGCAGTATTATATGTAAGCTTATGGAGATATTCTAATGCTGGTGGAGGAAACGACGGTCAGTTCCAGATTTCTGCTTACGATGCCTCTTTACAATTAGGTACTTCTGAAGTTTCTAATAACAAGAATAGCATAAAAGTATATCCGAATCCTTTCACTGATGTACTGAATATTTCAAAAGCAGATCTTGTGAAATCAGTTTCAGTTTCCGATGTTGCGGGAAGATTGGTGAAAACGATCAGCAATCCTTCTTCAGCTCTTCAATTAGAGAACTTGAAACAGGGAATGTATTTGGTAACTCTTGAAATGAAAGACGGATCAAAACAGACTGTTAAAGTCATCAAGAAATAATCTTTATTAAATGATAATTTATAAGTGGCTGCCCAAAAGGCAGCCACTTTTATGTTTTTTAATAGTATTTGGCATGGGAATGCCGGGTCTTCGATTAATTGATTGCCTGAAAAATGTTATAAATAATATGATTTTATGATTATGACATTAATTAAATCCTATTTTTGAGTTAATTTTTAATATTTTTTCAACATTTGTGGTTTTTATTTGTGTTTTTAATAAGTTTATTGTCTAATTTTTTAACATGATGAAAAAAATTTTACTAGTAAACTTTCTGGCAGCTGGAGCGTGTGTATTTGCCCAGACTTACTGTACCCCTGAATTTACAAATGGTTGCATTTCCGGAGATGTAATCAACAGCTTTGAAATTCCTTCGGCCGGGTTTAGTCACAATGATACCGGGTGCTCTCCGGAGTCTTATGGAGATTATACCTCACAAACTATTAATTTAAATGCAGGAATTAATTATCCCTTTTCTATTACACATGGCTTTTCAGACCAGTATGTACGTATCTGGATTGATTTTGACAATAACGGGACTTTTGATGATATGGCCCCGGAATTGGTTGCTGAAGGAAGTAGCATAGTGACAACTACTGATGGAATAATAGCTATTCCTTCAACGGCTATTCCCGGCACTTACCGGATGAGGGTGGCGGACCGTTATATAGAACCTCCGATTCCCTGCAATTTCGTAGGCAATGGAGAAGTGCATGATTATACGGTGGCAATTGGGGCTCTTCCCAGCTGTATTGCCCCAGATAATTTATCATTAAGTGCAGTTACATCAAATTCAGCTACTATTTCCTGGACAGCACCTGCCAGTACAATTGGAGTTGGTTACGAATATTACATTTCTCCGACGAATACGGTGCCAACAAGCTCCACTGCAGCTACAGGTAGTGTCGGGCCAAATTCTGTATCTGCACAGTTGTCAGGACTGATACCTGCCACTACTTATTATGCCTGGGTCAGGTCGGTATGCAGCACTTCTGATAAAAGCGGATGGTCGTTGGGGATATCATTTGACACCGAATGTGCTGCCGAAATACCTTCTTATATTAATGATTTTACAGGCTTCCCCGGAAACTGCTGGAAACAAGCTTCCGGTGGTAATCCTGCTACAGGTTCTACAGGTAATATTATGCATTGGTGGGGAGATTATTTCCTGAATACCGGAAATGATGGGGCCGCAAAAATAAATCTTTCTTCTAATGATACTGCAGCATGGCTGAAAACAGTTCCTTTTGATCTGTCTGCGGGAGGTTACAGTGTTAAATTTGATTATGGAGTTACAACATCAATGAGTACGACCTCTTCCAGTATGGGATCTGATGATGTGATTCAGTTTCTGGTATCCGGTGACGGAGGAATTACATGGACCGTTCTGCAGACATGGGATGCAGCGAATACACCATCCAATATCTCTACTACATATTCTTTTGATTTAACATCTTATACGGGAGCGAATACGGTTTTTGCATTGTATGCTTCTGATGGTTCAGTAGATGATCCCGAAAATTATGATTTTTTTATCGATAACTTTAAAATAGAATCTGTACTGGCAACATCTGAAGTTTCAGGAATAAAAGAAAGCATTAAGGCATATCCGAATCCTTTCATTGGTATACTGAATATTTCAAAAGCAGAACTTGTGAAATCAGTTTCTGTTTCTGATGCTGCGGGAAGATGGGTGAAAACGATCAGCAATCCTTCTTCAGCTCTTCAATTAGGAGACTTGAAACAGGGAATGTATTTGATAACTCTTGAAATGAAAGACGGTACTCAACAGACAATAAAAGCAATCAAAAAATAAAAATCAATTTGATTTGCAAATAATTATAGCAGCTAAAGAACTTAGCTGTTATTTTTTTTCATAGATATTCATAGATATTGGTATATTATTATTAATTTAGTGAACTGAAAAGCAAAATATACTGATTTATGACAAAATTTTTACTTTCATGTTTACTAACGTTAAGCATGGCTTTACATGCCCAGATCGATTTGGGTACAGGAAGTACTGATGTTGGAGTTGCTCCAATAAGTAGCTATTATGGATATTCTTATGTCCAGCAGATTTTTCCTAAACAGGAAATTAATGCCGATGCCGCCGGAAACATTACAGGGCTTAAATTTTATCTTGACCCTTCATTATCTCTGGCCAACTCATCAGACTGGGTGGTTTATTTAGGACACACTTCAAAGTCCAATTTTACATCTGAAACAGACTGGATCCCGGTTACTCAGCTTACACAGGTATATGCCGGAACTGTTACCAATGCAAACGGAGTGGTAGAAGTTACTTTTGCAACACCATTTGCATACAATAACACTGATAATCTGGTAGTAGCTGCAGAAGAAAATTCTCCGAATTATGACAATAGTGATGAGGCGTTTTATGTGTATAACTCCGCACCCAATTCAACTATTTATTACCGAAGCGATCCTACCAACCCGGATCCTGCTTCTCCACCGGATGGAAACCTAGTTGGCTATAAATCGGTTATTACTCTTGTTGGATTAACTCCAAGTCCGATTCCGGCTTGTCCGCTGATCACATATCCAATGAATAATGCTACATTTATCCCTTTATCACCAACGATTACCTGGAATAATGTTGCAGGGGCAACAAGCTACAAAATCTCAATAGGAACAACCCCTGGAGGTACAGATATTGTGAATCAGCAGTCTGTAACAACCAATACATTTAGCCCATCCACACCACTTAGTCCAAATACCAACTATTACCTTAGGGTAATTGGAGTAGGTACAGGCGGTGAATCAACAGGATGTTCTGAAGTAATGTTTAAGTCAGCTCCGCCGGCTCCTGCCAATGACGATTGTGCAGGTGCAATTACATTGACTGTTAATTCTGATCTGAATTGTGGGACTGTAACTTCAGGCTACACTATCGGTGCTACTGACTCCGGGTTAATCCCTGACCCTTGTTATGGTAATCCTGATGATGATGTTTGGTATAAATTTGTAGCAACTGCTACCAGCCATAAAATTTCACTTACTAATATAATGTCTGTGGGAAGTACTCCGGATGATGAAGATACATATTTCCAGGTGTTCAGTGGTGCTTGTGGTACACTTTCGAGTATTCTGTGTTCAGACGCTGATTCTTCTCCTGTTTCCGGGCTTACAGTAGGTGAAACATATTATGTAAGAGTTTACAGCTATTTCGATGCCGGAAGTAACCAGAGTTTCGATATATGCGTAGGAACATATCCTCCACCTCCGGTAAATGATGACTGTTCAGGAGCTTTGGCGGCAACTACTTTCCCGTATACCTATATACAGGCAGATGGTGCCGGTGCAACGAATAATGCAGGAATAATAGATGCTTGCTCAAACGGAATGAATGATGGTACATGGTTTACATTCGTAGGAGATGGCGGAATATTTGAGATTACCGTTACAATGCCTGCAGGAAGTGATTTTGATCCTCAGATAGGAGTGTACAGCGGAAGCTGTGGAAGCTTTTCATGTGAAGATACGGTGGATAGCACAGGTATGGGTGATACTGAAACGATTTCTATACAGACTCTTACAGGAAATACATATTATGTGAACGTAGGAAGCTATAGTGGATTTACAGATGATCCTGAAGGAGCATTTACGATCAACATCAACAAAAATTCTTTAGGTACTTCTGAAGTTTCAAATGCTAAAAATAATATCAAGATTCATCCGAATCCGTTTGCTGAAATATTAAATATCTCAGATGCTACCAATGTAAAATCGGCTTCGGTTTCTGATATTTCAGGACGACTATTAAAAACAATAGATAATCCGGGTTCAATGCTTCATTTAGGGGATCTTAAATCGGGATTATACCTGGTAACCCTGAATATGAAAGACGGTTCAAAGCAAACGATAAAAGCTATTAAAAAATAATAAAAATAAATAATCACATTGATACAAAAAGACGGCGTTAGCCGTCTTTTTGTATATTACTCAATAAAAATTCATAACTCATAACTCATTTATTCGGTACAGGCTGTATATCTCCCGTGCTCATATGTTCAAAAACAGCAGGAAAAAACATGACTAGGACAAAGTAAATGATGATCATTAATATAACCAGTGCAAAAAGTATTTTCACTAAATTATTGGGACTGTTTTTCTTTGTTGGTTCCATGATTCTGTGGTATTGGGTTAATAGATTAATTTGATATAAAATACTAAGCCAATTTCTTGCCACACTGCTTACAATACCTTGCATCATCATCGATATCTTCATTTCCACACTGTTCACAGATCTTTTCAAGGTTTTGTCTTTTATTTCTCATTTCTGCCGTTACAATTCCGGTAGGAACTGCAATAATAGAATAACCGGCGAGCATCAATATCACTGCAAAAAATTTACCCATCGGGGTGATCGGGGAAACATCACCATAACCTACTGTAGTTACGGTAACAACTGCCCAGTAAATAGATTGCGGAATGGTTTCAAATCCGGGCCTTCCACCTTCTACCATAAACATCAGGGATCCTACAATCACTGAAAAAATAATTAAAAATAAAAGGAAAATATAAATCTTTCTTGAGCTGTTTTTCAATGCTCTTACGATGAGGTAACCGTCATTCATAAAATCAAGCAAATTGAAAATCCTGAAAATTCTCAGCATCCTAAGCATCCTGAAAATCAGAAAATATTTTGTTACCGGGAAGAAAAAACTTAAATAAAAAGGAACCAGGGCCAGAAAATCAATAACCCCGAAAAAACTGAAAATATAATTTTTCTTATTCCTTACAACAGCAATACGCATCATATACTCAACCGTAAAAAATAAAGAAATGATCCATTCAAGAACAACAAAAGTAAGATGGAACCTTTTGTCAAGCTTGGGTACACTTTCCATCATAATGATGAATGTGCTTAAAAGGATTAAGGATAATAAAATAATGTCAAATAATTGGCCGAGCTTAGTATCGGAACGATAAATAATCCGGTAGAGAAATCTTTTCCAGAGCTTATCTTCGGGAACAAGATTATGTTCTTTTTCCATTTTTCTGTTTTTTAAAATTAACAAATTATCCCTATTTTCGTAGCAAACATACAGAATAAAATGACAATAAGCGAAGTAATTTCAAAAATAGAAACCCGTATCCCTCTGCAACAGGCAGAAGATTTTGATAATGTAGGTCTGCTGTGTGGAGTTCCTACCCGGAATGTGAGTGGGATCCTGGTGTGTCACGATGCTTTGGAAAATGTAATAGATGAGGCTATCCATAAAAATTGTAATTTGATAGTATGTTTTCATCCGATTATTTTTTCAGGATTAAAATCTTTAACCGGGAAAAATTATGTGGAAAGGGCAGTTCTGAAAGCCCTGGAAAATAAAATTGCCATTTATGCTATCCATACTGCTTTCGATAACGACTTTTTCGGAGTGAATGCCGGAATCTGCCATCATCTTGGATTGAAAAATCTTAAAATTCTTCAGCCTAAAAAAAATAATCTGAAACAATTAACTGTTTTTGTTCCGAAAGACCACTCGGATGTATTGAAAGAAGCCCTTTTTTCGGCTGGAGCAGGAAATATCGGGTTTTATGATGAATGTAGTTTTACAGTCGGAGGAAACGGCACTTTCAGACCCGTTGAAGGTTCAAACCCGTTTTCCGGACAGCAAAACATCCGTGAAAATGCTGATGAGGATATGGTTTCCGTAATTTTTGAGAGCTATAAACAAGGGCAGATCATTTCCGCAATGGAATCAGCTCATCCTTATGAAGAAGTTGCTTATCAGGTTTATCATCTGGACAATCAAAACCAATATTCAGGTTTGGGAATGTATGGTGATCTGGAAGAGGCGATGGATGAAAAAGATTTTCTGAAACTGGTTAAAGAAAAATTTAATCTTGAAATGATTAAGCATTCCGATTTTACCCATAAGAAAATCAAAAGGGTAGGCGTACTTGGTGGTTCCGGGGCAAGCGGAATACAATCTGCCTTATCCGGAAAATGTGATGCTTACCTTACGGGAGATATCAAATACCATGATTATTTTTTGGCAGAATCCAAAATGCTGATTTGCGATGTAGGTCATTATGAATCAGAACAATTTGTAACTCAACAATTATTTGAAATTTTATCACAAAAATTTAGTACATTTGCAATCTCAAAATCTAGCGAAAAAACAAACCCAGTAAATTATTTCCTTTAGATATGGCAAAAACCAACGATATTTCAGTTGAAGAGAAATTAAGAGCTTTATACGATTTACAGATCATAGATTCAAGATTGGATGAAATCCGAAATACAAGAGGAGAATTGCCAATTGAAGTTGAAGATCTTGAAATCGAGATTGAAGGACTTGAAAAAAGAGCTGATAAATTTCACGCAGATATCAAAGATCAGGATGATCAGATAAAAACCAAGCATGAAGTAATCAACCATGCAAAAACTCTCATTGAAAAATACAAATCTCAGCAAGATAATGTAAGAAACAATAAAGAGTTTGAAGCATTAGGTAAAGAAATTGAATTCCAGGATCTGGAAATCCAGCTTGCTGAAAAAAGAATTAAAGAATTCGGAGCTAAAATTGCTCACAAAAATGAAACTTTAAGTGAATTGAATGCAAAAATCAACGATTTAAAAAACCACCTGAAATTCAAAAAAGAAGAACTGGATGGCCTGATCGCTGAAACTCAGAAAGAAGAAGACTATTTAATTGAGCAGTCTAAAGAATATGCAGGTAAAATCGATGAGAGATTATTAGCTTCTTACAACAGAATCAGAACCAACTCTATCAACGGTTTGGCGGTAGTAGGATTGGAAAGAGGAGCTCCGAAAGGATCATTCTTTACAATTCCGCCTCAAAAGCAGATGGAAATTGCTCAGAGAAAGAAAATCATTATTGATGAGCATTCAGGAAAAATTCTTGTTGATGACGAATTGGTAAATGAAGAAAACGAAAGAATGAAAACGGTAATTAAGTTCTAAATTATTGTTTAAATAATAGTAAGCTGCTTCAATCTGAAGCAGCTTTTTTTATTTATAATCTGTGTCATGAAGCATTCATAGGAACGGGGTTTAGCCCGCTTAACAAGTAAAAACTTTAGCTTTAGCCAAAATATAAATTTATAGTGTTAGTTTTTAGATCAATGAGATTGAGTTATCCGTGAAATCTATTCGTGATTATTTGTACTTAAATGATCTCCTAAAAATGTTTCAGACAGATTTCAAGTTTAAATCAGACAGATTTCTTCATAAATAATAATACAGATCCGGATCAATAGAAACGGGTTTCAGCCTCTTTAATAAAAAAAGCATCCATTGGCTTTACAAAACTTAAAAATCTGTTCATCACAGTCTACAAAAAAACCGCTCCAAAATGAAGCGGCTCATGTTTTTATTCGTGATGGTCATACATCTTATTGTACAGATCCATAAACTTTTCTTTCACAGCTTTTCTTTTCAGCTTTAAAGTAGGCGTAAGAAGTCCTGTATCAATGGCCCAAACTTCCGGAGTAAGCTCAATTTTTTTGATTTTCTCCCAGTTTCCTAAGTGCTCATTAATTCCTTCGATCTCTTTTTCTATTCTTTCCTTCAGCTCAGGGCTTTTTGCAATTTCCTGTGGTGTTGAGCCTATACTCAGGTTGTTTCGCATAGCCCAGCTTTTAGCAAATTCAAAATCAGGCTGTATCAATGCACACGGCATTTTTTCGCCGTCACCCACTACCATGATCTGCTCAATAAATTTAGAAGCTTTAGCAAGATTTTCTATAGTTTGCGGAGCAATATATTTACCGCCGGATGTTTTAAACATTTCTTTTTTACGGTCTGTGATCTGTAAAAAACCATCACTGTCGATATGGCCTATATCTCCGGTTTTAAAATATCCGTCTTCTGTAAAGGCTTCTTTAGAGGTTTCTTCATTTTTAAAATAACCTTTGAATACGGAAGGCCCTTTTACTGTGATCTCACCGTCTTCCTGTATTTTTACTTTTAAATTGTCTAAAGGTAATCCAACGGTTCCGATTTTCATCTTTTCAAAACTGTTCACAGAAATAACCGGTGACGTTTCCGTTAATCCATAGCCTTCCAGGATAGGGATTCCGGCGTTTTGAAACATTAAATTCAATCTCGTGGATAAAGCGGCTGAACCGGACACTAAAGTGATAATTTCGCCACCTAAACCTTCCCTCCATTTTTTAAAGACCAGTTTGTCAGCAATAATTTCCTGTATTCCCGATGGTTTTGAAACCTCTTTCTTTTTCTGAATTAAATTTAAAGCCCAGAAGAATATTTTTGATTTTAGCCCTCCTGCAGAAGATCCGGTATTATAGATCTTATCATATACTTTTTCTACCAGTCTCGGTACCACGCTCATGTAATGAGGCTTTACCTCTTTTACATTTTCTCCCATTTTATCAATGCTTTCTGCAAAATAAATGGAAAAACCATTGTACTGAAAAAGGTAAAAAAGCATTCTTTCGAAAATATGACAGATAGGCAGGAAGCTTAATACCCTGACTTCTTTATAATCTAGGCTTTTCTTTTTAGGGATCCTCGGAATAGAGCCTAAGACATTTGAAACAATATTATGATGGGTAAGCATTACCCCTTTTGGTTTTCCTGTCGTTCCTGAAGTATAAATGATCGTTGCCAGGTCTTCAGAATTGATCGCGTTGGAAAGTTCTTCCACTTCAATCTGGGTAGAATCGTCTTCTCCTAAATCTAATATTTCTTTCCAGTTGGCTGCACCGCTTATGGTATCAAAAGTAAAAATTCCTTGCAATGAAGGGATGTTATGTTTTACCTTCATTACTTTATTGAACAAATCTTTGTCAGAAACAAAACAATACTGTATTTCTGCATTCGTGAAAATAAATTCGTAATCTTCAGGGGAGATATTGGGGTAAACAGGTACGGAAACCACCCCGATCTGGGAAAGTCCGAGATCCACAATAGCCCATTCCGTACGGGAATTGGTTGTGATCAGTGCAATTTTATCACCCGGTTTTATACCCAGCTTTAAAAGTCCTCTTGATATCTTATTGGCTTCATTGATAAACTCTTGTGTAGAAGTTTTTTTCCATTCCCCATGATACTTGGTTACAAACATATCCGTTTTAGGATATTTTTCTAAAGCATAGTGTGGTATATCGAATAATCTTTTGATCGTCATAATTTTTTATGTAATTTTTAAAGAAATCTAAATATAAGCATTTTTGTAAAAATAGCATACATCTCACTATAATTTTCAAATAGCAATTATTTTTTCAGATTTGCTTAAAAAGTGTAAATTTACGACCATCTAATTATTCAATTTTTATGGACTTTAATTTATCGGAAGAACAGCTGATGATTCAGCAGGCAGCAAGGGATTTTGCACAAAACGAGTTATTACCTGAGGTAATTGAAAGAGACCGCGACCAGAAATTCCCTACTGAACAAGTAAAGAAAATGGGCGAAATGGGACTTTTGGGGATGATGGTAGATCCTAAATACGGCGGAGCCGGTATGGATAGTGTTTCTTATGTTTTGGCTATGGAGGAGATTGCAAAGATTGATGCTTCTGCAGCTGTTGTAATGTCTGTAAACAATTCATTGGTTTGTGCAGGTCTTGAAAAATTCGCTTCTGAAGAGCAAAAAGTAAAATACCTTACCCCATTGGCAAGTGGAAAGGTAATCGGAGCGTTTGCTTTATCTGAGCCTGAAGCGGGATCTGATGCTACCTCTCAAAAAACGACAGCAGAAGATAAGGGAGATTATTACCTTTTAAACGGGATCAAAAACTGGATTACCAACGGAGGTACAGCGTCTTACTATATCGTAATTGCACAAACTGATCCTGAGAAAAAACACAAAGGAATTAATGCATTTATTGTTGAAAGAGGCTGGGAAGGCTTTGAAGTAGGAGTAAAAGAAGATAAATTGGGAATCAGAGGAAGTGATACCCATTCTTTGATTTTCAACAATGTAAAAGTACCTAAAGAAAACAGAATCGGAGAAGACGGTTTTGGATTCAACTTTGCAATGGCTGTATTAAACGGAGGCAGAATCGGGATTGCTTCCCAGGCTTTAGGAATTGCTTCAGGTGCTTACGAGCTGGCTCTTAAATATGCCAAGACAAGAAAAGCTTTCAAAACCGAAATTATCAACCACCAGGCTATTGCTTTCAAATTAGCTGATATGGCTACTCAGATTACTGCAGCAAGAATGCTTTGCTTTAAAGCAGCTGCAGAAAAAGATGCCGGAAAAGATATTTCTGAAAGCGGAGCTATGGCAAAATTATATGCTTCTCAGGTAGCAATGGATACTACCATTGAAGCGGTACAAATTCATGGAGGATATGGATATGTGAAAGAATACCACGTAGAAAGATTGATGAGAGATGCAAAAATTACTCAGATCTATGAAGGAACTTCTGAAATCCAGAAAATTGTAATTTCAAGAAGTATTGCAAAATAAAATTTAAAAAACACTGCTTATGAAAAAATCTTTGTGGATTAGCTTCGGAGTCATTGTATTGCTTCTGGGAGTATTTATCTGGTATAAATATTTCTTTGTATTCGGGGAAGGAGTGAAATCCGGTTACCTGAATTATGCAATTAAAAAAGGCTATGTTTTCAAAACCTATGAAGGCAAACTGATTCAGGAAGGTTTTGGAAGAGGAAAAACGGGAAGTATTACCAGTTATGAATTTGAGTTTTCCGTATCAGATCCTGAAGTTTTTAAACAGCTGGAACTGAACAGCGGCAAAACCTTTGATCTTCATTATAAAGAATACAACGGTGCCCTGCCATGGAGAGGAAACACAAAATATGTGGTGGATAAAGTAGTGAATATGAAATAATAAAAAGGCTCTCAGATCGGGAGCCTTTTACTTTTAGGATTTTCCCTATAGGATTTACTTTGAATTTTTAATTTCATTTTTTAGGCTCTAATGAGTGTTTTTATTAGTAATATTTCTTTTTTTATAAAAGTAATAGCCTATGCCTGCGATTAAAAATAATGGCCATAGCGGGAGAATGAAAAGGAAGATTGAAGTAATAACATTCCAGCCTGATGAAATAGCGGCAAAAGATTTTTCTCCAAATGTTTCAGGCTCTTTGGCTGATCCTGTTTTATCTGTCAAGGTAACGGTTAAATTACAAATTGTATTATCCTCGTAATGGTGCCCGGTAACTTCAATATTTTTATTCTCAATATCTCCAATATTATAACTTAATTCGTTTATCAGGGTGTCAAAACTCTGAATCGGAACTTTTATCTGCAGATAATAAACTTTTTGATCGGTTTCGGAATGGGAAAGTGATTCATTTTTTACAGGTTCCTTTACAACATATGACAGTTCTTCACTTTTGATATAGCCATTATTCTTTCTGACCTCTTTTTTTACCATTTCCTTAATGGCTTCTGCATCATCAACGCTGATTGATAAATAACCGGTTTTCACCATTTTGTTTTTAGGAACGTTGAGCTCGTAGTTTTCTTTTTTAGGCTGATCTCTGTAAACAACTTTAGTTTCCTTAATCACTTTCGGAACGGGAACATTAACGACTACTTTTTCAGGTATGCTTTCCGTAGAATCCTTTTTATTTTCTTTTGTTTCCAGTTTTGCAGATGAGATTTTTTCTGATAAAGAATCAATAATTTTTGAGGTGGCCTCAATTTTATTTTTAACCTCATTTCCGGTTTCTTCCAACTTTTTTATTTTTATACTGGCGGAGTCGAAAATTGCATTGGCAGAATTGTTTACAGAATTAATGGTTTCAGATACAACTGTTGCTGTACTGTCTGCAGAATGTATTGCTTTTTCCATATGAGATGGTGTTGCTTCTCCCTTTTTACATGCAATAAAAGTTCCGGATACTGTTATCAGTAATATAATCTTTTTCATATGATTAATTTTTTATTGAAGTAAAATTAGATCTGGAATGTTAAGAAGATTTGTAAAAGAAGTGTATTGTTTTAGTAAACTTATAAATAGTTTAAAATGAATGTTTTGTATTTATTTTACAATTGTTTTACAACTAAATAGATTGATTTTAAATGATGATATAATGTATTTTTTTATCACTTTGATTATACTCATTTAATATTTAAAAACTCAGAGAGTTACCGGTTCTGCAAATCCGGTAGGAGATCCATTTATCATTGACTTTGTAGCACATGAAGCGGGACATCAGTTTGGAATAAATCACACCTAAAATAATAGCTGTAACAGAACTTCCGTCTGATTTTCTTACCGGCATTTATACCATTCAGGGAAATAAAGATGAGTAAAAAGTATCTGAGAAATTAATGATCAGTAAATAAAAATCCCTATTATCAGGGCTAATGAAAAAGAGGCTGTCTCAAAAGTGAGACAGTCTTTTTTTTATGCTCAAAAAGAAAGG
>NZ_AKJY01000065.1 GCF_000282115.1 Chryseobacterium populi
ATCAATTAGAGAATATTTTATATTTATCAACTGTTTGAAAAAGGGTAAGTCTTCAACATTATGATGTTGAGCTTCAGTAAAAAATTCCATATTGATAATAAAATTTTCTTTTTTTATATTATCAGTGGTTGAACTGTTAATAGTCCTTGATGTAAAAATTAATTTATTGTCTATGTAATATTTTGAATTTTTATATAAATTTTTAGTTAAGATTTCATCTTCAACACTATGAATTACAAATGTTTTAATTCTATTTTCAATATCATCAAGATAAATTAAATAATTCTCTTCATATAGCGATTCAGGAAGGAAAATTTCAACATTCCTGATTCTTGATTTTCGTGTTGCATCCAATATGCTGGATAATATATTATTAACATTTGGATTATTAATTCTTATTTGAATACTAGAACAAGCTAAGGAACTTAATTCTTTTATTGCAGAATTAAAGTCATATTTACAATCTTCATGAATTTCTAAGATTGCACTGTTAACTTTAAACGGGGAATACCATTCCA
Organism: Chryseobacterium populi; assembly: GCF_000282115.1. GTDB lineage: Bacteria > Bacteroidota > Bacteroidia > Flavobacteriales > Weeksellaceae > Chryseobacterium > Chryseobacterium populi. Next base: position 519 of record NZ_AKJY01000065.1, read on the forward strand.
AATTAAGCTCCGGAAAATTTTCAACATTATCTAAGAAGGAACCGTAATCAATATCTTCCAAATAATTAAAATAGTGGTCTATACCCTCGTTCAAATTATTATTGAAAAAATTTTTTATTCCACTTACTGTATGAGTACGTGTTTTTTTAAGAATTTCAAGTAGTAGATTAGGTACATTTATATGTTCAGTATTTTGTAGATCTACAATTATACTTTCTTCATTTCCCTTTACAGGAATACAATTGGAGTATAAGTTAAAAAATCTATTCATTAGAGAATAATTATTGGCTTTTAATTATAAAAAATGTCATATATCGTAGTCTGGTGAAAATTACTGTGAGCGGAATAATGTAAATTAAAACGTTTTACTTCTTCTTTAGTATAGTAAACATTTCTTATTAAATGATAATTTATAGGGAGTAATTTATAGCTTTCTTCTTTAAAAAGAGAAACAAATTCTTTTTTTTCCATTATTTAATGTATTAAGTATTCGGCGATTTTTTTATGCAGGTGATAATTACAGGCTCCTGTTACAAATCCAAATTGCCCCACTGGATTAACTTCTAAAAAAACGTATCTATCCTTTGTTTTTACGATATCTAAAGAACCACAATTTAGATTTAATTTTTCCATCAAAATACGTATTTGATCTTCAATAACAGAAGGTAACTTGAATGTAACGCGTCTGTTCATGCTATCCCTATTATATCTCCTAAAATCTACACTGGTTTGTTTATTTTTTTGAGAAAACATTGCCATTGAAAATATATCTCCACCTAAATAGAAACTGCGTATTTCGTATTCTTTTTCCAATTTTTCCTGAAAGTGCCCGATAAAAAAATAATCTGGCAAATTATTAATAAAGCTTAATTCTATTTTTTCTGTGTAGGTTGCGTAAGTAGAATGAGTCTCATTTATATCACAAAGCAGCATATCATGCATTTTGGAGATTATTTCCCCATGGCAATCATTATAAAAATCTATTAGCTTAGATTTACTGTTTGTCAAAATAGATTTAGGAATATCTATCCCGATATTTTTTGCCATTCTTAAAACCTGAAATTTATTAACTTCGTATCTTAGGGAACCTCCCAAAATATTTTTTGCTTTGTATTTGTTTGCCAAATCATGAGCGTTAATATTTTCAATTTCTTTATTGGCAGAATGCATTAACAATGCTTCTAATTTTTTATTATCTATTTTTCCCGTTAATAAGTCTTGGGGAATGGTTCTGATGGGAAAAGGTCTTCTTCCAGGTCTTCTATACCAAATAGCTTTTACATCAATACTTTCACTTATATCAATAAAATACTCATCCTGTGTTGGTATTTGAAAATAATCTGTATTGATTCTTTTTACTTCTCCTTTATATAGAACAGAAAGCCAGTCCATCACAAGATTTGTGGTAATATCATTGTCTTCTGTATAAATAACTATCATTTTATAATCTATCTTATTTTTTGTGTGTTCTCTACACTGTTTGAGGAATCTATCATTCTAATATACTTTTCAATAGGATATAGATCCATAGACTTTCTTCTGGAATTTACATTTGCAGAATCAATAAGATTTTCTATAAAGGCAGTCCCATTTTCTTTTATTGAATATTGGGTTCCGTAGATCTGTTTTCTTTTATTTAATAATTCAACTCTATCAATCAAGTAGGCTGCTTGTCCTTTTTCAGCATTGCCTTTATTCGCGGCTTCTTTCAACATGGGCAGATATTTTTCCATTGTTGATAATTTATCGGCATGCTGAATGGCTATAAACAAAGCAAGATTTGCATCTTTTCCAATTTTATCTTTTCCCAACCACCCTAAACTATCAATAATCTTTGTTACAATTTTAATATTTTTTCTATCAAGCTTTCCTTGTTCCTTCCACCAATCTGTGGTAGCTTGCTGTCTGTACTTCTGATCATCTTCCAAAACCTTTTCCAAAGTTTTTCTTACTTTGAAGTAAGAGTCTGTTTTTTCTTCTTTTTTACATCCAAAGAAACAAAGGGCAAAAATTAATAATATGTAATGAAATTTTGTATACATTTTTTGTAAAATAGTGTTATATTATAATTTTTAATAATACAAAAAATAACAAACTTTGTCGAAGCTTTGAGCCTTGACAAAGTTGTTTCATAAATTTTCGTTAAATGAATAATTTCTGTTAATATTACAATGTACCATCATAATAATAGTCTGGAGGAGTTACATCGTTATCGTGATTACCACTAGATGTTAGGCCAGTTTGGACATCTATAGGAGATGTAGGTATACGTTTCCCTCCCGAAATTTTGTCAAGTTTAATTCTTTCAATTTTTGAATTTTGAAACTTGCTAAATAGCTCATCTTTTTTTTGTGAATTTTTCATAATAATTTAATTTAAATCATTTTGTGTCTTATTGACATTTCAAATATATCAAGCATTGTTGAAATAAGATCAAGGTTTTTATGTGAATTTTATGTGAATTTCAGCCCATAAAATAATATATTTGCAATACCAAAAAACATAATTATGATCAAAAATAAGCTGATAAAAGCACGTAAGGAAAAATACACACAGGAAAGCATGGCTAAAATATTACATATGACACAGTCTCAATACCAAAGAAGAGAAAAAGGAGAAATTAAAATCTCAGAGGAAGAATGGGAACGTATGGCAAAAGCATTGGATACCACAGTGGAAGATATTAAAGAAGATGACTCTATAATGCATCAGGTTAATAACTATGATAATCAATCTGGTAATTATTCTGCAAGTAATAATTATTTCTATAGCATCCCAGAATTTATTCTTGAAAATCAACAGGATTATATCAATCTTCTGAAAAAGCAAATAGAAGAATTACAAGAAGAAATTAGAAGTCTAAAATCCTAAGATTGAATTGAATATATTCTTTGACACTCTATTCTTTCATTCAATATTGCATAAAAAACCTTTCAATCTCTTGAAAGGTTTTTATATAATATCTTATTTCAATTATTATCTTGCGATATTCACAGCTCTCGTTTCTCTGATCACGGTTACTTTTACCTGTCCCGGATACGTCAGTTCATTCTGAATTTTTTCAGAAATATCATAGGACAATTGAGAAGCTACTTCATCATTCACCTTGCCGCTTTCTACCATCACTCTCAGTTCTCTACCTGCCTGGATCGCATAAGCACTTGATACGCCGTCAAAACTTAGCGCAGCAGATTCCAGGTCTTTCAATCTCTGGATATATGATTCCAGTACCTGACGTCTTGCGCCCGGTCTTGCTCCTGAAATAGCATCGGCAACCTGGATAATCGGTGATAATAAAGACGTCATTTCAACTTCGTCGTGGTGAGCTCCGATCGCATTGATCACTTCTGCATTTTCTCCATATTTTTCAGCCCACTGCATTCCCAATAATGCGTGCGGAAGTTCTGATTCCTGTTCAGGAACTTTACCGATATCGTGTAATAAACCTGCTCTTTTAGCCAGTTTTACATTCAATCCTAGTTCCGCTGCCATGGTTGCTGCAATATTGGCAACCTCTCTTGAGTGTTGTAACAGGTTTTGTCCGTAAGAAGAACGGTATTTCATTCTACCGACGATCTTGATTAATTCCGGGTGTAATCCATGAATCCCAAGGTCTATAATTGTTCTCTTTCCTACTTCAATGATCTCCTCTTCAATTTGCTTTCTTGTTTTTTCTACAACTTCTTCGATTCTTGCAGGGTGGATTCTTCCATCTGTAACCAATCTGTGAAGTGACAATCTTGCGATCTCTCTTCTTACCGGGTCAAAACATGAAAGAAGAATCGCCTCCGGAGTATCATCAACGATAATCTCTACTCCTGTTACGGCTTCCAAAGCACGGATATTTCTACCTTCTCTACCAATGATCCTACCTTTTACTTCATCAGATTCAATATTGAAAACAGATACTGAGTTTTCAATAGCCTGCTCGGTTCCTATTCTCTGAATGGTTTGGATGACGATTTTTCTGGCTTCATTTTTAGCATTCATCTGAGCTTCTTCCATTATTCCCTGAACATGGGCCTGGGCTCTTGTTTTAGCTTCAGCTTTCATCGATTCTACCAATTCTGCCTTGGCTTCATCAGCAGTATAATTGGATATTTTTTCAAGGATTTCAACTTTTTTAGCTGTAATTGAATCCAGTTCCTGTTGTTTTCGCTCTAAAATTTCAGTTTTCTTAGCGTAATCTGCAATCTGCTTATCCAGGTCTTTTTCAAGTTTTCCTGTTTTGCTGAGCTCATCATTCAGCTTGTGTTCCTTATCCTTTGTTCTTTTTTCTACTTCCTGCATTTTCTTTTCACGAGACTGAATATCTGCATCATGCTGAGATTTCAATTCGAGAAATTTTTCTTTAGCCTGAAGATTCTTTTCTTTTTTTATGGATTCGGCTTGTACGTTAGCTTTTTCTATAAGGTTTTCGGCATTTTTCTTTGCATCATTTATAATAAATTTTGCCTTTGTATTCAGTGAGCTTTTAGAGAAAAAGATCCCTATAACCGCACCAATCACCAAGCAAATAACGCCGACTATAATGGCTGTTGTCATATATATTGAGTTTTAATTGTCTTCATATTCAAATAAAAAAGCCCACAACAATTCAAAGATTGAGAGTAAACTCCTAATCAACACGATTTGAACTGATTTCCACTGTCTGTAATCCGGAGAACCGGCACGCCATTCGATGGACATTTGTTCGGTAATTGTTTAGCGTTGAGTTTACCTTTAATGTGTTAGAATTATTGTAGGCAGTCTGACGGGAAAAAAATCTATTTCCCAATTTCATTCAACGACTGATTAATTTTGGTTAATCTTTCGTTGGTAGAATGTATTGTTTTATCGTAGTTAAGAGATACCACTTCGGCATTGGTTCCCAGTTTCAGGGCACACATGGCCAATGCATCCTGCTTATCTCTTACATCGAAATTTTGTTCAAAATCTTTAATCATATTCTCAATCTGCTTCCCTACTTTACGCAAAGTTTCTTCCTCTGCTGCCGGTACGTTCAGCGGATATACTCTTCCTGCAATGTTGATGGTTATTCTCCTTACCTCCATTATAATCCACTGTTTTGAAGCTGAGCAATACAGAAATCAATTTCTTTTACCAATCTGTTGATATGGTTTTTCATTAATCTATTGTGTTCAGGATTTCCTGATATTGCTGAATAAAGCTTTATATTTTTTTGTTCTTCTGCTAATACCTGATTTTTTTTTCTCTCCTCATCGTATTTCTTCTTCAGTTCTTCATGCTCTGTATTCAATTCCGAAAACCTTTCCGTAAGATTTTGATGGTTTTTATGTAAATTCAAAATCTTTTTTTCCAGTTCTGAAAGATTGTTTTCTAAATCTTGAAGCATTTCAGGTTTATATATTCTAACTATTAGCAAAAATAAAAAAATAATAACATTAAACAAATATAAAACCCTCTATATTTTGATTTGGTTAACAAAAAAGGAGATGCCCAGCATCTCCTTTCTATATTTTAAGTCTATTTTTTACTCAAATTTCAATACAAACATGACTGCTCTCGTTTGCAACGTAGACATTGCTGCAGACCAGTATGGCGGTGTATTGGGATTATCTGCCACTACTTCGTTATTCATAATGAATGTTCCTCTGATGGCAGGAGTCAGCTTAAATTTATTAAAATAAAACTGAATCCCCATTTCTGCAGACCATGCAAAGTTATGGGTAGTAGATCTGAAAACCTGCTGTAGGTTATCGTCTGTAGAATCAGAGTTTGACTGTAAATTCACAATATAGTTTACCCCTGCCGCAACATATGGCCTTGAATTGTACCATCTGTGCCCGTGCAGTTCTAATAATACGGGAACATCAACCAAAGTAGATTTCACTTGTCTCACTCTGTCTGTTTCCGTTAAAGGAATCGGAATAAACGGAGGATTCGTTAAAGTACCTCCTGCATACTGATCATTGGACTGGGTATTGAAAGTAAGTTCCCTTTGAGCAAATTGTAAGCCTGGTTCAACTCGTAAATCCAAATAGTCATTCAGTCTCCATTTCCCGATCAATCCGGCTCCGAAGCTGTAACTTGCTTTAGATGTAACAAGATTCTTATTCCCATCTATACCGTATCTTGGGTTGAGTACTATACGGTAGTCTAGTTTGTTACCATTCAGATAAAAACCCCAACTGAACACCTGTTGGTCAAAGTCTTCCAACTTATCCATTCTGTTTCGGGTTCTGAATTGCGCGTCTGCAAAAACTGCAATGTTTACTGAGGCTAAAACCAGTGCTTTTAATAAAAATTTATTCATAGGTTACTTTGTTGCTTTATAAATTGTGGCTATACCTAAACTTAGTTTTTTATATTCAACTTTTTTAAATCCTGTATCTAAAAGAATTTGTCTCATCTTTTCCCCGAAAGGAAAAGCATTTACAGAATCCGGAAGGTAGGTATATGCCCTATTATCTTTAGAAACCAGTCTGCCGATGGCAGGTAATATATTTTTAAAATAAAACATATACAATGGCCCTAAGAACCCCTCAACCTTTGAAAACTCCAGTATATAAACACTCTTGTTATCTTTAACTACCCTTCTTAACTCTGATAAACCTTTTGTAAGATTTTCAAAATTCCTTACTCCAAATGCAACGGAAACAGCATCAAATCTATTGTCCTCGAAAGGTAAATTTTCTGCATCTCCTTTTTGCATGGAAATTTTGCCGTCTAAAATAAGTTTTTTTATTTTAATAACGCCAACATTTAACATTTGTTGCGATAAATCTAAACCAATTACTTTTGCACCGGTTCCTTTTTCAATCGTGATTGCCAGATCTCCCGTTCCTGTAGCCACATCCAGCACTTCCTGCGGGCTATCATTTTTCATCCATTTCACCAGCTTATTTCTCCATAAAACATCAATTTTCATGGATAAAACACGATTTAAAAGATCATATTTCGGTGCAATATTGTCGAACATATCCTCTACCTGGCTCTTTTTTGTAGCCTCAGAATTGTAGGGCGTTACTTGGTTGATATCTTTTGTCAAAACTTGTAATATTCTTTATAATAGTTAAGGTAATCTTGTTTTCTGAAGATCTTTGATCTGAATTCTACCTGCTGAACATTTTTGATCAGTTTATCATAATCTTCATCTACATTATAGTAAAAATCTTCTGTATAAAGCTTATTGGAGTGCTTAGCTCCTCCAAAATACTCTTTTCCGTCTATTACGGTCTTATCAAGCGCCAAAAGTAATGAATCTTTTTTAAGATTGTATCCATAGTACTGACGATTAATATAATAATCCTGATGAGCGATGTTTAAAAGTCCACGGATTTTATTTACCTCAAATGCTGAATCATACAGCATTTTTTTATTCTGATCAAAAACTTTTATAGAATTTTTGCCCATCGTTAAATCAACATGCACCGTTTGCCCCGCTGAAATAATTCCCTCGGAACCATTATTAATCTTATAATAATACGTATTGGGAGTAGGATTGTCTACGATGTAATAATTTTTTTTGGATAAAAAAAGGAAATAAACCCCGAAGGCAATGATAAACGCTGCAACAGCAATAAGTAGGCCTTTTAAGGATGGATTGTTTTTCATAGACTGTAAAGTACAATTTTTGCAAATTTAATAATATTTTTAATTCTTCGTTATTAAGATTAATTATTAACTTTGCGTTTTTAAAAAATCATATAAACGAATGCCGAATACGATCATTATTGGTTCTGGATCTTATATTCCTAATAGAGTTATTGGTAGAGACTTTTTTCTGAATTCTGAGTTTTATACGGATGAAGGAGAGAAGATAGAAAAACCTGCTGAAGAAATTATTGCAAAGTTTGTAGAAATTACAGAGATAGAAAACAGGAGGTTTATTGAAGAAGAACTTTCCAACTCACAAATCGGTTATGAAGCCGCTAAAATTGCTATTGAAGATGCAAAGATAGATGCTGAGGAGCTTGATTATATTATTTATGCAAGTAATTTCGGAGAGGTTACGGTTGACGGATATGTCAATTTTATGCCTAATATGGCTGCCAGAGTTAAAAATAAACTAGGGATCACAAACAGGAAATGTATCACTTATGATATGATTTTCGGATGCCCGGGATGGGTTGAAGCTATGATTCTTGCTGATAACTTAATCAAAGCCCATGTGGCCAAAAAAATTCTTGTCATCGGTGGGGAAACGCTAAGCCGTGTAACCGATCCGCATGACAGAAACAGGATGATTTTTGCAGACGGCGCCGGTGCTGTAGTGGTACAGGCTACCGATGATGAAAATGTAGGAATCATTTCTAAGAACACCATCTGTGACAATGGCCCGGAATTGTGCTATCTTGAAAATGGCCCTTCCATCAACAAAGATGCAGACCAGAAACGTTTATTTGTAAGAATGCAGGGAAGAAAAATTTATGAATATGCTTTAAAGAATGTTCCTGTAGCCATCAAAGAAACTATTGATAATGCAGGCCTTTCCATCGGGGATATTGATAAAATTTTAATCCATCAGGCTAATGCTAAAATGGATTATGCAATGATTGAAAGACTTCATAAACTTTATGAAGTGAAAGACTATGATCATTCGATCTCTCCTATGACGATCCAGGAGTTCGGAAATTCGTCTGTAGCAACGATTCCTACCATGTATGATTTAATAATTAAAGGAAAAATGCAGGGTCAATCGTTTAAAGGAAAAGGTAGTATTGTAATGACTTCGGTAGGTGCCGGAATGAACATCAACGCTATCGTTTACAGATTTCCTTAAAATAATATAATTATAAAAAAATATAAAAGCACAAAGGAAATCTTCTTTGTGCTTTTTTAAAACCTGATTATGCAAAGAAATTTTTTAATTATTGCCGCTGTTTTCCTGTTTTTAGAAATCTACATCTACCAGGCAATAAGAACGTTGACAGATAATCTCTGGATAAGAATCGGTTATTGGGTCGTTTCTTTGGTCATTTATGGATTCTTTACTTATGAAGTCCTGCATTTTAACAGAGCCGACAAAAGTATGGTAAGGGCCCAGATCATGATTTCCTTATTTTTGGTTTTCATTCTACCTAAAGTGTTCATCGTTCTATTTCTGCTCATTGATGATATTTTCAGGACCGGAGGATACCTGATCGGGTTAACACGGCCAACGGATCATTTTTTCCCTGAAAGAAGAAAGTTTCTAAGCTTAATGGGATTAGGTCTCGGAGGTGTTCTTTCTGCTTTATTTATCGACGGAATCACATTCGGGAAATACCGTCATAAAATAAGAAAGGTTAAAGTAAATTTCACTCATCTTCCCAAAAGTTTTAAAGGATATAAAATCATACAGATCTCTGATGTTCACAGCGGAAGTTTCTCAGATCCAAGTAAATTGGAACATGCCATTCACATGATTAATGAACAGAACCCGGACCTGGTTTTATTCACCGGAGATATGGTCAATAATGTAGCCGATGAATTCAAGCCGTTTATTCCTTTATTTTCTAAAATTAAAGCCAAAGACGGTAAGCTTGCAGTATTGGGAAATCACGATTATGGCGATTATGTTGCCTGGGAATCACCGGATGCCAAGAAAAAGAATCTTGAAACCCTTGTCGAATATGAAAGACAGGCAGGATTTGACATGTTGAGAAATGAAAACAGGACCATTGAGAAAAATGGTGAGAAATTGTATATCCTGGGAGTAGAAAACTGGGGATTAAAACCTTTTCCACAATTCGGAGACCTTGATAAGGCGCTTGAAAACGTCCCGGAATCTGCTGCAAAAATTTTAATGAGCCATGACCCTACCCATTTCGATGAAATAGTAAAAAAACACCCGGGTAATGTTTATTTAACACTTTCGGGACATACTCATGGTATGCAGTTTGGCCTCGATTTGAAAAATGTAAAATGGTCACCGGTTCAGTACCGTTATCCAAAGTGGGCTGATCTTTATGAGAGTGAGGGAAAATTCCTTTATGTAAACAGGGGGTTCGGGGTTATCGGTTATCCGGGAAGAGTGGGTGTATTGCCGGAAATTACACTCTTCGAGTTAAGCTAAAAAAGATATTGTTTTCTAAAGCTTAGTTTTTAAACATACTCGGACAAGTCAAAGATTTTCTTAGTTGAATCTCTGACTTGTCTTTTTTGCATGAAAAAGGTAAGGTCATCCAAAAGTTTCAGGAATTTTTTATAAAATATTACGTAATATGTATGGGTAAATGACACCCCCTATTCTAAAGGAGCTATGCTTCGCAAGGATTCCGGGAAAAGTTATAAAAGGAAATATTGTAAAAAAACATGAATGAAAAATGAGACAAATAACAGTTGTCGGATGCGGCATTATCGGCCTTACAAGCGCTATAGTCTTACAGGAGAAAAATTGGAAAGTACGATTATTGGCCAGAGAACGATTCGAAAATACTTTATCAGACAAAGTAGGCGCCATATGGTTTCCTTTTGCCATACAACCCGTGGAAGAAGCAAGTCGGTGGGGAAATAAATCATACCAGCGTTATTCCAAAGAACTGTTTCCGGGTAACGGAGTTTCATTTATTCCTTTTACCATAGCGTATAATGCCTCCAGCAATACCTTATGGACACAAAAATTGCCAAAAGGAGCTCTTTTGAGGGACGCTACCGATCAAGAATTACCAATCGGAGCAGAAGCTGCCTATGTAGCCACTGTTCCACTTGCTGAACCTCACTTATATTTGCCACACCTTTTTGAACGGTTTATAGCTAATGGAGGTACGTTTGAACAGATTGAGATCAGCTCTTTAAAACAATTAAGCGAGTTGGATGCTTTAATAGTGAATTGCACGGGACTGGGTGCAAAATTTATATGTATGGACCACGAACTTGTGCCTATGCGCGGACAGATATTAAGAACTGAATGGCTGAACGTACAATCATGTGTGAATTCTACACAAAACGGAGCTTTGAGCTATATCATCAGGCGAAGTACCGACTGTATTATTGGAGGTACCGATTATCTCAATGACTGGAATATGAATATAGAAAGCAATGATACAAATTTAATTTTATCCCGTTTCCATGCAACCGGATTGTTCCACAAAAGGCCTGAAATTTTAGAAGAAGTGGTAGGTTTGCGGCCTAATCGCAGCCAGGTTCGTTTTACATTTGACAGCCAGTACCCACATGTTTTCCATAATTACGGACATGGGGGTTCAGGTTTCACTGTAGCCTGGGGATGCGCCTTAGAATTAGCCGAAATAATTTCCAAAGATTACTCCCCGGAGTAAATTTACAGAAGGTTTTCGCTCTCTTGTCTCTTAATCCGCTGCCTAAAAAATATAATCTTTCATCCTGGAAGTAGCAAGCTCTTTCTCATTGATAAAACTAAGCAGGATATCTAATTTGTCTTCCATTTTTCTGCCGGAGAACAGACTTCTGTAAAATGGAATTTCAAAGGGATATTTCTTAAAATCCGTAAACTGCCAGGAATTAAGATAGATGAGGACAAAATCATCATTTTTCAGTGTTTCAAACACCATATTCTGATAATAACTCATCGGCAATATCTGAAATACAAAATCATTGTATGGCAACTGGCTATAAGGAGAAATACTTTCCGGTACAATGCTTAAACCATCTTCCTCAATAATCTCTGTATTTCTTTTTAAACGCTTAAAAGGAAAAAGAATATTGGCATTATCAATATTGGAAACATAATTAAACTCCAATAATTTTAAATTATCCTGAGGTAGTTTATGATCTTTCTGCCGGATCCCGCGGATTTGTTTTTCCAGAAAATTCTGTACATTTTTTTTAATATCTTCAATTTCCTGAAGGCTGGAGTTTTTATTATAAAAAGCAATTTCATGTCCACGACCCGAAATTGCTTTTATAAGATGATGAAGTTTTTCGATGATAGAAATCTCTACAAAAAAACTTGCTTTTATATCATGAATATCTAAAATTCTAAGAATCGCTTTTGTATTATCTTCTGTAATTTTCAATCTTTTTTCATCAGAAATCTGAGCATCATTTTTAGGCTTCGCATCAATATTTACGATGTTAAAAGTTAGCAATATCATTTAAATTAAATTTTAGATAAAAATTATAATATATTAATTATCAAATGTTAAATAACATTATATTTAAAGTAAAATTTAGATATATTAATTTTTACCTAATTTCACTTTAAGATTCTTGATCATGTCTTCTGACATTTCAGAAATTCCAAAATCATAGGAAAGTCCCCAGTCTTTTTTCGCTACCGAATCATCAATTGAGGCAGGCCATGAATCTGCAATTGCCTGTCTGAAATCCGGCTTATAATCGATCTCAAATTCAGGAATTTCTTTCTTAATTTCTGCAGCCAATTCTTTTGGAGTGAAAGACATTCCTCCTAAATTATATGAAGAGCGAACCGTTAAACTTTCTTTTGGGGCATCCATTAATTTTAAAGTTGCATTGATTGCATCATCCATATACAACATCGGCATTCCTGTATTTTCAGAAATGAAGCTTGTATATTTTCCTTCCTCGATTGCTTCATAGAAAATTTCCACAGCATAATCTGTTGTCCCGCCTCCCGCCGGAGTTTTCCATGAAATCAATCCCGGATACCTGATGCTTCTTACATCTACTCCATATTTATCAAAATAATATTCGCACCATTTTTCACCGGCCATTTTAGAAATTCCATATACGGTTGTAGGATTTAAAACCACATCCTGCCCTACATTCTCTTTTGGAATTCCTTTTCCGAAAACAGCAATTGAACTGGGCCAGAAGATTTTTTTAAGAAGTCCTTCTTTAGCCATTTCACAAAAATGAAGAAGAGGTTCCAGATTAAGTTTCCATGCAAAAACAGGCTGCTTTTCTGAAGTTCCCGACAATAATGAAGCTAAATGATAAACAGTAGTAATATCATAATCTTTAATTACCTGTCTTACCAGCTGGGTATTCGTCACATCCATCCTTTCATAATGTCCGGCAGAAGTGATTCCTTTCTGCCATCTGTCTAATCCAGAAGCAACAACGTTATCAGCTCCGTGAATTTCAACCAATCTGTTTGTAAGCTCGGTACCGATTTGGCCCAGGGCACCCGTAATGAGTATTTTTTCCGTATAGGATTCCATTTTTAGATTTTTTTTAGAATGCTACAAAAGTAAAAAAATCATGTTAACCATAATAAAAAAGTAGGTAAAAACATACTTTTTGTATTACTGAAAGAAAAACTTTATCTGATTATGGCAGCTTTTTATTATAATTCATTTCAGCAAAGTAAACATACCCTATTTTATAATTGTTACTATAGATATAAACTCATATTGCAGGCCGGAATTTCTTTAAAAATTATATACTTTTGCCTTAAACATAATCTTATGAAGAGAGTATTTCTGGTTGCCATATTGATGGCATTTCATTTTTCACCTGCTCAGTTTACGGGTTTTAATATTGTCAAAGAAGTAAAAGTAAAAAATAAGGGAGTTGTCGTATCTGCCCACCCTCTCGCCAGTGAAGCCGGAGCAAAAATCCTTAAAACGGGTGGTAATGCCTATGATGCTGTTGTAGCAACTCAATACGCTTTGGCTGTAGTTTATCCTCAGGCCGGAAATATCGGAGGCGGTGGATTTTTAGTAGGGGTAAAAAACAATGGTGAAAAATTCACCCTGGATTACCGTGAAACAGCTCCTCTGAAAGCTTCCAGAGACATGTATATCGACAAAAACGGAAAAGCCGACACGGATCTTTCACAAAACGGACGATTAGCGGTAGGTGTTCCGGGAAGTGTAGCCGGATTTTTTGCCACTTTAAAACACTGTAAGCTTCCGATGGATAAAATCATTCAGCCTGCCATTGACCTGGCTGAAAACGGTTTTGCTATAACAGAGCAGGAGGCTAATCTGCTAAATGCAAATAAAGATAATTTCAAAAAGCATAATCAGTCCGCCATTGTATTTGTAAAAGATACCCCATGGAAAACCGGTGATATTTTAGTTCAGAAAGAGCTGGCCGAAACCTTAAAATTGATTCAGAAATCAGGTCTAAAAGGGTTTTATGAAGGAAAAACAGCAGCGCTTTTAGTTGCTGAAATGAAAAAGGGAAACGGGATTGTCACTTCTCAAGATTTAAAAAACTATAAAGTAGCCGAAAGAAAAGCATTGGAGTTTGATTATAAAGGAAATAATGTTGTGTCTATGCCATTACCATCAAGTGGGGGCTTACTTCTTGCCCAGATGCTTAAAATGGCAAGCTATGAAAACCTTGAAAAGTATCAGCAGAATTCTACCCAGGCAGTACAAATCATGGTGGAAGCAGAAAGAAGAGCTTATGCCGACAGGGCTGAATATATGGGTGATCCTGATTTTATACAGGATAAAACAGCTTATTTAATTTCCGATGGGTATTTAAAAAGCAGATGGAAAAATTTTAGCTTTGATAAGGCTACTCCAAGCGCTGAGGTAGGAAAAATTATTCAGCAGCCGAAAGAATCTACTGAAACCACTCATATTTCAGTTATTGATAAAGACGGAAATGCAGCATCAGTCACTACTACCCTTAACGGATTATACGGAAGTAAAGTAGTGGTTGCCGGAGCCGGATTCTTTTTAAATAATGAAATGGATGATTTTTCTGTAAAACCAGGTGTTCCGAATATGTTTGGAGCTGTGGGTGGTGAGGCAAATTCCATTCAGCCGAATAAAAGAATGCTTTCATCGATGACTCCAACGATCCTTCTCAAAAACGGAAAACCTTACATGGTTGTGGGAACTCCGGGTGGAACGACTATACCCACTTCAGTATACCAGTCGATTGTCAATGTGGTGGATTTTAAATTAAATACCAATATTTCCGTCAATTCCCCGAAATTTCACCACCAATGGCTCCCTGAAACCGTTTCTGTAGAAAATAATTTCCCGGAAACTACCATTTCAGAACTTCAGAAAAAAAATTATAAAATCGACAGGATAAAACAAATCGGAAGAACAGAAATGATTTTAATTGATGATAATGGAAGTATCCATGCTGTAGCAGACGGAAGAGGCGATGATTCTGTTGCTGTGGAATAGATTAAACCATTGGCTTAATAAGAGACTAAGATTATTAAAGAGTATCAGCTTTACTCAAACTGATATTGGAAAAAAATATATATCAGAAATTAGAATTTATAGTTATAGTTTTGGCGACGCTTTCAGCCCCCTCAAAAACTTTTCATGACTTTTATCATATTTCAAAATAAATTTCCTTAATTTTCGGCCTTTAAAAGCCAAAAAATCCCTTGAAAACAACAAAATTCTATCAGCAACTTTATTTTCAGGTTATTATAGCTATTATCGCCGGGGTTCTTCTGGGCAGGTTTTACCCTGAACTGGGAGAAAAAATGAAACCATTGGGAGATGGATTCATCAAACTGGTGAAAATGATCATTGCACCGGTTATTTTTATTACCCTTACATTAGGTATCGCTCATATGACCGATTTAAAAAAAGTGGGAAGAATTGCAGTGAAAGCGATGATTTACTTCATCACATTTTCCACATTAGCCCTGATTATAGGTCTGGTGGTCGGGAATATTTTACAGCCGGGATCGGGGTTAAATATAGATCCGGCAACACTTTCTGGAGATGTTTCCCAATACCAGCATAAAGCTCACGAATCTACACTTACAGGATTCATTATGAATATTATTCCTGAGACGCTTTTCAGTCCTTTGGTCGGTGATAATATCCTACAGGTGCTTCTGGTTGCTATTTTAATGGGTATTGCGCTAGTTTTAACGAAAGAAAAAAGCCAGAAAGTAACAGATTTCCTTCAGGATCTTGCAACCCCCGTTTTCAAAATTGTACACATGCTGATGAAATTTGCTCCGATAGGGGCTTTTGGGGCAATGGCTTTCACCATTGGAAAATATGGACTTCACTCCGTTTTAAATCTCATTTTCCTTGTAGGTACATTTTATATTACTTCTATCCTGTTTGTGGTTTTAGTACTGGGAGCTGTAGCATGGTACAACGGATTTAATATTTTTAAATTCATGTATTACCTTAAAGAGGAGCTTCTTTTAGTACTGGGAACAAGTTCTTCAGAATCTGCATTACCCGGTATTATGGAAAAGCTTGAAAAAGCGGGCTGCTCTAAAACAATTGTAGGCCTTGTTGTTCCTACAGGTTATTCATTTAATTTAGATGGAACCAATATTTATATGACCCTGGCTTCTTTGTTTATTGCCCAGGCTCTGAACATTCATCTTCCCCTCGAAAAGCAGCTGATGCTGCTTCTTGTAGCAATGCTAAGTTCCAAAGGAGCAGCAGGTGTCACCGGAGCAGGTTTTGTGACTTTAGCAGCAACATTAGCGGTTGTTCCTGAAATTCCAATTGCGGGGATGACTTTAATCCTGGGGATTGATAAATTCATGAGTGAATGCCGCGCTCTAACCAATGTGGTCGGAAATTCTGTAGCAACTGTTGTTGTGGCCAACTGGGAAAAGCAGCTGGATAAAAACCAATTGCAATTCTGCCTTGATCACCCGCATGAGATTGAAAAGAAACTGGAGGTTTAGGGATTACATGAATGAAATCAGGGTTTTTCCCCTTAAATTCAAGTATTTTGATTTAAAAAAAATAAAGCTTATAGGTTTTTGAAATCTATAAGCTTTGTAAAAATTATACTAAATAAGATAAATTCTTTTTTATCTTTCGCCAGTAAAGCATCATCAAACCCAGACCTTAAACCAGAATATTCAGGCTTGAAGGCTGAACTTTTACGTGAACCGGAGATTTTATTTTATTAAACTCCCCATCCAGGTGCCAGTTTTTGGTATTTACTTTAAACTCAATTTCTGAAACAGGAAGATAGGTTACATACTCATCATCCTTCAGCCTCTTGGTAAACATCCTGAAGGCAAATAGAGCCGAATAGGTTAATGGAAATTTTTTCACCAAAACCATATCTACCAGACCGTCACTTTTACTTGCTTTTGGGGCAATATAGGCATTGTTCCCGAATTGACGGGTATTAGCAATATTCAGCATCAGATATTTACCATTATACTGCTGATAGGCTTCATCTGAAAATTTTATTTTAATTGGCTTATAATTAAAGAATGTTTTCAGTGAAACTTTGATATAGTTTTTGAATCCGCGATCGGTTTTTTCAAATTCTTTGACCACTTTCCCATCGAAACCGGTTCCTGAAACATTAATTGAAAGCTTGTCATTCACAGTAAACGTATCAATCTTCCTTGATTTTTTTGCTTTTATTTTTTCCAATAATTCATCCAGGTTTTTACTGAACCGGGTTTCGTTCGAAAATCCGTTTCCTGAACCTGCAGGAAAAATGGCCAGGATCTTTTCAGTGTTGATAAGGCTCTTTGCTACTGTAGAAATAGTACCATCCCCTCCTATCGCAACAAAAATATCAGTTGTATTAAAATGTTCCTGAATAAAATCATCCGTACCCTGAATTGATTCTGAGATATAGTATAAAGGATTTTTCACCTTTTTTTTAAGCTCATTGAGAAACGGCTGATAATTTTTTTTAGCCGAAAAAGGATTGATAATAAAAGCTACTTTTTCCATTATTGCAAAATTAAAAAATGCTTCCATATTCGGAAGCATTTATATTATTTAAATTTCATTCTTTCTTTAAATCCGGGAGTTAAAGTTCCTTTTAAATCTTCCCATGAAACAGGAATTGTAATATCTCCTGCTGCATAAGCTGCAATTTCGTAAGGACTGTAATGAAAATATAAGTTTTTATCATCAAAATAGAAATTATCTGTAGCCGGAATTGCTTCTACCAAAAGCATTTCTGAATTATTGACCTGCCCTTTTTCATCTGTAGTTCCACTTTTGATCTTATTGATGTTTTTCATTAAGATCAACCCTATTTTATCTTTAGGCATGGTTGTAATGTCTTTCAGTTCTACTTTTTTATTGTTTTTTAAGTCAAAAACTCTTTCCGAAAAGCCATAATTTCCATGAGCTCCTCCTTCATAAGAGCTAGACAGATATTCGATATGCATAAAATCATTGGTATTGGATTTTAAGTTCATATAAAAATCTGAATTCCAGCTTTGGGCATATCCCATATCTGATATCCAGTCTTTACTGTCTTTTTTGATTGAATTAAAATATTCATTTTTATCTTTCTGCAAAAAACTCTGTAAGCCTTCTTTTGAGAAATCTGTAAGCCCTTTACTCCCAAAATAAATACTGTCAAGCAGCTTTTTCTCTTTTATAGCCGGAAACACCAATAATTTTGAAGAAAAACTCACTGAAAGTGAATCACTTATTTTTATTGAATCATTCACTTTTACAGAGTCTACAACAAATGTATCAGGCTGTGAGGTTTCTGTTTTTTCAGGGGTTGCATTATTGGTTTCAGTCTTTTTACAAGCTGAAAAAATAAAGAAAGAGGATAATGCTACCATAGCAATGGTATTTTTCATAATTTATTTTTTTGTATGAATGCAAAAACCATTCACAAAATGAATGGTTCTGATTATTTTTTATTATTTTTTTCTAGTTTGCCGGAACTCTCTGACTGTCAAATTTATCATCATTAAAAGCTAAGACAGGAATAAAGATGAATCCCAGAAAGAATAAAAGAATCGTATACAATGGGGTTTCTTTATTAAACCCTTTCGCAAGGCCGTCATTTACCATCCAACCTGCAAATAAATTAACAAGCGGAATGAAAAATAAGATGATCCACCAAACCGGTTTTTTAACAATTTCAAGTAAAACAATTATATTATAAATCGGAATAAATGCCGCCCAGGCATCCTGACGTCCTGCTTTCTGGAATATTCTATACATACAATATCCGTAAAAAAGATACACGACAAGATAAAATAGCATCATTCCGATTCCCAGCCCTGCAGCAGCGGCTCCATCCATACTATCGTAAGGATCTGTTTGTAAAAGAGTTAACATATTATTATATTTTATTGGTTTTACCAAATATAAAAAAAAAGCTTCTAAAATATAGAAGCTTTTTTTTTATTTTTTAATTAAACTTATTACCTGGTTTTCATTTTTCGAGGCTACTCCCCAGATCTGCTTGAATGCAGGATAATATTCTTTAGGATAATCGGGGCTCATAACTTTGGTGGTTGATGTTACTTCTAATGTATTTCCTTTTTTTTCCATAATATAGCTGTATTCTATTTCTTTATCATCGGTAACAATCTTTTTGTTTTTCGGCATCTCTTCAATACTATAACCTTCAGGAATTTCAAGAATCACTTTTTTAATCTTTGTATAGGCAGAAATAAAATCAATAGGGTATTTTCTTGCTTCCGTCTGATCAAATTCATTGGAATTTTTATTCAGGAACAGCATCGGATTGATGATCATTTTTTTCCCTATCCTATCAATTAAATTATCTGATGAAAAGTTCATTGTACTTTCAAAATCTCCGTTGTCAAGCACTTTGGAATCAATTCCAGTGAAATCTATAGCATAATTATCTTTGTATTGTTTTTTATATTTGTCGGCATTATCATCATAATTTTCTTTAGCAAACATGGCATAGGTTCCGGTATCTTTATCCGAATATGTTCCCGAAACACTTCCATCTTCATTTATTTTAGCATGAGCCGTAAGGTAAGTAAAACTAGGTTTCCCATTCACCATTGATAATTGCTGTACCTTTTCCTTGGCCAATAAGATTCCAAACTGGTTCCAGTCTCTGGGTGGCAACATATCTATTGACGATTGTTTGGAAGTAGCATCATATAAATGGAATTCATCCTTAATTTTCAGGGCTGCAATAACAAAATTCAGATTGGAAACATTGGGTGATGCCACATTGATGATGCCATTACCTACTGTAGAAATAAGCAGCGGATCTGCCTTAATCCCGGCTTCTCTCAATAGCATAACCAGAAATAAATTAATTTCTGCAGCATTTCCGGTTTTGGTTTCCAATAGTTTTTTTATTCCGTCTTCAGTATACACCCCGGAATATTTGTTCCATGTAAATGTACTCTGAACATATTTAAAAATGGCATTGGCTTTTTCCAGATCAGTACTTAAGCCTGCAATTTCTGCCGGCATATTGTCTTTCGCCAGCTTCATTCTTTTGAGCTCACTTCCGAAATCATCATTTTCATAAAGCCTGTCTTTAATTTTCTCCCATGATGATGAATACAGCTTCAGTTCCCTAAAATTGGTAGAATGAAGCTCTGCACTTACTTTAGTCCGGTAGTTTTTATCATTGCTAATAAATTTTTCGGTTTTAAAGCCTTTAAGGTTCTCATATCCGAATCTATAAGTCCTGTAATTTAATCCAAATAGCATTTTTTCTTCTATTTCCCTGTATTTAGGATTAAGCGAGCCGGTATAATTTACGTTATAAGCAATATTAGCCGGGGTATCCAATACATATTCCGTGTACAATGAAGGGGTATCCGATTCAATCAGTATTTCAGGAATTGAAAATAAAAAAGGAGAGGTTACTTCATATTGGTATTCTATAACAGAACCGTTTTTCACATTGGGAAAGGCAAATTTGGTAATTGAAACGTATTTATTTTCCTTGCTTTTGTATTTAGAGCTTTTGTCTACTTTTGTTGTTATTACGCTTCCGTTTTCAATATTATAGGTATAAGCTTTCATTTTAGACAAAATCTCATGATCACTTCCACTCTGATAAAGAGGAACCTCAAGATTTAACCAGTCTTCCGCTTTTTCTTTATCATAAATTTTCACCCTGTAAAAAGCATTTTTCTGGAGGGTTCCGGTATTTGAATCGATACTGAAATGCATCGATTTATATAAGATTTCCGCCGGCGCATTTTCATCCAGTAAAGATTTCTGTTTAGACAAATCTGCATCATTGAATTTCGGAGGGTCGAGAAACTCATGTTTTTGGGCTTGTATAAAAGCTATATTGATAGAGCATAAAGCAATTAATATTGTTTTTTTCATGCTTAAATTTTTGTAATTAAAATTTTAGAGTTATCGATGTTTATTGTTTTTTTTCTGAAACCGATGTAATCGTTGTATTTTTCTTTTGGATATATCCCTTTATTTACTTTGATTATTCTGCTCACTTTAATCTCATTTCCATTTTTCACAAAACTCAGTTTATAAGTCCCGAACTCTGAACTGAAACTGGTATCATTTGGTATTTCATCGATCTTATAGTTTTCGGGAATTTCAAAACTGATCAGGTATTCATCTTCAAAAGACTGTAGAATTTCAAAGGGTAGCTCCCGTTTTTCATCTGTCTTATAAATATTATCCGAATAAATAGGAACCGCTCTGAAAATCATACTGCTTCCCGCATTCTTAGAATAATGATTAGCCTTAAAATCAAGATTAAATTTTGCAACAGCATTATCTCTATCATTAACGAAGTCTTTCATTTCTATTTTTTCGAAATGTAAAAGATCCAATTGACTTTTTACCGTTTCATTTTTTTCCTTTGGGGACAACGTAGCATATCTTAAACTATAGTCATACTGACTTCCTGAAAATGCAAACTGCCCCTGCCCTGTAATACTGTTGTCTTCATTAAGCTTAATTTTTAAAATTTGCTTTTCTTTATTTTTACCCGCCGGATATGAGGGTGTGTTAATCAGCTCAATCCCGTTTTTTGTAATGGAAAGTACGTTACGATCTGTTGTTCTGAAGCTCAGGTGATTGAATGCTACCTGCTGAGAAGTATTTTCCAGCCAGATATTGCCTTTTTCTGTCGGAACCATTAAGATAACATGATTTCCACCCATTTTAGGAAACTCCGGATCAAAAGAAATCTGGGATGTCCCTGAATTGATCACTGAATAATATGAGGGAATTCCGGCTTCATCCAAAAGGGTTTTCATATAGTTGGTAAGTCCTTTACAATCACCATATCCTTTCTTCTGTACCTCATCAGGCTGCATCGGCTGCCAGCCGCCAATACCTAATGCGACGAAAATATATCTGGTTTTAGACTGCATATACTGGTAAAGCTTTTTTACTTTTTCTTCTGTTGAACCCTGTAGATTAAGGGCTGCCACTTCAGATTTAATAGCCGGTGTAGACAATGAAACCGGTTGTATAATGCTGTTATAATACCAGGTTCCGAATGCTTTCCAACTATCCATGCTGCCCTGTTTCCCTTTAAGGTTAAATTTCTCAAGAGCAAAACTTACTTTGGGCAGAAGATTCGATGGTTGTGGAAGGAGAAATGCATCCTCCACTGCGGGAACGTTTTTATAAGAATATACCTTTTGAGTAGTACTTCCGTTCTCTACTACTGAAGCATAATTGTATTTAGAGGGATAGGTTTTTGTATGAAGCTCAATCCCTGATTTATTGATCACTGTAAAACGGCTTTCTTCCACCGATACACCAGTGGTAGTAAACGGTACAAAATCAGGAATAAAAACTGTATTTTCATCAGTAATCTGATAAGAAAACTCAATGGTATAAGGATATTGCGTAGGCGTGTAAGATAATCCTAAAAAACGGTTGTCAGAATAAAAAACACCTTGTGAATTATTAGCAAAATCACCAAAATCAGACTTAGAATAACTCTTTACTTTTTTCCCGGATTCATCATAAATGATTACTTTAACATCTGAAATCTGATCTCCTTTTTCATACGGGATATAAGGCTGTGCATGAGAATCACCGTCTTTATTTAAAACAGAGGTTACGGTATTAATCTGATATTTTATCTCGTCAATACTATTGATCTGAACGGTTGTAAAATCTTTTCTGACAACAACATCAGCATTTTTCTTCAGATTTTCAGGAATTGCAGAAACTGGATAATTCTGTGCATAGTAAACAGAAGCAATACACAGAGCCCCTGCCGTTAAGATTTTCATCATTGGTTATTAAAATTTAGCAAAAATAGCAAAATCTTAATAAATGTTAAAATAATTATAGTTTACATTAAAATAAAAAAGACTTCAAAAAATGAAGCCTTTTTATATCATATAAAAAAATTAATTGCAATTAAGCATCAATCTTAGCATATTTTGCATTCTTTTCGATAAATTCTCTTCTTGGAGGAACCTCATCCCCCATCAGCATTGAGAAAACACTGTCTGCTTCCACTGCATTATCAATGGTTACCTGCTTTAAAATCCTGTGTTCAGGGTTAAGAGTTGTTTCCCAAAGCTGTTCAGGATTCATTTCCCCAAGACCTTTGTAACGCTGAACTTCAACACCTTTGCCATCCGGAGACATTTCTAACGTAAATTCTTCACGCTCTTTTTCGTTATAAGCATATATTTTCTTATTTCCTTTTTTTAATAAATATAAAGGTGGCTGGGCAATATAAATATATCCGTTTTCAATAAGTTCCTTCATATAACGGAAGAAGAAAGTAAGGATCAGCGTTGAGATATGGGACCCGTCGATATCGGCATCGGTCATGATTACGATTTTATGGTATCTCAATTTAACCATATTCAGGGCTTTGCTGTCTTCTTCTGTTCCTACAGAAACACCAAGAGCTGTATAAATATTCTTGATCTCCTCGTTATCATATACTTTATGAAGCATTGATTTTTCAACATTCAGAATTTTACCTCTTAAAGGCAAAATAGCCTGAAAATGTCTGTCTCTACCTTGTTTCGCTGTTCCACCTGCTGAATCTCCCTCTACTAAGAATAATTCAGATTCTTCAGGACTTTTTGATGAACAGTCGGATAATTTCCCCGGAAGTCCGGAACCTCCCATCGGAGATTTTCTCTGAACCATTTCACGGGCTTTTTTAGCAGCCTGCCTTGCTTTTGCAGCTAAAACTACTTTCTGAACGATCAGTTTAGCCTCATTAGGGTTTTCTTCCAGGAAGTTGGAAAGCATTTCTCCTACGATTTTATCTACTGCTCCTGAAACTTCAGAGTTCCCTAATTTCGTTTTGGTCTGTCCTTCAAACTGAGGCTCCATCACTTTAACAGAAACTACGGCTGTTAAGCCTTCACGGAAATCATCTCCGGTAATTTCTACTTTTTCTTTCTGTGGAATTCCCAGATCATCGGCATATTTTTTCAACGTTCTCGTCAAAGCACGTCTGAAACCGGCTAAGTGAGTTCCTCCTTCATGGGTATTGATATTATTAACGTAAGAGTGAAGATTTTCGTTAAATGAAGTATTATAACGCATTGCCACTTCCACAGGAATATCATCTCTTTCACCTTCCATGAAGATTACGTGCTCCATGATAGATTCTCTGCTTCCATCGATATATGCAACAAATTCTTTTAATCCGCCCTCGGAATGAAAAACTTCTGTTTTGAAAGACCCGTCTTCCAAAGCTTCTCTTTCATCGGTAAGTGTAATGGTAATTCCTTTATTAAGATAGGAAAGCTCTCTTAAACGGCTTGCTAATGTATCGTAGTTGTAAACTAATTCTGTAAAAATAGTATCATCGGGCTGGAAAAACTGCTTTGTTCCTCTCTTGTCACTGTTTCCGATCTCCTCTACTCCCGTCTGTGCTTTTCCTTTGGAATAGACCTGCTGATAAATGTTTCCATCTCTGTAAACAGTAGTTATCATTTCGTTGGAAAGTGCATTCACACATGACACCCCTACTCCGTGAAGACCTCCCGAAACCTTGTAAGAATCCTTGTCGAATTTACCACCTGCTCCAATCTTGGTCATTACAACTTCAAGAGCTGATTTTTGTTCTTTTTCGTGGAAATCTACAGGAATACCTCTACCATTATCAATTACTTCAATTCCGTTTCCTTCTTTAATGCTAACGAAGATGGTATCGCAGTATCCTGCCAAAGCCTCATCAATAGAGTTATCTACTACTTCATAAACCAAATGGTGAAGACCTCTAAGCCCTACATCACCAATGTACATTGAAGGACGCATACGAACGTGTTCCATTCCTTCCAATGCCTGAATACTACTAGCTGTATATTGTTTCTGACTCATATCAAATATTAAAATTTTTGCTAAATGCAAAGACTTACAAATATCGTGATTTTTTTCGACTTATGAAAGTTAAAATATGTCAAAAAAAGTTGACTTATCAACATAAAACCCATTCAAAAAAATCAAAGTTATTATGAATTTCCTCAATAACAACTGTCGTAAATCATATGAACGGTCAATAATTTATCCGTAACTTTATTTACTCAAAAAGTTGATATTATGGACGATTTCATTGCCGCTCGTGCACAAATGGCCATGTCTCTGGGTTTTCACATTATTTTTTCCTGTGTGGGTATGGTGATGCCTTTTTTAATGGCTTTTGCCCACTGGAAATACCTTAAAACCAAAAACGAAGTATATAAAGGGCTCACCAAAGCATGGAGCAAAGGAGTTGCTATATTATTTGCTACAGGAGCAGTTTCCGGAACCATGTTATCTTTCGAGCTTGGCCTTCTCTGGCCGGGATTTATGAAACATGCAGGACCTATTTTCGGGATGCCTTTTTCTCTGGAAGGAACGGCATTTTTTATTGAAGCCATTGCCATTGGCTTTTTTCTGTACGGATGGGACCGGTTCAATAAATGGTTTCACTGGTTTTGTGGCTTTCTGGTCGGTTTAAGCGGATTAGCTTCCGGTATTCTGGTGGTTGCCGCCAATGCATGGATGAATTCTCCAGCCGGTTTCGATTATATCAACGGACAATATGTCAATATAGACCCGATAAAAGCCATGTTCAATGATGCATGGTTTCCTCAGGCTTTGCATATGACTGTTGCGGCATTCTGTGCTACAGGATTTGCAGTGGCTGGAGTTCATGCTTTTTTAATCATGAAAAAGAAAAATGTAGAATTTCATACCAAAGCTTTTAAAATAGCTGCAGGTTTTGCATTAATAGGTGCATTCGGAGCTCCTCTAAGCGGAGATATCGCAGCTAAATCTGTTGCTGAAAGACAGCCTATAAAACTGGCCGCAATGGAAGCCCATTTTGAAACAGAAAAAGGTGCAGCATTCGTTCTCGGCGGAATTCCTGATGAAGAAAAAGGTGAAATAAAATATGCCGTTAAGATCCCGAAAGTCTTAAGTTTCCTGGTGAGTAATGATTTCAATTCCGAAGTAAAAGGATTAAATGATTTCCCAAAAGATGAATGGCCACCAATCGCTGTTGTGCACTATGCTTTTCAGATTATGATTTTCTTTGGAGTTATTATGATCTGCATCGGAATCGTTTATTTATACGCTTTCTTTTTCAGGAAAGAATGGCTTGATAAAAACTGGCTGCTTAAAACATTTTTAATTGCCACCCCCTTCGGTTATATCGCTCTGGAAGCCGGATGGACGGTAACAGAAGTCGGACGCCAGCCCTGGATCATTTACGGAATCATGAGAACTGCTGATGCAGTAACCCCAATGCCGGGAATACAGTATTCATTCTACTTTTTCACTGCTATTTTTGTATCATTATCACTAATTATTATTTTCCTGCTGAGAAGACAGATACAGATGGTCCCAAGACTATATGATCCTACGGATGCTCAGTTTAACGATAAAAACAAGAAATCATGATCTATGTTGTAATAGGCTTTCTCTGGCTTTCCATCTGTCTTTATATGATTTTAGGCGGGGCAGATTTCGGTGCGGGAATCGTAGAACTTTTCACAAATAAAAAAGCACGTCCTAAAACCAAAGAGATCATGTATGAATCTATCGCCCCGGTCTGGGAAGCCAATCATATGTGGCTGATTATTGCAATCGTGATTCTTTTTGTCGGTTTCCCTCAAATATACACTACATTATCTACCTATCTTCATATTCCATTGGTATTAATGCTTGTGGGGATTATTGCAAGAGGAACAGCTTTCACTTTCAGGCATTACGATGTGGTAAAAGATGACTGGCAGCATGTTTACACCCAGATATTTTATTTTTCGAGTCTGCTGACTCCATTTTTCCTGGGACTCATTGCAGCTGCAACGGTTTCACATTCCATCAATCCGGACGCAACGGGATTTTTAGATTTATATATTTTCAGCTGGCTGAACTGGTTTGGGGTTGCGGTTGGGTTATTCACCGTTTCAATTTGTGCCTACCTTGCTTCCGTATTTGCTTTAAGAGAAACAACCGATCGCCTGGAATTGGGTTTAATGATCAAAAAATCAAAACAGACCATGATTTTTGTTGTCATCACAGGGCTTTTGGTATTTTTCACGGCTTATATCTCGGATATTCCGTTATTAATGCGGGTTTTCTCAAAGCCTTTAGGAATTATGGCAACTGCTTTTGCAACAATTTGTCTGGCTTTAATCTTAAGAGCAATGTATACTCGAAAACTGCTTCCTGTGAGAGCCTTAGCCGGTTTTCAGGTGATTATGATATTAGTTGCTGCAACCTATCAGCACAATCCCAATATTATTTTATTCGGAAACGGACAGCATCTTTCTTTACTGGAACACGTTGCTGCCCCGAAAACAATTTCAGCATTAGCCTGGGCATTGATGCTGGGATCATTATTTATTCTGCCGTTTTTATTTTACTTAATGGCTTCGTTCAGTAAGCAGAGAAGATAAAGATATACAACAAGAAAAAACCTCCGTAAATACGGAGGTTTTTATATATGTTATAAAATTAAGCTAATTTTATCAAAAGATTTTCATCAATTTTCTCTACTTTCACCAGATTATTCTTTGTCAAAGTCTTGGAAGCTTTATCCCATTTTTTACCGGATAACTGGCTTCTTTCTTTTACTTCAGCTAAAGACATGGCTTCTTCCTGAGAGTTTAGGATTTCAAGAATCACTTTTTCATCCTCACCCAATTCAATCTGAGGAGCGGTTTTTTCCGGTCTCATCTGAGGGAAGAACAATACTTCCTGAATAGACTCATTATTCGTTAAAAACATGATCAGTCTATCCATTCCGATTCCTAATCCTGATGTTGGTGGCATACCATACTCAAGGGCTCTAAGGAAATCCTGGTCGATAAACATCGCTTCATCATCCCCTTTTTCAGAAAGCTTCATCTGTTCTTCAAAACGTTCTCTCTGATCGATCGGATCATTAAGCTCTGAATAAGCATTGGCAATTTCTTTTCCACATACCATTAATTCAAAACGTTCTGTTAAACCTTCTTTGCTTCTGTGTTTCTTTGTAAGCGGAGACATTTCAATAGGATAATCTGTGATGAACGTCGGCTGAATGAAGTTTCCTTCACATTTTTCACCGAAAATCTCATCAATTAATTTTCCTTTACCCATGGTTTCATTCACATCAATTCCGATAGATTTAGCAAAATCAAACAATTCCTGTTCTGTTTTTCCTGTAATATCGAAACCTGTAAATCTCTGGATCGCTTCCGTCATAGATACTCTCGGATAAGGCGCTTTCCAGTTTATTTTATGTTCCCCGAAAGTAGATTCTGCATTTCCGTTTACCTGAGTGGCACAGAACTCCAGAAGTTTCTCGGTGAAATCCATCATCCAGTTGTAGTCTTTATAAGCTACATAGATTTCCATTGCTGTAAATTCGGGGTTGTGTGTTCTGTCCATCCCTTCATTTCTAAAGTTTTTAGAAAATTCATACACCCCGTCAAAACCACCTACGATCAGTCTTTTCAGATATAATTCGTTGGCAATTCTTAAATATAATGGAATATCCAAAGCATTATGATGTGTAATAAACGGCCTTGCAGCGGCCCCTCCCGGAATCGACTGAAGAATCGGGGTTTCCACCTCAAAATATCCTGCATCATTAAAGAAAGTTCTCATAGCATTGAACAGTTTTGTTCTTTTCACAAAAATTTCTTTAATATGTGGGTTCACCGTTAAATCTACATAACGTTGTCTGTATCTTAATTCAGGATCGGTAAAACCGTCATGCACCACTCCGGCATCATCGGTTTTGGCCTGTGGAAGCGGACGGAGAGCTTTCGTTAAAAGGGTGAAGTTCTTCACCAAAACGGTTTTTTCTCCTACCTGTGTAGTAAACAATTCTCCTTCAATACCGATGATATCACCGATATCCAAAAGATGTTTGTATACCTCGTTATATAAGGTTTTATCTTCTCCTGTACAGATTTCATCTCTGTTGAAATAGACCTGAATTTTACCTGTAGAATCCTGCAATTCAGCAAAAGAAGCCTTCCCTTGAATTCTTCGGGACATTAATCTGCCAGCAATCTTCACCTGTTTACTCTCAGAAAAATCCTTTTTTATAGATTCTGTCGTATCTGTAATTTTGTATTCATCTGCAGGGAACGCATTGATCCCCATTTCAACAAGCTTATTCAGCTTTTCTCTTCTAATGATTTCTTGTTCTGATAATTGCATTTCTTATTTTTCTAAAAGCGTACAAATTTAGGCATTTTTGAATTGATCGTCAATGGCTTTTGGCATAAATTTCTTAAATGGAGACAGCAGGCTGTGAATTATCAATAGTGAATCTGCTTCGCAGTGAAATTCTTAGTATAGATTATTACTGATTGTCAACAATTTAAATGATCAAATATCCATTGTAAATCTATTGGACAGTGAATTTCTTAACGAATAATAAATCTGCTTTACACCAGATTTCTAAATGTCCCACTCATTCACCATTCACTTGCGCAGCAGATTCACTATTGACATTTTAAAACCATTCTTTCCTATCCTTCTGAGGAATAAATGTCCAGGCTAAAATTCGACTGATTTTCTGCCCCTGAGCCATATCAATCGTTTTGAATTCTGCTACGTTAACTTTCTTCAGCAACGTGGTTAATTTATACAGATTATCTTTTTTAGAAACCAGGCATGTAAACCAAAGGACCTGTGATGAATATAGAGCGCTTTCTTCAATCATTTTTGTGATAAAAGCCAGCTCACCGCCCTCGCACCATAATTCAGAGTGCTGCCCGCCAAAATTAAGCAGGGGTTTCCGGGACTTTGATTTGCTTATGTTTTTTGTTTTCCTCATATTTCCTTTGATGGCAGATTCTTCAGAATCATGAAAAGGAGGATTGCATAACGAAAACATAAACCGGTCTTCAATATCTATTATATTTTTGAAGATATGATCAGAATCAGGCTGTTGTTTTAGCCGGATACACAAATCCGGATTATGATCTAAAATCTGTCGGGCATTCTCCAGAGAATCCTGGTTAATGTCTGTTCCCAGCATTGTCCATCCGTAAGATTGATGAGCAATTAAAGGATACACAAGATTGGCTCCTGTTCCAATATCCAAACCGGTTACAGATGTCCCTGTCGGGATCTCACCTTGTTGTCCAGCAAGTAAATCTGCAATATAATGGATATAATCTGCCCGTCCGGGAATAGGTGGACAAAGATTAGCTTCAGGAATATCCCAGTTCTGAATATTATAAAAGTGTTGTAATAAAGCTTTGTTAAGCAACTTAACAGCTTTAGGAATACTGAAATTAATGGTCAAAGTCTGATAAGCATTAACAAAGACATACTGCTTCAGTTCCGGCACACAAGAAATAAGCTGATCAAAATCATAAGGATTGCGATGCAGATTTCTAGTGTGCAGACTGGATTTTTCAGCAGGCATATATTATTTTTTCTGACTTAAAATATATTCTACCATTTTTTTGGCATCTTCTTTTGATACCTGAGGATGGGCCGACATGGGTACGCCACCCCAAACACCGCTTCCGCCTTCTATAATCTTTGAAGCAAGCATTTCAACATCCTTATCAGAATATTTAGCTGCAATCTCCTGATACGAAGGTCCTATCATTCTTTCATTCACACTGTGACACGCTGTACAATCCAGGGTTTCAATAATCTGTTGTCCTGAAAGATTGTTTTTTGCAGGTTCTGAAACAACAGCTGTTTCAGAAGATGTAGTATCTGTTTGTGGAATTTCTTTTTTGGAACAGGAAAAGATCAGAAGACCTATACTTCCTGTCAAAAACAGTTTTTTCATTATTTTTTCGCTGTAGAATCTGTTTTAGAAGCTTCAGGAGCAGCAGTTGCAGGGGTCGCAGCCGGAGCAGCAGGTTTAGCAGTAGAATCTACAACTGTAGGAGTTTCAGGCTCATCCAGCATTGTGTTGCTGTCCTGTAATGAATGATCCGGTTTTTTAGAGCAGTTTACTACGAATAAACCTCCGATAAATGCAATTGCTAATACTTTTTTCATTTTTTCTAATTTGGAAACAAAAATATAAAAAATAAACTTTTAAACTTATGACAAATGTTTTCTTTAGGAAATATTTTTTGACATCAGGATTTTAAATGATCAATAAAAAATAATTCAAATATTAGAGAATTTTAAATTGAGTTGCTATTTTTGTATATTGGATAATCCGAACCAAAAATCAACTTATTAATTAAAAATGTATGACTAAAAAAAGTTTATTGAGTACAGCTTTCTTTACTGTACTTTCTTCCCTCTTTCTCTCTTGTGATAATTCATCAAGCGAGCCACAATCAGAATATTCTGATAAGATTGAATCGATAACGCTTTTAAAAACCACTAAATCGTGGGACGGAACTGCCTATCCTGCTTATCCTGCAACGCAGCCGGAGATCTCGGTTCTTAAAATTGCCGTACCTCCCAATTCGTCACTGAGCTGGCATAAACATCCGGTTATTAATGCAGCTTATGTAGAAAAAGGTGAAATTCAGATTGAGAGAAAAGAAGACGGAAAGACACAGTGGGTAAAAAAAGGTCAGGTACTTCCTGAAGTGGTTAATACCGCCCACAGAGGTAAAACCGGAGAGCAGGGAGCCACGTTGATTGTTTTCTACAGCGGAACTCCCGATATTCCTTTGTCTGAACCGGTACAATAAATGATTTCAACGCTAAGATCGCAAGACTTTAATGATAGTTTTTTTATTCGCAAAGCTACTCCGTTAGCTAAAGACAATGTATCTTGTTGAGTGAAATGTCTTTGTGATAAATTCTACAGTTATAAAAATAACATCTTTGTGATCTTAGCGTTTAAATAATTATATTTAATGCATGGTTTTAATTTCAAAAATTTTGTTTTTCACCAGCCATCATGGATTTTATACTGTGGTTATTCTTATTTTATTTTTCGGACTGCTTTCATGGACAACTAAAAAGGCATTATTTTTAATCCCGATCCTGCCTCTTGCTATTCTCAACGGGTTTGCAGGCCAGTTCTTAAATGCATGGTTTCTCAACCGATACGGTGTCGAAAGCACGGCAATTATCACCTCCGATGTTGAAACCAACTCTACTTTAAATAACATGTACATCCATGATTACGAAGCTATTGTAAAAAAGCAGGATGGAAAATATATTGATACTTTTTTTTCAACAACCTCAGCAGCCATTTATCCGATAGAAAATGCAATCCGGATTCCGCAGATGGATCAGCCGTTTCCCGTAAAATATATTCCCGGATATGAAAAGAATATTGTCATTCTCTATCATCAGTCTGAAGAAGGTAAAATGATGCAGCAATACGAAATGCAGGTACCTGTAAATACAGCTAAAATTAAATATGAAGCAGACAGAACCAATAAAAAATTTGTAGAAGAATACATCTCTGCATTAGAAGATTATGTAAAAATATACGATGATAAAAATTATAAAATGAAAATCGAAGAATTAAAGAAAGAATTAAAGGAACTGAAATAACTGTTTTTCAGATAAGTTTTTTTAATTTTTATTTTTTTTGTTTTTTGTATCGAAAAATTATTTACATTTGTCCCATGCTTAATAACAGTAACAATATTTGGTGGTGGCTTTCAAACTCTTCGTCGGGTCTGAAGGTATTATCATGTTGTTAACGTACACAGAAATAATATAGAAACTATATAATAGGCTTTGACGAATTTCGTTGAAGTCTTTTTTTTATCCTTATCGCTCAAACTGAAAAATAAATTGCAAATGTTTAACAAAAAAATACAAATAAAAACCGTTTCGAAAAAAACACTGGGTGACCTGCAAACTCCCATGACAATTTACCTGCAGATCAGGGACAAATTCAGGGACACCATTCTTCTTGAAAGCTCAGATTCTAAAAATATTGACAATAATTTTTCTTTTATTGCCATTAATGCCATTGCAGGGATTGAAATTAAAAACCTTAAAGAGTTTGAAATTAAATTTCCCGGACAAGAGCCAATCAAACAATTCATCACTGATCATACAATTCCGGATGTTCTGGAAGAATTTTCAGGTGTTTTTGAGTGTGAAAAAACCAATGATCCGATAGAAGAAACAGCACAGAGCCTTTTCGGTTATACCAGTTTTGAAGCCGTACAATTTTTTGAAAATATCAGTTTTAAAGCACAGAGCCCGGAGGTTGAAATCCCGATCCTCAGATACAGATTGTACCAGTATGTAATTGCCATCAATCATTATAACGATGAAATGCACATCATTGAAAACCAGATTGATGGCGTAAAATCTGAGCTTCATTCATTAGAAAATTTACTGAAAAATAAAAATTCTGTGATCTACCCTTTTGAGAAATCCGGTCAGGAAACCTCAAATATTACTGATGAAGAATATTTAGATCTTGTAAAAACCGCTCAGAAGCACTGTATGCGAGGTGATGTTTTCCAACTGGTGCTGAGCAGAAGGTTTCAACAGAAATTTCAGGGTGATGAATTCAATGTATACCGTGCTTTAAGAAATATCAATCCTTCTCCCTATTTATTCTTTTTTGACTATGGAAATTATAAGCTGTTCGGTTCCAGCCCTGAAAGCCAGCTAATTATAAAAGACAACAAAGCGATTATCCACCCTATTGCCGGAACATTTAAAAGAACAGGGCATTTTGAAACTGATTTACAATCTATTGAAGAATTAAAAAATGATCCTAAAGAAAATGCAGAACACACCATGCTTGTAGATCTGGCAAGAAATGATCTTGGAAAGCTCGGAAAAAATGTAACCGTGACCAAACTGAAAGAAATTCAGCTTTTTTCCCATGTCATTCATATGGTAAGTGAAGTGACTGCAGAATTGCCGGAAAATACCAAACCTTTTGAAATGGTTGCCTCCACTTTTCCCCAGGGAACTTTAAGCGGAGCACCCAAACATAAGGCATTGCAGCTAATTAATCAGTATGAAAAAGATTCACGCGGCTATTATGGTGGCTGCATCGGTATCATCGGTTTAAACGGAAGCTGTAACCAGGCCATTATGATCAGAACCTTTTTAAGCAAAAACAATACGCTGTATTACCAGGCCGGCGCAGGATTGGTTGCAAAATCAACCCCGGAAAATGAATTACAGGAAGTCAACAATAAATTAAATGCATTGAAAAAAGCTGTAGAAAAGGCAACTAAAATTGGCTATTAGTCAACATACTGTTTTTTAGCAAAATAACAATAGAAAATAAAAAAATGAACAATAATAAAGTATCTGGTACTCAAAGCTCAAAATCTCAGACTAAAGTTTTAGTTTTTGATAATTACGACAGCTTCACCTATAACCTGGTTCAGATTATCGAAAGAATCCTGAACGAAAAAGTGGATGTTGTAAGAAATGATAAAATCACTCTGGAAAAAATCAATATTTATGATAAAATAATTCTTTCTCCGGGACCCGGAATTCCTGAAGAGGCCGGGATTTTATTAGACCTGATCAAAGAATATGCTCCAACAAAAAGCATTCTTGGGGTTTGTCTTGGGCAACAGGCCATTGCAGAAGCTTTTGGAGGAAGTTTAATTAATCTTTCCGAAATTTTCCATGGGGTGGCTACCTCTGCTGAAATTATAAAAAGCAATACCAGACTTTTCAAAAACTTATCCTCAGCTCTTGAAGTTGGAAGATACCACAGTTGGGCTGTAAATCCGGATAATTTCCCGGAGGAACTGGAAATCACCGCTGTTGATAAAGACGGAATGATCATGGCACTGCAGCATAAAACCTATGATGTGCACGGGGTACAGTTCCATCCTGAAAGTATTCTGACTCCGGAAGGGGAAACAATCATTAAAAACTTCCTTTTCAATTGAAAATTATAGAAATTCCCTCCACTGTAAAACGACCACAAATGAAAGAAATATTACAATACCTTTTTAATCATTATACTTTATCTAAATCTGAGGCTAAGGCGATTATGATTGAAATTGCACAGAATAAATTCAACACGACTGAAGTCACCGCATTCATCAGTATTTTCCTGATGCGCAATATTACCCTTAATGAGCTTGAAGGTTTCAGAGAAGCTCTTTTACAGATGGCCGTTCCTGTAAGTTTATCCACAGATAATACAATGGATATTGTAGGAACCGGAGGCGATGGTAAGAACACAATCAATATTTCAACACTGGCAAGCTTCGTTGTTGCCGGAGCCGGGCAAAAGGTAACCAAACATGGAAATTACGGAGCATCTGCGATTACAGGATCTTCTAATGTTATGGAAGAACTCGGTTATCGTTTCAAAAATAATTCAGACCAACTGAATGAAGAGCTGGAAAGGGCTAATATCTGCTTTTTACACGCCCCCTATTTTCATCCGGCTCTTCAGTCGGTGGGAGCACTACGAAAAGCTTTAGGGCTAAGGACTTTTTTTAATTTACTGGGACCATTGGTCAATCCGGCAAAACCCCGTTTTTCAATGATCGGAGTTTATAACCTTGAGATTGCAAGGATCTATCAGTACCTTCTGCAAAAAGATCAGAGGGAGTTTATACTTGTTCATAGTTTAGATGGTTATGATGAAATCAGCCTGACCCATGAAACTAAAATTATGACTAAAAAAGGAGAAGAAATTTATTCGGCGGAAACTTTAGGCTTTGATGTGATAAGCCCGGAAAGTATACAGTCCGGCAATACAGCACAGGAATCTGCAAAAATCTTCAGAAATATTCTGGAAGGCAAAGGTACAGAACAGCAAAATTCGGTGGTCCTGGCTAACGCTTCCGTAGCATTGTACCACACTGGCCAATTCGGGAGCTACGATGACTGTCTGTTATCAGCTCAGGAAAGTCTGCACAGCGGAAAGGCACTGAAAAGCCTGGAATTGCTGCTAAAATAAGTTGATGATTGAGAATTAAAAGTTCATTTATTTCAGATTGTTAAATTGTTACACTGTTATATTGTTACATTGATAAATAAGCATATGACCATATTAGATAAAATAATAGTAAGAAAAAAAGAAGAAATCACGTTTTCAAAATCAAAAATTTCAATTGATCAATTAAATGATTCAGCATTCTTTGAAAATGCCGGGTTTTCTTTAAAGGAATCTGTTAAAAACAAAAGCGGAATTATTGCTGAGTTTAAAAGACAATCGCCTTCAAAAGGAATTATTAATGATCAGGTCTCTCCTCTGGAAGTCATTTCTGCTTATGAAAATTTCGGAGCCAGCGGAATCTCAGTTCTTACCGATAAAGATTTTTTCGGAGGTTCTTTTAATGATATTTTAAATGTCAGAAATCAGATTCAGGTCCCTATTCTCCGTAAAGATTTTATGATTGATGAATATCAGTTTTATGAGGCAAAAAGTATCGGTGCGGATGTTGTCCTGCTGATTGCTGCCTGCCTGACGCCTGTACAAGTGAAAGAATTTACAGCTTTGTCCCATGAGCTTGGAATGGAAGTTCTACTGGAAATCCATACGGAAGAAGAACTGGAATACTATCATCCTGAAATTGATCTGGTTGGGATTAATAACAGAAATTTAAAAGATTTTAAAGTTGATCTGAAGCATTCCGTGCAGTTAAAAAATCTGCTACCGGAAGATTGTCTGTCAATTGCTGAAAGCGGGATCTACACGATTGAAGATTTTAAATATTTAAAAGAAAAAGGATTTGACGGATTTTTGATGGGTGAGTTCTTTATGAAGAATAAAAACCCGGGTACAGCTTTCTCTCATTTCGTTAAAAATATTATTTAATTTTATACCAAACCACTCCAAATCACAAATATAATTACGACATGATCCATCAACTAAAATACATCATAATGTTATTTGCCATCCTTATTTTATCCGGATGCAGCAATATGGGTTGGGAAACATTTCATGAAGGCACTTATAAAGGCACAAAATATCAGCTTCAGAGCAAACAAACTACATCTTTCATGTCTTCAGCAGGCGGCCGTATTGAATGGCAAATGAAGCTTGGAAATTTAAAACCTGTTGAGTTCGGTGTTGAAAATACAGACTGGAGCCCGCCTTACAGCACTAAAATTTACGGAAACACTCCTTTCCATTATATTACAGATAAAGATACGGTGTATACAGGAAAAGATTACGAACCGGGGTCTTATGCCGTTTTCAACACCATGTTATATCTTTTTCCCGGTGCTGAAGATGAGCGGAATCAAAAATATTATGAATTCATGCGTGATGAATGGAAAAAAATTGATGAAATGATGATGAAAAACCGAAAACCTTATAATGACTTTCCGCATATTATCGGTTTGGTTTTCGGAGAAAGAGAAAAATTCGTGAAAAGATATACCGGAAAATATATGAATGAAACCTGGAATCTCACCATTCCCCCCGATGGACGGATCTTATTTGAATCTGAAAATGGTGGTCAGACTTCTGCAGGCCTCAGCCTAAAAGTTCAGATGCCCGGAAAAAAAATATTTTTAAGGCAAGATGGCTTAACACTACAAGAGCTGGCTCATTTCACTGATAAAAATAAAGTCTCTATAACAA
Source organism: Chryseobacterium populi (assembly GCF_000282115.1). Classification (GTDB taxonomy): domain Bacteria; phylum Bacteroidota; class Bacteroidia; order Flavobacteriales; family Weeksellaceae; genus Chryseobacterium; species Chryseobacterium populi. Next base: position 37,938 of record NZ_AKJY01000065.1, read on the forward strand.
AAGACTTCAACATTGAACAAATAGCTTCAGAAAAATGAATCCTAAAATTAAAGTCTGTGGATTGACCATTTTAGAGCAAACCGGAGCGCTCATTTCCCTGAAAATAGACTTTCTTGGCTTTATCTTCTATGAAAGATCACCGAGGTACGTTTTAAATCATCTAAGTTTAAAAGACATTTCAAATATTGATCATAAAGGAAAAGTGGGAGTTTTCGTCAATGAAAATATCAATAAAATAGTAGAGATTGTTCAGAAAGCAGATTTGAATTTTGTCCAGCTCCATGGTGATGAAAATCAGGATTTCATTTCTGAATTAAGAAAAAAGCTCGGTCCTGAAACCGGAATTATAAAAGCGGTCAGAATAGGAAATCAGAAACCGGAAGCAATACATGCAATTGAAAAAGTCATCAATGCCCAACCATCAACATTCAACTACCTCCTGTTTGATACTGATTCAAGAGCCTTTGGCGGAACAGGAAAACAGTTTGACTGGAATATTTTAAACGAATTCAAAATTCCCCTTCCCTACTTTTTAAGCGGTGGAATTTCAGAAGAAAATACAGAAAACATTCAGATGCTGAAACAGAAACCTTTTGCATTGGATATCAATTCTAAATTTGAAACTGAACCTGGGGCCAAAAATATAGCAAAAATTAAAAGATTTAAAAGCTTGATTAAAGGGAGTCCCGAAGGGACGACTTAACAAAAAAACGGATGTCAATCCGGTTAAAAAAAACACAAACGAAATGTCACAATCACTTGTCAAAAACTATATTCATATGGTCTTCAGTACTAAACACAGAGAAGATTTTATTGATGAGCAGATAGAAAAAGAATTATTTGCATACATTGCGGCGATATGCAAAGATTTTGAAAGCACAGCACTGCAGATTGGAGGTACAGATGATCATATCCATATCCTATAAAATCCCCTTAATGAAACTGGTACAGGAAATTAAGGCACATTCACCAAAATGGATAAAGACAAAAGGAAGAAAATACGAGCAGTTTTTTTGGCAAGACGGCTATGGAGCATTTTCAGTCTGTGAAAAAGATATTGATAAAATAATCAGTTACATTAAAAATCAGCGTCAGCATCATCAAAATACCAATTACAAAGATGAACTGACCGGAATATTGGAAAAAAAACATAAAATTGAATATAATGAAAAATATTTATGGGATTAATATTATTTATAGAATGGATTTTCATCCAATCCTTTATTAAGTCGTCCCTTCGGGACTCCCAAATAAAAATTTCTATGAAAGATGATGATATTTTAATTTTCAACCTGCCTGAATAAAAAAAGCTCTTACTCAACCGCCGCGGTTCGGATAATATAGCTTATTTAATACAATAAAAGAATATATATGAATTATAAAAACCCGGATGAAAACGGATATTACGGTGAATTCGGAGGAGCTTTCATCCCGGAAATGCTCTATCCGAATGTGGAGGAATTACAGAAAAATTATCTTGACATTATAGCTTCTGAAGATTTTCAGAATGAGTATCAGGATCTTCTTAAAAATTATGTCGGTCGTGCCACACCGCTCTATTTTGCTAAAAATCTAAGTCGGAAATATAATACCAATATCTATCTGAAAAGAGAAGACCTCAACCATACGGGAGCTCATAAAATCAATAATGCGCTCGGACAAGTTTTACTGGCAAAGCGCTTGGGAAAAACCCGGATCATAGCAGAAACAGGCGCCGGACAACATGGGGTGGCCACCGCTACAGCATGTGCATTACTTGGCCTGAAGTGCATCGTTTACATGGGTGAAATTGATATCCGGAGACAGGCGCCTAATGTCGCAAGAATGAAAATGCTGGGTGCAGAAGTCATTGCTGCAACTTCCGGTTCAAAAACACTGAAGGATGCCGTAAATGAAGCTTTAAGAGACTGGATCAACAATCCTGTAACCACTCATTATGTGATTGGAAGTGTGGTTGGCCCGCATCCTTTTCCGGATTTGGTTGCACGCTTTCAAAGCATTATTTCTAAAGAAATCAAAGAGCAATTGAACGAAAAGATCGGAAGGGAAAATCCCGATTACATCATTGCATGCGTAGGTGGCGGGAGCAATGCAGCAGGAACTTTCTATCATTTTGTAAATGAAGAGAATGTAAAAATCATCGCGGCAGAAGCCGGTGGTTTAGGAATGGAGTCAGGAAAATCAGCAGCCACTACTTTTCTTGGAACCCTGGGCGTTTTACATGGAAGTAAAAGTCTGGTAATGCAGACCGGAGACGGCCAGGTGATTGAGCCTCACTCTATTTCTGCAGGATTGGATTATCCGGGAATAGGACCGTTCCATGCCAATCTATTCAAAGAAAAAAGAGCTGAATTTTTCAGCATTAATGATGATGAAGCTTTGGAATCTGCCTTTGAACTGACAAAACTGGAAGGTATTATTCCCGCTCTGGAAAGTTCACATGCGCTCGCCGTTTTAGATAAAAAGAAATTTGAAGAACATGATATTGTGGTCATCTGCCTAAGCGGGCGTGGTGATAAGGATATGGAAACTTATTTAAAAAATCTGTAAAATGCAAAAAGTATTCATGTAAAATGATTTTGAGATACATTAATACATTTTACATAAGACATTAATACAAAAGTATGAAAAAACTCAACATCTATTTTACCGCAGGGATTCCGAAACTGGAAGATACTGCCGATATAATAAGACTTATTCAGGATTCCGGAGCCGATATGATGGAAATCGGAATGCCATATTCCGATCCTGTGGCAGACGGACCTGTGATTCAACAGGCCCATGAACTTGCTTTAAAAAACGGAATGACCATTGAAAAGCTTCTTTCCCAGCTGAAATCGGTCAGAAATGAGATCAGGATCCCGGTCATCCTGATGGGTTACATCAATCCCGTTCTAAGCTTCGGTTTCGAAAATTTCTGTGCAGCATGCTCAGAAAGTGGGGTTTCAGGATTAATCATTCCTGACCTTCCACCTGTTGAATTCGAAAAAAACTACCGGAAAATTTTAAAAAAATACAATCTCAATTTTACATTTCTGATCACCCCGGAAACCTCGGATGAAAGGACACTGTATCTGGATTCTCTAAGCTCAGGATTTCTGTATGCCGTAAGTTCTTCATCTACAACAGGAAATCAAAATGCCGTATTGAAAAATGAGGACTATCTTTCCAGAATAGCGTCCCTCCCGCTTCAAAACCCGGTAATGATCGGTTTTGGAATAAAATCTAAAGAAGATTTCGAAAATGTGACTGAAAAAGCTGACGGAGGGATCATCGGAACTGCTTTTGTCAACATCCTCCTCCAGAATAAAGATTGGAAGAATAAAGCCATAGATTTTATAAATTCCGTAAAAGGGTAAAATTCACTAAATTTGTATATCAATAAACGGTATGAAATCTCGATTCCATATGGCCATTAAAAAGAAAATAGATACCAACAGATGAATACAAATCAAAATAAAGTAGTAAAATTTGAAGATTTAGGCGTAAAAGAATATCAGCCTTCGTGGGACTATCAGGAACAACTGATGAAAGATATTATTGATACCAAGATTAAAAACCGTGACTTACCTGCAGAGCAGCATACAATCACTCTGAATCATTTTCTTTTAGTAGAACACCCTCACGTTTATACATTAGGGAAAAGCGGCCATGAAGAAAATATGCTGGCCGGAATCGATAAATTAAAGGAAATCGATGCCACTTTCGTAAAAGTAAACCGTGGTGGAGACATTACATATCACGGTTACGGGCAGATTGTAGGCTATCCTATTTTAGATCTTGAAAATTTCTTCACAGATATTCATTTGTACATGAGAAACCTGGAAGAGGTAATCATCAGGACTATTGCTGAATACGGACTGAAAGGTGAACGTTCCCAGGGTGAAACCGGAGTCTGGCTGGATGTGGGGAAACCTTATGCCCGGAAAATCTGTGCAATGGGGGTAAAAGCTTCACGTTGGGTGACCCTGCATGGTTTTGCATTAAATGTGAATACGGATATGCGGTATTTTGAATACATTATTCCTTGTGGGATCAAAGACAAACAGGTCACTTCTTTAAAAAGAGAGCTCGAAAGAGACCTGGCTCCTGAAGAAGTAGAAGATATTAAAGCAAAGATCAGAAAACATTTTATTGACGTTTTCGGGGCAGAACTTGTGAGTAAATAATATATTTACAATCAAAATATCGTACCTGAATCCATGCAGACAAAAAATCAGAAGAATATAATTATTAAACTATCCATTTTAATAGTATTCCTTTCAATTTCCTATTCTTACGGACAATATAAAAAAGATTATATTCACAGAATTGACAGCCTCATTAAAGCAAAAAGTCCAAGGCCATTCAATGGTGTTGTTTTAATTACCAAAAATGGGGGAAATAAATACTTTAAAGCATCCGGTTTTGAAAACAGCAGAACCAAAACACCTTTAAAAACTGATGATCAGTTTGAGATCATGTCCAACACCAAGCAGATTACCTCTGTTTTGCTTTTGAAAGAAGTTGAAAAAGGAAAAGTGAATTTACAGGCCCCGATAAAAAAGTACCTGCCTTTTTTAACACAGCCCTGGGCAGATTCCGTTACTGTACACCAGTTATTGAATCACACTCATGGAATTTCGGATATTAATAAGCCTTTACTTTTTAGGCCGGGAACAGATTTCAAATATGGAAATCTTTCCAATATTCTTTTAGGGAAAATTATTGAAACTACTTCCGGCAGATCTTATACCGAAATGGCAGATGAGCTGTTCCGGAAACTCAATATGAAGAATACTTTCTGTTATTCAAAAACTGACAGACGGAATCTTGTGTATGGACATATAAATAAAGAAAATACATTCACTCCTGTTGAAGAATCTTTTATTAACGATGAAAATTTACCGGCAGACGGCGTGATTACTACCGCTGCAGACCTGTCAGTATGGAATAATCAGCTTCATAAAGGGAAAATTTTAAACCCTGAAAGCTACAGGTTAATGACAGCAGAAACTGTACAGTCCCAACACGATGTTTTTGGAAAAGATAAAATGGGCTACGGATATAATATCAGAATTGTAAAAGACAATGGGATCAGGTATCTTGGGCATACCGGATTGGGAGACGGTTTCGCTTCTTTAAATGTTTATATTCCTGATTCCGATGTAAGCATTATCGTCCTGGAAAATCAGATGAGTGAAGACAGCAGCCTGTATTATTATTTTGAAACTTTAATTAAAAATATTGTATTGAAAAGCAGTTTGATAAGCAGCAAGCCTTAATAGCTGTTTAAATCAATTGATACATAAAACCCACCACCCATGTGATGGGTTTTATTCTTAATTACCCAACCACAGAAATCCCGGCATCTATTTTGATCTCCGCACCATGTATGTAGGAAGCTTCATCGGAGGCCAGAAAAAGTACCGCACTGGCAACTTCTGACGGCTCACCCTGCCTTTTAAAAGGTATCGTAGGGATAATATTCTGAACAGCTTCATCTATCTGCTCCGGGTTCAGGCCCGTATTGTTAAATATATTCGTTTTAATATGTCCCGGGCTTATGCCATTTACCCGAATTCTTCTTTCCGTAAGTTCAGTAGCAAAAGTTTTGATGAAAGACTGTACCGCTGATTTTGCCGCAGAATATATTGAAAAATTAGGCATTGATATTTCTGTAGCTACAGAAGTATTAAAAATTACAGAACTTCCGTTTTTCATGAATGGTAATATTTGCTGAACAGTAAAGAAAGGGCCCTTTACCAGCATATTGAACAGCTCATCAAAAAAGGCTTCATCAATGTATTCAATAGGTGCAAATTTTCCATAACCGGCGTTGGCAAAAAGCAGATCAATGGTTTCCGTATATTTTCCCACTTCCTGCTGTAAATTCATCAGGTCTTTTATACTTCCGGCATTGGAAACAATTCCAAAAGCCCTTTCACCCAATTGTTCCACTGCTTTATTTACAGTTTCCACACTTCTTCCTGTAATGATTACACTTCCCCCTTCGTTGATAAACTGTTGGGCAGTTGCAAAACCCATCCCATTTGTTCCGCCCGTGATCAGGGCAAATTTGTCTTTAAATCTCTGCATTGTTTTTGGTTTAAAATTCTATGACAAAGATTGGGACTTTCCGTCTCGGAAAAAATCCGAAACTTGCGGAGTTTAAGAGATAATTGATTTTATCTAAAATATATTTCTTAAAATTAAATTGTACACAATTTAATTTTATCATACCTTTGTCCCGTTAATTTATGAACCCAGATGTTCGGTTCTGAAAAATTTACATCATTAAAATAAAAAGCAATGTCATTAATAGAAGATTTAAACTGGAGACATGCTGTAAAAGCATATGACCCGTCAAAAAAAGTTTCAGAAGAAGATTTAAATACCATTTTAGAAGCAGCCAGGTTAGCTCCTACCTCATCCGGACTTCAGCCATTCCGTATTATCGTTGTGGAAAATCAGGAATTAAAAGAAAAAATGGTTAAAGGCGCATTGAATCCTGAAGTCATGAGAGACAGCTCACATGTTCTTGTTTTTGCCGCATGGGACAGCTATTCTAATGAAAAGATCGATCAGGTGTATGACCTTCATACGGATGTAAGAGATTTACCGAGAGGGCGTTTCAACAGCTATACGGATAAAATCAAGTCTATCTATGGAGCGCAGACTCCGGATGAGCATTTCACCCATACAGCACGCCAGACTTATATTTCTTTGGGAATGGCTTTAGCACAGGCTGCTGAATTGAAAATTGACAGTACTCCTGCCGAAGGTTTCAGCAATCAGGTGGTTGATGAAGCTCTCGGGCTGAAAGACCTGGGATTAAAAAGTGTAAGCCTTTTATACCTTGGTTATAGGGATGAAGAAAAAGACTGGATGTCGTCTATGAAAAAAGTGCGCATTCCGATGGATGAATTCACGATCAGAAAATAATTTTAATTGTCTAGGGCTCACTCCTCAATTGTTATGGAAAATTCAGAATCTTTAAAATTAGGGAATCAGATCTGCTTTCCCTTATATGCTATCGCAAAAGAAATCACCGGGTTATACCGCCCGTTTCTTGATGAGCTGGATATTACCTATCCTCAATATCTCGTAATGATGATTTTATGGGAAAAGGACGGGTACACCGTTAATCATATCGGGGAAGAGCTCTTCCTCGACAGCGGTACTTTGACTCCGCTCCTTAAAAGACTGGAAAGTAAAGGTTTTATCAGCAGGAAACGAAAAAAGGAAGATGAAAGAGTGGTTCAGATATTTCTGACTGAAAACGGAAAAGAATTAAAACAGAAAGCCTGTGATGTTCCGGCGAAAATTCTGGAAAAAATAAATGTTCCTATAGAAGATTTAATGGAACTTAAGACATCAATACATAAAATTTTAAACAAAATAGAAAAATAAACAGTATGAAAACATTATATACAACCAGCGTTACCGCAAAAGGCGGAAGAAACGGACAGGTAAAGAGTGAAAACGGAGTTCTGGATATTGAAGTAAGAATGCCGAAGGCTCTGGGCGGTGCCAATGATGATTTTGCCAATCCTGAAATGCTTTTTGCTGCGGGATATTCAGCTTGTTTTGACAGCGCATTAAACAGAGTTATCAGTTTAACGAAAATCCAAACGGGTGAAACCTCTGTAACCGCTCAGGTAAGCATCGGACAGATTGGAAACGGTGGATTCGGACTGGCCGTTGAGCTGGATGTAAATATTCCGGGTGTATCTATTGAGGAAGCTCAGTCGCTGACTGATCAGGCTCATCAGATTTGCCCTTATTCCAATGCGACAAGAAATAATATTGAGGTTAAACTTTCGGTGTCCAACAACGGCTAAGATAATTTTCTACAACATAATTTATCATGGAATAGGCTGTTTACAAATGAAACAGTCTATTTTTATCTTTTATTGTAATCGCTATTCTGATAAGCATCTACTTTTTTATAAGCATCATTCTTCTCTTTTTCTTTTTTATCCGATATCAGGATTCCGAAAAGATGATCTGTCTCATGCTGGAAAATGACGGCTGTAAAACCTTCTACAATCTCTGAATATTTCTGCCCTTTCAGATCAACATATTCTAACTGAATGACTTTGCTTCTGTAAAACTGATCTCTGAATTCAGGGATTGATAAGTCTCCTTCAGGGCCTAAATTCTGCAAATCTGATCTCCAGACAATGACAGGATTGATAAAATATTCCAGAGGGTTTCCCTCTTTATCGAAACGCTGAACCCAGATGATTTTCCTGTTGACACCAACTTGTGGTGCTGCAATTCCTACTCCGCCATCTGTTGAAAGCAGTGATTCTTTCATTCTTTTCACCAGAATTGCCGTATTTGGATCGGTCGGATTGATTTCTGCTGAAAGGCTCAGTAATGTTTTATGCTGGTTGGAATCTGTCGTCTGATAAATGGGTAAAGCAGTATTGATATCGCCCTGATTGATGATTGACAATTCATCTGAAGTCAGATTCTGAGCATTGATTAAACCTATAAAAAAGACCAGGAGAAAAGATATTTCTTTCATTTTCTGTTGAATGTTCCACAAAGATAAAGATTGTCATTTAAAAATTTGCAAGCTCTTGGGTTTGGCTAAAGCCGATAGATTTTTCTTTATTAAAAAAACGGGCTGAAGCCCGTTTCAATCAAATAACATTTTTATAAAATTTGGAAAGCTTAAAGTTTAATAAGTCTTCGTCATATCCGCAGGAATAATAAGATTAAAATCTGTCGGGATATAATCTTTTTCAGGAATTTTCAATTCAGGGTCTTCAGATTCAAAAACAGAGATCACCGCCATTTTCAGGTTCGGGTTTTTCTGCTTGATGTACCAGTAAATTCCGCCAAATTCTTTACTGTGGTAATTTCCGTTGTAATGAATAAAAGTTTTCCCGGTTTGGATATTTTTCAAAATAGATTCGGCCATGGTTGCATCTTTTGTAGCCTGTGCCGAGATAAAATTCATTACTTTCGTTCCTTCGGCATGTTCACCCATCATTGCTTTCATTTCGGGATATCCCGGAGTATCCAGCGTTACTTTTATAGGTAATTGGGCAATGTAAGATTTTTCTTTTTCACTTAATTTATTCAAAGATTCCAAGCCTTCTTTAGCGGTCTGGGAAGCATATTTCCTCGGAATATTGGTTGCAATGAAATTCAGTTTTTTATTTTTAGCAAAATCGACCAAGGGTTTGCAGTCTGTTACAAAATTATTCCACAAACGGGCTGAGTCTTTCAGTGTTTTTGCATCGAATTCCCCGCTTAAATACTGGTTTAGCTGAGCCTGGTTATCTCTTTCAAACATTTCAGCACCTAAAATAAGCTGTCCGTTTTTCTTTTCATACAAAGCCTCTGTTATTTTCAGCTGTAGCCAGTGGTTGATAGAACTGTTATGATTTTCTCCAATGAAAACAACATCGTAGTCTGCCAGCTCTTTAACCAGCTTATCGGTTTTAACAGCTTTTCCTTTTTGGTTGTAAAATTGGTATGCTTTAAAATTCTGAGCATTCATCAACCCCAGACTTATCATCAATACCGCTATGAAAATATTTTTCATTTTATTTTATTTAAACACAAATTACACGAATGGTTTGCACAAATATCGCAAATTATTACGGTCTATTTTAAAATTGAAATGCATACTCATTACAATTTTACGATTTGCAGGTCAGCAATTTCACCTTTTCAATAATAAAAAAGCCGCCTTGAATACAAAAACAAAACGGCTTCATTCAAATTATCTAACTATTTATTTTTCCAGTTCTGCTACAAGGTCTTTCCACTCCTGCAGCTCAGGAATCCCCGGTTTTCTTTTTCCGAAGAACTGAACGATAAAGTCTCCTTCTTTGTTGAATACCTCAACAGCCGTTACTTCTCCGTCTTCTGTAGGTTTTTTAACGATCCATGCTTCTGCGATTTTCGTTACATCCAGATGTAAGTTGAAATCAGGATCCATTACATTAAACCACTGTTGGTGCCAAAGGGTTTTCTTTACTTCTCCGGTATGGATCTGGATAATACCTCTGTTTCCTACGAATACCATGATCGGAAGACTCTTTTCTGAAGCATCTTCAAGGATATTCACAACTTTAGCGTTATCAATTTTTTTAGCAAACCCTTCAGGAGCTAATCTTAGAGCCTGGGTTCTGCTTACCCCGAACTTTCTTGTCATCATGAAGAAATCATGAGTATCTTTCAATTCGGTCCATGCCTTTTTAAAACCTTCCGTATCAATTTCAGCATCCGGTTTTTCAGCAGGTTTCGGAGCAATCGCTTCAAATCCGAAAGCCTGGTTCTGACCTTCTGCCTTGAATTTTTCAACAATAGCCTCAAATGCTTCTGCATGGCTGTCTTTTGTCAGATAGATCTTGTGAAGGGCCAAACCGTCTTTTCCAAAAAACTGAAGGCTTTTTTTATCTCCTTCCACGACTGCAAATGCAAATTTCCATGAATTAAGGAAAATTCTAAGGTCGATATCTTCACCTACGAAAAGCTGTGCGTGAGGGCTGCTGAAATCTCCGTTCAGGTACGTTCCTTTTCTTTCGTGCACACATTCGTCATTACGGGTAAGAGCCATTACTTTTCCTAATTGCTCAACCTCTGTTAAAATATTCTGAAACTCAGGCTTAAGAACGGTTACTCCGTCACCAATGTTTGTCACCAATAATTCAGCTTCGCTTACTCCCAGTTGTACAGCAGCATTTCTTATTCTCAAATGTGGATTTTCAACTTTCAAAGCAGCCCACTTTTCTTTTAGATCGTTAACTAATGTATTCATTTTGTTACTTATTTTTTTATCGTTAAAACTGTATAAATTCTTTTTATTTTTTCTTCCCCTGTTTTACTGGTTACTTCTTCCTCTTTTTCAGAAATTTTCATTCTTTTAAAGTGGCTTCGGGAAATAACTTCTTCCATTTCCTTGTTGCTGTATAATGTGAAATTATATTGTGTAAAAGGAAGCTTTTCCATGAATTCCCTTTGTGCAAAAGTGAGGACAAAAGTTCCGTTATCTTTCAGTGTTCTATAGGCTTCATTTAAAAAATCAACCGGTTTTTCCAAGAAATAAACGGTATTAACCGTAAATATTTTATCGAATGTCTTATCTCCGAAAGGAAGTTTCCGGCCCTCATAGCATACAAAATCAGCCTGGCTTTCAAATTCCTTATTGATCTTTCTGGCTTCATGATACATGGTTTCGGAAATATCGATTCCTGTGTATTTAATATTTTTAGCTTTATTTAAAATACTTTTCAGATGTGCTGCATTTCCGTGTCCGATTTCGAGGATGTGCTCATCGTCTTCGATAAGAAGGGTTCTGATACTTTCCAGGGTCATTCCTATGTTGGTAACGTTCATCATCTCAGCTATTTCAATGCCTTTTTCTCCCTGAGGATTGGCAAGATTCTGAGCAAGTATTTTTAATTCTTCTTTTTCCATGGTTATCCGAAAATGATCATTGGGTTGTTGGTAATCGGGTGATCGCAAATGGTGCAGGGAAAATTGTATGCCCGGCTGATTGTTTCAGCAGTAAAAACTTCCTGCGGTGTTCCATAGGCTGAAACCCGTCCTGATTTCATTAATAAAATTTTATCTGCGTATTGTGCTGCCAAATTAAGGTCATGCAAAACAACAATAGCGGAATTGGCCTTTTTAGTAAAATTTTTTATTATTTCTAATGCTTTATACTGATGCTTCACGTCCAGGTTATTCAAAGGCTCATCCAGAAAAAGCAGCTTATGGGCAATATCATTTTGCAATTGTGCCATTACCCTGGAAAGGTGTACCCGTTGCTTTTCTCCTCCGGACAAGGTATTGTATTCCCTGTCTTTCAAATGGAAAACATCGGTTTCATACATCATATTATTCATGGCTTCAAGGTCGTCTTTTCTCGGCCGGGCATCAAAATACGGATATCGTCCCATCATGACAACATCTTTCACCACTAAAGGGATATCATTGCTGTTATGCTGGGAAAATTTAGCTTTATGCCTGGATAATTCTGTGACTTCCCAGTCATTGATCGGCTTATCTTTGAATAAAATCTTTTGCTTCCCGGATTTCACTTCATTCGCCAGAATGCTCAGCAGACTGGATTTTCCGGCTCCGTTCGGTCCTACAATAGCTAAAAACTCGCCGTATTCCAGAGAGACATCTACCCCATCGAGGATATGGAAGTCCCGGTGCAGATAGCTGATGTGATGTGCCTTTATCATTGAAGTGATTTTTTAAATTTAATTAAAATAGCAATAAAAATCGGACCTCCTATCAGCGAAGTTAAAATACCGATCGGGAGCTCTGACGGCGCGACAATACTCCTGCTGAACGTATCAGCAATCAGAAGCAAAATACTTCCGCAAACCGCTGACAATGGCAAAATGAAAGTATAATCTGATTTAAATAAAAGCCTTAAAATATAAGGTACAATAAGGCCTACAAAACCAATCGTTCCTGAAAATGCAACACAGGTTCCTATCATTAAGGAGGTAACAATCACAATTTGCTTTTTCAGTGTTTCAACGTTTATTCCTAAATGCTGAGCGTCTTTTTCGCCCAGCATCATTGCATTCAATGCCTTTCCTTTCGGGAGCAGAACAAGGTAAGAAATAATCAAGACGATTATTAAAACAATATTTTTTGTCCAGGTTGCAGCAGCAAGACTTCCCATATTCCAGAAGGTGAGATCTCTCAGCTGCTCATCTTTTGAGATATAAATAAGGAATCCTGTAATTGAAAAACCGATTGATGTAATGGCAACACCGCTTAACAGCATCATTACCACATTGGTTTTCCCTCCACTGGTAGAAATCCTGTACACCAGCATCATTGCGAATAAAGCTCCCAAAAAAGCTGAAATGCCTACCAGCGAGAACTGCACCATCTCAGGAAGATATTGCTTGAAATGCCCTCCTAAAACAATTGCAATCGCAGCCAGTAATGTTGCTCCCGAAGTTAAGCCTATCGATTCTCCCGTTGCCAGAGGATTTTTAAATAGTCCCTGCAGGCTCGTTCCTGAAACGGCCAGCATACTTCCGATTAAAACAGCCATAATAATCCTGGCTGCACGCACTTCCCAGATGACATATTTATCACTTAGAGATAAATTGGGATCTCCTTTTACTACTTTTCCTAAAATTTCAAACGCAGATTTACCCCCAAAGTCGTAAACCCCGGTATTAAGTGACCATACTGCTATGATTACAAGCAGTATGGTACTTATAGCAAAATAAAAGTATAATTTACTTTGTGCTTTCAATTAATAATTTATTTAGTCCTACTGCAGCCTCTCCCAATCTTGGTCCGAAACCTGAAACCAAGCCTCCGTCCATCGCGATGATCTTTTTATTTTTTCCGGCATTGGTCTGGGCAACACCCGGCATTTTAAGGGCTCCATCGTTTCCGCCGGCACCCTGAAGACCTGTTGTAAAGAAGAACAATACATCAGGATTTGCTTTTACGACCGCTTCAGGAGTCAAAGGTTTAAAATCTTCAAAATCAGTCACTGCATTTTCACCTCCCGCAAGGCCTATCAATGCGGCCATTGGTGTATTTTTCCCTGATACCATCAGCATATTTCCTCTGGCATAGATGAATAATACTTTCGGTTTTTTAGCGATCGGCTGGATTTGTTTTAAATCAGCATCGATTTTATCATTCAATTTCTGATAATCTGTATTTCCTACAGCTTTTGCTACCTGCTCAATCAGTTTCTTAGTTCCTTCTACTGAATATTCCTGCTTAAAAATCTCAGCTTTAATTCCTGAAGAATTAATTTTCCCCAATAATTCCGGGTTGATATCTTTATCTGACCCCAGAATCAGGGTAGGATTCAGTGCCATAATCGGTTCGATCGTCATAGACCTTACATGTCCCAGATCTTTAGCCGTAGCTTTTAATGTTTCAGGATAAGTACTGGTAACGTCTGTACCTACGATTTCTTTTTCAAGACCAAGTGCGCTTACGATTTCTGTAATTCCGCCGCTCAGGGTAACTATTTTACTGTTGCTTTTCGGAGTTTCAGAAGAAACTTCCGTTGTGTTTTCTTTTTTAGCACCTTCTTCTTTTTTGCAAGAATACACTGCGACAAGCACAGAAGCTGCAAGGATGAATTTTTTCATGATATACTATATATTTGATTATTTATAAAGGTTCAAATTCAAAATTGGTATGCCCGCGTTCACCGGCATCATTCTTCATTCTGTTAAACCTGAGTTTAAAGTAGAATCCTTCTGCATCCCTGAGAACAAAGAAACGGTCTGTGTAGACAAAAGCACTTGAAGTACTGTTATTACCAGTCGTAGTACGCCATTTATCTCCGATAGCCCTGTGATCGTTGAAAATAAATTTCGCCGGATCCACATCATTGAGTTTAAAAGCATTATATGCCTGATCCAGATTGCCGGAAACGGTCACCTGATAAGCTCCCACACCATTAGCCATATTGGTTACAATAAAGTCTGCATAAAAATAGCTGCCTGCACTTGCACCATTCTGGAATACTTCATTGGTAAAGCTTGTAAAGCCCAGATCCCATTTTTTCTTCGCAGGCTGTATGGTTACCTGCTGGTTATTCTGCATGCTGAAGAAATTGAATGTGTAGTCTGTATTTTTTGTTATGATATGTTCTTTATGATTGGTATCATTAAGGTCCGCATATTTGATCTTATATCCGTTAGGAACTCTTACAATCTGTACTTTTTTCCATCCTCTTGTATCACCTGCCAGCAATATAGAACCAGGTGCAACCGTAGCTCCGTCGGCAGGGAGAGCTCTTCCCATATTCACCAGGTAGATCGGGTTTTCAGCATCATTTTCTTTGATTTCCTGAATACCTGTGGTTTGTGTCAGAAAATTCCCATCCGGGTTATCAACATATTGCATATTAGAGGGATCAAATGTTCCCATCTGAACAATTCCCAAAAGGTTGTTGACATCGGTTTGTTTTACGTTATCAATATTGGTGGCATCAGGAATTTTCGCTACCGCCATTGCGATAGAACCGTTAATAATTACCCGATACTCATCTCCGCTATAAAAACCTAAATCCCAGTCGGTTCTTTTATTCACAACCTGATTTTCATAATCACTCAAATCGATCCATAGCTGGTTGGGCTGTGTAGGGCCACCTACACTTGCGTTTACCTCGGAACCGGTCATTGGAGCAACTGCTACCGGGTCATCATCTGCTGAAAGACAGGATTGTAAAGCTGCAACCAGGACAAGGGATAATATCTTTAAATATTTCATAATGATAGTTTTTAGAATTGATAGATTAATCTTGCAAAATAACTTCTGCCGTAAAACAGATTCAGACGGTCCGAAGCTGCATTATGCCCGCTTGCTGCCGTAATGGTGCTGTTAACTGTGGTAACATCAAATATATTCTTAACACCCACTGAAAGCTCAAAACGGTTTTTCCAGAACGGCTGGCTCACAATAAAATCCATCATATGGAATTCATCTGTCTTACCAAGCTGAAAGCCTTCACCTGTATTGACATAGTTTCTTGCCGGGCCTGTATATTTATAATAAAGCGCAAAAGCAGTGTTTATATCTTTTAACTTATAAGTCGCTGATGCTCCTGCCTGAACATTATACTGAAAATCTGTAGGGGAAACAAATTCAAGCTCACTCATTGAAACCGAAATTCCGTTCAGTGAGGCTCTTACACCAAAAGCAAACTGATCTTTACTGAAATCTGCATTCGCTGAAAATAAAAGGCTTCTGTATTTGTTTAAGTTCATGTACTTATACGTGGAAGACCCTATTCTTACCATTTCTATCCTGTCATCCACATCCAGATACAAAGCATTTACTCCATATCCTATACGCCAGTCATTTCCTGTTCTGAAATTCTGATCCCAGAATAATCCTGCAGAATATCCTTTTTCAGGTGATAAATCGGGATCTCCCTGGATGTCATGGTTAACGTTTATCATATAAGTAAACAGCTCTTCATAGGTAGGAAAACGGTTGGCAGTTCCGAAAACGCCCCTTAAGTTGGAATTATCCGATGTCTTTAACCTCGCGGAAAGAGAATAATTAAATTGATTTTCAAACCGGTCACTTACTGAAAATCTGGCTCCGGGTCTTAAAGAAAACCGATCTGAAATATTCCATTCTGCAGAAAGAAAATTGGAATAGGTAAAAATATTTCTCTTTACATTTTTACTGTTAAATTCACCTGCAATCAGGGCTGCATAGCCACTTGTATGGTCTAATTCATAGCCTAGCTGAAAATCAAACTTCTTATTGTCAAGGAAGTTACTGAACAATCCTCTTGAATAAATAACGTCTGTTTTATAGTAAGAATTTTCCGGATTCTTTTCTCTGGTTGAACGGCTTGGAATATCGTAATTATAATCAAAATATTTCCGGTCCTGGTTCTGGTAAGAAAAATCCCCCATGTAACGGATATGCCCTAAATGGGTCTGGATATTAAACTGATGAATCCATCTTTCCGTATTATATTCTCTGTCAAGGCTTTCGTAGGTAACGCCACCTAAGCCGTCATTAAGTGATTTCCTGGTCACTATCGGATTATAAAAGTTGAATTTTTCGTGTAAGTAAGAAAGCTTATAAAAGAACGATGTTTTATTTTTGGTATACTTTAGCAGGGCTGAAGCATCGTACTGGTCTTTCGGGTTCCATTCATTACCTCTGGTTTTTTCTACATCATCCCCAAAATATTTGTATCCTTCCCTGTTTCCTTCATATCCCATAAACTGGTTATGATTAAAGCTGATATTCGCAAACCAGTTGTTGTTGAGATTATAGTCCACATTTACATTCTGAATGTGTCTTCCGTTTCCTTTTTTACGCAGGTCGTAGTCGTTTCTTACAGTCTCTTCCTGCAGAGAGGCTCTTACACTTATTTTCTTTGTATTATTCTTTTTAGTAATAATATTGATAACCCCTGCCAGTGCTCCATTTCCGTATTCAACTCCCATGCTTCCCTGTACAATTTCGATTCTTTCAATATTGTTCAGGCTTAACTTGGTAAGGTCGATATTGCTTCCCAGCCCCGTATCTCCTACAACAGGTATATTATCTATCAAAACTTTAATGTAATCTCCACCCAGCCCCATAATATTAGCGGTGGAATTCCCGGAATCAGTATCGGGTGTAATCTGTATATTAAGACTTTGATTTAAAACTTCTGCAACATTCGTAGCCGCCATGCTTTTAATCTTTTGGGCATCAATTGCCTCAACCTTATAGATAGATTTATTAATCGACTGTTGGGTATACTGTCCTGTAATAACAACTTCTTCTATTTTCTTCTGATTAAGAGAATCTTTTTCCTGTGCATTTATCCAGAGCACAACAGATAAGGATAGAATGGAAAGCACTTTCTTCTTCATAAAGGCAAAAAATTTTCGACAAATATAATGGTTTATTTAGAATAATTAAAAATAAAATTATATTTTTGTAGAATAATTCTAAATAAAAATAACATAAATACCTTTAACAGATTATGAAAACAAAGCTACTTTTAGCCTCTTTGCTTTCTCTAAGCGTACAGCAAACCATATTAGCCCAGACCGATGCTTTTGGTTACACAACAGTAAACATGACGATGGGACCTGCTTATCAAAATCGTGTATTCTTTGATTTTTCTGCCAACACTACAGTATCTCAGATCGCAGATAACTGGGACATTGCATTTTACAGAAACAGCGCAATGGATAAAGGAATCAGGATCAATGATGCTAAAACAGCAACAGTTTACCAGACTTCCAGCACACCGGCTGATTTTGATACGGTAAATCCATCTCAGAAAGCAACATGGGGAAATCCTCTTTATAATCCGGATCAGACAACCCGCATCCAGGACGGAGCTTTTGACTCATCTACCCTTCTACCTGCAGGACCGTTCAATTTCGGATGGGGAAATTATGATATAGCAACACATAAAGTTGTTGGTCAGGTTGTTTTTGTTATCGATTATGGAAATGAAAACTATTACAAATTCTTCATCAACGAGTTTTCAGCAGGATATACCTTTAAATATGCAAAATGGAACGGGACATCATGGGATGCTACCCAGACAAAAACCGTAGTGAACGGGTCTGATGATGCTTATTTTAATTATTTCTCTTTCGCTACAGGAGATAAGGTTCCCAATCTTGAGCCTGCAAAAGCCAACTGGGACTTAATGTTTACAAGATACTGGACAGATTACACTTACCCGGGAGGATCAATGATGTATAAAATGGCAGGAGTCATTCAGAATCCTTCTGTTACCATCGCAAAAGTACAGCCTGAAACTCAGGCAACTGCCACGGCTACTCTGCCTGCATCAGGAAGTTTCTCAGCTAAAATTACGGCTATAGGCCATTCTTGGAAACCTACTTCAGGAGTTTATACCGATGTTGTGTATTATGTAAAGCAGGGGTCAGACTATTACAGAATGTATTTTACTTCAAATGAAGGTAGCACTACAGGTAATATGTATTTCAAATATAAAAACATTACGTCAACATTAGGAGTAAAAGAGGTTGGCCAGAAGGCTTCTTTCGGTATTTACCCGAACCCTACGACTGCTGATAAAAAAGTAACGGTTTTATTTGATGTAAAAGAAAAGGCTTCCAATAAAGGAAATGTAGAAGTATATGATCTTACCGGTAAAAAAGTATACAGTGCCGAGCTTACCAACCAAACCGGTTTCTATAAACAGGACTTGAATCTATCGCATTTTACTTCAGGAACCTACCTGGTAAAAATCACTTACGGAGGCAGTACCGAAACCAAGAAGCTGATTGTAAAATAATTTAAATTTTAATACTTTCTATTTTTTCTAAAAAGGCTGCCTACAAATTGTAAGCAGCCTTTTACGTGTAAACAAAATTTCTCCTTAGTAAATTTTAAATCCCTTATAAACCTGGGCAGAGCTTTCCATGATCCTGGAAGCATCCTTACGGAAATCCAGAAGATGATCCTGCCCGTTATGGCTGTTGTGGTGTTCCACACTTTCCCATAATTCGATCAGAAAAAATGTCCCTTTATTATCTTTATCTTCTATAAGATCATATTGCAGGCATCCGGCTTCTTTTCTCGTTTCTTTTACCAGATTTTGAAATAATTCAACCGCTTCCATCAGATAATTTTCATTAAACTTAAAAAGCGCAATGATGTGTAGATTCATGTACTGTTATTTATGATGTAAAAGTAAAATATTTTCAAAACCGAATTGTTGTTTGCCGGTCTTATTTTTCCACATTAAACAGAAAAATTTAATTGAATATTGATTTATAAATAGTTATCAGGCTCATCACAATGACCAGGGTTCCGATAATAAAAAACATTTTTCTTACCGGAAGCTTAGCGGTAAGCATTGCAGAAAACGGTGCTGTAACAATTCCGCCGATTAAAAGGCCAAGAATGATATTCCAGTGCTGAATCCCCAATGTGAAAAAGAAGGTAACCGCTGCAGTTAAGGTTAAAATAAATTTGGCAACGGTGGAGCTTCCCACTGCAAATCTCGGGGTAAAAGCATTTTTAATCAGCGTTCCCGTCACCAAAGGCCCCCATCCTCCACCTGCAAAAGAATCAATGAAGCCCCCGATCACTCCTAATCTTGTCAAATTGGTTTTCCTCTTCAAAGCCTTACTCTGCTTTCCTTTAAAAGTATTTGAAAAAATCTGTATCCCAAGGTATAAAGTGTAGAAAGCAATAATGGTTTTGGTTATTTTAGCGTAATACTCACCCAGGTACGTCAGGCATAAAGCACCGATAACAGCGCCTATAACTGCAGGGATAGCCAGTTTTCTCACCAAAGTTTTGCTTACATTTTTAAGCTGAATATGACTGATGCTTCCCGCTGCCGTTGTAAAGCTTTCAGCAGAATGAATGCTTGCACTCACGATGTGCGGGGGAATATTCAGGAATAAAAGAGTGGTCGTACAGATGACACCATACCCCATTCCCATTGATCCTGCTACAATCTCAGCCAGAAAACCTATCAGAAGCATCCAGTAAAAAATATAATTATCTTTGGCCAGAATCGTAAAAAGCTCATCCAGATAGCCTAATTCGTACATTGAGAAAACCGTAATAAATACAATCGCCAATGTTATAAAAAACACATTGAGCCTTATCTGAATCTTTCTTGAAATTACCATATTATACCCATATTATGGCTTCAATACCGGATAGTTGATCCGCCTGAAGTAGTGCAAATATCTGATAAAATATTTATCCTACCAAACAAGTAGACTATTTATTCAAAAAAAGGACCGGATTAATCGACCAGATCCATTAATGTTTTTCTTTCTAAAATATTTAAGGAAGCATCTCTTACCTCGATCAGAACATCATGCAGCCCACAATGATCTTCGTTGCAGTCATCACATTTTTCATAAAAATTTAAGCTTACACACGGTAAAAGTGCAATAGGCCCGTTAACAAGGCGAATAATCTTTGCCAGTTTTACATTTTCCGGGTTTTCTTTAAAGAAATATCCACCGCCCTTTCCTTTTTTACTGTCAAGGATGTCTGCTTTTTTCAGTTCAAGCAAAATATTTTCTAAAAATTTCAGCGGAATTCTCTTGTGTTCCGCAATTTCGGAAATAAGAATCGGGCCTTCATTCCTTTTTTCTACAAGATATGAAAGCGCTTTAAAAGCATATTGGGATTTTTTTGACAGCATTACGGCAAATTTAAGAAAATTGTTTTAAATGAAGGAAACCGGAATTAACCACAAATAACGCAAATTATAATACACAAATAAAAAAGTTTCATAAAGTCTATCTGCCAGACATGATTCGTCATATACCTGAAATTACAATTTTACAGTTTAGCCTTTTCACAATTCGCAATTTTGCAATTGTCCCTTTAAATCATTAAGTTTGTTCTATATGTTCAGTAAACAGGAAGCACAGCAGTTAAAAAAAGAGTTTTGGACGGCTTTCGGGAAGTCTTTTCCGAGAAAATGGATTATGTATGATACCAAAATCAAGGATGTTTCATTCAAATTTTATGCGGATCATAAAAAAGCAGAAGTTTCCCTGGATATAGAAATGAAAGACGAGATTTTCAGGAACGCTTATTATGAAAAAATATGGTCTTTAGAAGATATTTTAAAAGACTTCATCGGTGATTTTCACAAAGAAGAATATTTTACTTTGGAAAACGGGAAACTGATCAGTAAGATCTGGGTAGAAAAGCACAATGTCTCTATTTTCAATAAAAATACCTGGCAGGAAATTTTCGAATTTTTTGTAGAAAAAATGGATGGCTTTGAAAGGTTTTATTATGAATATGAAGATTTTATAAAAGATATTTAATTTGAAAACCAGGTGCAAAATGGATGTTCCAATGCTGGATAGAGAGGAAAGTAAAATCGCTTCGGAATTCTATGCAGCAGGTTTCCAAGAATTTAAACAGACCCAAACGAAACCCCTCAAAGAAAATTTCAGTAAACTGTTTGATTATTATAACGGATTAACTCATTTTGAAGAAACCGAACCCAATGCAATCATGCACCATTTTATAGATTTATATGGCCCTGATTGTGAAAACTGTGGTAAGCCTTACAGAACACATCAGGCTTCTTATTGTGTAAAATGCGGAAATAAAAGAGAAATCTAAGGAATACAAACTCTACAGAAATTGATCCTCTGTAGAGTTATTTTTGTCAAATGACAAATGCCATAAGACCAGGTTTGATTAACTTGCTGTCATGAAAGAATTATTCGATTTTATTTTAAGGTTTGGAAATCTGAACCAGCAACAGATCGACTTTATCGCAAGCAAAGCCTCCGAAGTGGATCTTGCGAAAGACAGCTATTTTTCTGAAGCCGGAAAAGTTGCCAGGCAGGTAGGCTTTATCGTTGACGGAATTTTGCGGGTCTGCTACTATGACAATAAAGGGGAAGAAATCACCAAATACTTTATCGAAGAGAACAATCTTGTGGTAGATCTTGAAAGTTTTGACAATGAAATTTGTTCCAGCACCTATGTGCAGGCCGTTACCGATTGTAAACTCATTGTTTTTTCAAGAAAAGACTGGCTTGAGCTTTTACAGACCATTGTCGGTTGGGAAACCATTGTTCATAAAATTATTTCAAGGGCATTGATCCAGAAAGTGGAAAGAAGAAGCCCGCTGGTTTCGGAAGATGCTACGACACGTTATCTGAAGTTCCTTGAGATCTATCCTAGTGTGGTCAACCGTATTCCGCTTTCTTATATTGCTTCTTATCTGGGTGTTACCCAATCTTCACTGAGCAGAATCAGGAAAAATATAAAATAAGAAGTTAGATGCTGGAGGTTAGAAGTTAGAGGTTAAAGTGAGGGGCTTATGGGATGTTTGTTTTCTTATAAACTTATCGTTTTATTCTTTGATTTTAATTTATTTTCAGTTTGTATTGCTTTTTTGCCAAATGACAAATGATATTCTGCTTAATTGACGGAATTTTACACCATCAATTAAATCAAACAAAATGAAATCAGTATTAATAACAGGTGCCAACAGAAGCATCGGCCTGGAAACGGCAAAACAATTTTCAGAAAAAGGATTATTCGTCTATATAGGAAGCCGTAACCTTGAAAATGGAGAAGCTGCAGTAAAAGAGCTTAATGAAAAAGGCTATCAGAATATCAAAGCTATTGAAATTGATGTTACCAATCCCGATTCTATCACAGCAGCAAAAAACAGGGTAGAAAACGAACAGGGAAAGCTGGACATCCTGATCAATAATGCAGGAATCCTGGGAATCAACCCTCAAACGGCATCAGCTACTTCCATTCAGGATATCCGGGAAGTTTTTGACACCAATTTTTTTGGAGTAATCAGCGTTACACAGGCATTTTTAAACCTGCTGAAAAAATCTGAAAGCCCGAGAATCAGCAACATCACCTCAGGACTTGGATCTTTAACACTGCACAGCGACCCAAGCTGGAAATATTACGATGTAAAAACAGCTGCTTACGGTCCATCAAAATCAGCTTTGAATGCTTACACCATTGCTCTTGCTTATGAATTGAAAGACTCACCTTTCAAAGTAAACGTCATTGATCCCGGTTATACGGCAACAGATTTCAACCATCACAGTGGCCCCGGCTCTGTAGAAAGGGCAGCATCTTTTATTGTGAAGCATACTCTTACGGATGAAAACGCACCTACGGGAGAATATTTCAGTAACGATATTGAAGACGAAACGGGAATCAGTCCGTGGTAATATTTATTGTATAATGTAAAAAGTACAATGCACAATGTATTCGTGATGAAGAGAGGCTTTAGGGTTTCTCTTTTTCTTTTATCTAAGCATTTGAGGAAGATACATCAGAAAATACCGGAACTGATTATCGATACAAATTGTTTTCCACTCCATTCCAAATAAATTCATCCGAACTGGCGGTATCTACAGTTTTTTTATAAGCTCCCGTCATTTCGGTAGATTTTTGAATAAAATCGTATCGAAAAGTTATTTATTTAACAGCTGACTTCTTAGTTATCAATTCATAAACCACTACATAACAAGCCATTGAAAATAAATTTTTAAAATAAATACCTCACAAAATAACAAATCATAAATAAAATTCACTACCTTAGGAATTGTATAAGCGGAATCCGAAAAGCTTCAAAAGAGTAGGAAAAACAAAGAACTAATTATTATGAAAAACTTAAAAAAACTTTCAAGAAACGACATGAAAGCAGTAACCGGGGCTGTAGCCGCTCCTTGTGACGGATGGAAATTATGCCATGCCAATGATGACGGAACCTATGGATGGGGAATGTGCCCGCCTGAAACAGGAGGTACAAGCTGCCACAACTATGCTTGCGGCGGGGGG
>NZ_AKJY01000066.1 GCF_000282115.1 Chryseobacterium populi
GGGCTCAAAATTTTCCAGAATAACTTTTTAACTTACACAGTTAGTGAGACACTACCCAATTATTTAAAATTCAATTAAACCTATTCACCGGATATTCCTTTAATTTCGTATTATTTTTAAGATGAATAAAAGAATATTCTCATTTTTACTGTTTGTTTTCTCATTATTTCCGGCTCAGCAGAAACCTGTACAGATCGCCTTTCTTTCCGATGTCCATTTTCAGGATCTGTATGGAAGCTTTTCAGATCATGATTTTAAAGGAATTGTAAATCCTGGAACGGGAAGGTCTACTATCCTGAGAACAATGGATTCCCAGTTGCATTCTACCAGGATTTTTAATGAAAACTATTTCGCCTTTCTGAAAGCATTGGATGATATTGCGGCTAAAGGAATTAAAATTGTGGCTATGCCGGGTGACTTTTCTGATGACGGACAGGCTTATAATCTACGTGGACTTCACAGAATTTTGGATCAGTATCATCAAAAATATGGGATCGATTTTTATATCACAACCGGAAACCATGATCCTGTAGGGCCGTTTCGACAGGATGCCGGAAAAGATGATTTTCTCGGGCTGGATGGAAAGCCATTAGGAATTTACAGCAAAGAAAATATGGGGAAAATCACGAATAAGATCATTACAAGAGATATTGCAGAATCAGGCTATTTAGAAGTTTTAGGAGAGTTGAAAGATTTCGGGTTTTATCCTAAAAAAGAAAACCTGTACTGGAGCACTCCTTTTGATCCGGATTTTTATAAAAATTATTCATATGAAAAAGCTTTACGGAATGCTGATTATTCCAAAAGAATGTATGAAGTTTCAAAAGGTTTTTCCGTCCCGGATCTGAGTTATGTTGTAGAGCCGGTGAAAGGAGTCTGGATGATCGCCATCGACGGAAATACCTATATTCCTAAAAACCTGAATGGAAATTCAAATGATCCTGCCAATTACCGTGGAGCGAGCATTGGATATAACAATGTACTGACAAACAAAAAGCATTTAATTCAATGGGTAAAAAAGATTACAGATGAAGCAAAAGCAAACGGAAAGACGGTTGTTGCATTTACCCATTACCCTATGGTTGATTTTAATGACGGAGCAACCAATGACATCAGAAATCTTTTAGGTGAAAAAAAATGGCAGTTGGAAAGAGTTCCCGAAGAAAATGTTGCGAAAGCTTTTATGGAAGCCGGGCTGAAGATTCATTTTGCCGGGCATATGCATATCAATGATACCGGAATCAGGAAAGAAGGAAATCAAATGTTGATCAATGTTCAGGTTCCGTCATTGGCTGCCTACCAGCCGGCTTATAAAATCCTTACGATAGAATCTCCGGATACAATGGAAGTGCATACAGAAACAATAAATGATGTGCCGCGTTTTGATGAATTATTTCCGTTATATGAAAAGGAATATCAGGCACTCAGCAAAGACAAAAGCAAAACACTTTGGAATAAAGATATTCTGAACACGGCATCTTATCATGATTTTATGCTGTTCCATTTGAAAGAATTGGTGCGTTTACGAATGATTCCGGATGACTGGCCGAAAGATTTTTTTGAAAAGGCTAAATTGCTGAATGGAAAAGATATTCTTTTGATGTCACAAAATTCAAATGCTGAATTAAAGCCGAAAGGAACTGATCCTGAATCATTCCGGAAATGGAATTTTGAGGATCTTTTATTTGATTTATATAAATTTCAGTCGGCGGATGAGCTGGCCAAAAAAGATATCCTGAAAGAAAGACTGGAGCAGTATCAGGTTTTAGAAAAACTTTTTGAATCCAATACCTCTCAGGATCCTTTTATTAAACAGTTAAAATCTGTTTTCAAAATACTTTCTTTATTGTCAAACGGAGATCCGGCGGATCACTTTAGGATAGATTTGAAAAATAAAACGCTGAAAAGACTTTAATTCAACAATAATTACCCAATTTATTTCTCAAAGATTAGCTTTCACACGTTATTATAGCACAATCATCTGCCAGATCCGCTTAATCTGCTCGCCCAGAAATGATCAGGCTTTTGGGCTGGCTGTATCTAAACAAAAAAGACTGCCCGATAATCAGACTGCCTTTCCCCTTTAATATAAAGTTTACAATGTAATTTTATTTTCCGCCGTTGACAGGATTTTTTCTCTCATAGCTATTATCATCAAAACTAATTTTATAGTTGGACTTGAAAAGCCGGCTTGGAAGGTAATAATCTGTAGTGATCACCTGGGCGCCACTTTCTTTTGCTTTTTCAAATCTTGAATAATCTTCATTCCTTGCTTCCATCGTATCGGCATCTGCCCTTGTGCGGATGATGTATCCCTGCATTACCAGCTCACTTATTTTCGGGCCTGGATCATTCATAAATAAAACTGCAGACTCAGGAGTTCCGGGTGCGGAATTGGTGAAAATCATTCTTCCCTTTAATGATGGATGTCCTTTTATATACAGATCCCTGTTGTCTCCGTTATTATCCAGTACAAAAAGGAATTTTCCTTTAGCGTCTTTTACTTTGGGCCAGTTTTTATTTAGGACTGCTTCATTTAAGGTTTTATAAGATCCCCGGATATCATCCGGGGTAATGATTTTGTTTTTCCCAAGATATTTCTTCAGCTCATTATCAAGGTCGTCAAACAGTTTTGAAGTATAATGTTCCGGCTCTGTTCCGAATCTGTTTTTTTCACCGTCTTTCGGTTCAAGGGTAACAAATATGGGATCGTGGTCGGGATGGGCATCAGACCATTTTTTTAAATCTTTCAGACAATCTTCCAAGGTGTAATACCATGTCTGGTAATCGATGTCGGTAATATGGATCATTTTATAGCCTGGCTTTTTCATTTTTCCTTCAGGATCAAAAGGCTGTGTTGTTTGTACCAGGTCCAGAATTTTCGGATGGGCATATTTCCCGCCTTTGCTGTCTGCATAGACATCAATTTCAAGATTTCGCAATCCTAAATCCAGCTGTTTAGGGATTGCAATATGTTCATATTGGATTCTGGGTAAAAAATTTAACGAATCTTTTTTGGATAAATAGCTGTATACCTCAGGCAGGATTGCTTTTTTATAACTATTGTGAGAACCTATAACCTGGATTTCATTAATCTTTAAATCATTTAATTTTTGGATCTGTGACCAGAATAAGCTGGATGAGCATAAGTATAAACCAATCAAAAGGGTCTTTTTCATTTCGTCAATTTTTTGTAGTAGCGAAATTAATAAGTCTTTATCGTTAGCAATTTATACAGGATATTAAGAGTATTTTAATATTTTGTAAATAGGAAAAATTGCTGAAAATTAATTAGCAGATAATTAACCAGATAGTATTTTCCCATTTCGAGACATTTATATATTGTTGATTTTAAGATAATATTATGTTAAAATGATTTTGTGATAGATCCGCTTACTTTGTATGCCGAAAAATAAAAACTAACGACGGGCAGAAATGAAAACCACTGTTGCGGGAACAACAGCGGCTTTTTACTAAGCAATGTAACGTTGATTATAATTACTTTACTTAATGATATGTACCACAAAATTAATTTATTTAAGTTTAAAAAGCTAATTCCAATAGCATTGATCTTTCTTGTGGCCAATCAGGCCCATGCAGAAGGACTTACAAAAAACTATCCGGTATTTTCTCAGGTTAATGAGACGATTTCAGGAACAGTAGCAGATCAGGAAGGCTCGGCCATTGAAGGCGCAAAAATCACAGTTGTAGAAACCGGAGCCTCGACTACTACCGATGCCTCCGGAAATTTTACAATATCGGCCAATATCGGTCAGACATTATCCATTTCTTATGACGGATATGTAATACAGACAGTAAAAATTTCAAGCACTTCCGTTTCTGTAAAATTACAGTCTAAAAAAGGAGCTACTTCTATTGAAGAAGTAACTTTAGTTGGTTATGGTTCACAAAAAAAATCTGATTTAACGGGAGCGGTAAGCCAATTAAAGGCTGAGAATTTCAAAGAAGGGATGAATATTTCCGTTGATAATTTAATGCAGGGTAAAATCGCGGGTGTCCGTATCGTTCAGTCAAGTGGAGAGCCCGGTGCTGGAGTGAATGTTTCGATCAGAGGGATCGGATCAATCCGTAGCGGAAGTACTCCTTTATTCGTTGTAGACGGCGTTCCGTTGAATAATGATCCGGTGAGTGCACAAAGCCCGAATATTGGTTTAGGAAATGTACAGGCAAAAAATCCGCTAAACTTTTTGAATACATCAGATATTGAATCAATCACTGTTTTAAAAGATGCTTCCGCGGCTGCCATTTATGGAGCAAGAGGATCAAACGGGGTTGTTTTGGTGACGACAAAAAGAGGGAAGAAAGGAGAGCCGATGTTTACATATGACACATATTTAGGCTTTTCTTCTGTGATTAAGAAGTTAGATTTAATGACAGCTGATGAATACAGGGGAGCAGGAATTGATAAATTATACGATCACGGCGGAAACACAGACTGGCAGGATGAGATCTACAGGAATGCAGTTTCATCCAATCATGCGGTTTCATTTTCAAAAGCTACAGAAACAGGAAATTATTTTGCGTCACTTTCTCACATGGATCAGGATGGTATCGTTCTGAACAGTAGCTTCAAAAGAACAACGGCCCGTTTGAACGCAGAAGAATCTTTTTTCGATAATAAAAGATTAAAGGTGAAAGTAAATCTTACGGCGAGTGATATCAAAGAAACAGGAATTCCGAACGGAGGAAATGCAGGATCTGACGGTCAGGTGATTATTCATGCTTTGATGGCGAACCCTACACGTTCTGTATATGATGAAAACGGAAATTTCACCAACTTCAACATGAATGCCCACTACAATCCTTTGTATTTATTGAGTGTTTATAATGATAAAACCAATACATTCAGAGTGTTGGGAAATACGGAAGCTACATTGAGAATCTTGCCGGGGCTAAATTATAAATTCAATTTGGGCATTGATAAGACCATGTCTGAAAGAAATACAACAATGTATCCGAATATTACCGACAGAACCCCTAAAGGAGCCTATATTCAGGCGAATCTGGATTCTTATAATGTGCTTTTGGAACATTATTTAACATATGATTTCAACTTAAATAAACACAGTTTCAATTTGCTGGGAGGTTTCTCTTATCAGAAATTCAAAAATTCTGCGACCTTTTTTGGAGTAAGAAATTTTGCTGTTCAAGGCGCCGGAATTTCACCGGAAATCAATCCGGGGTATTCCGGAGAGGCTTTCATTCCGGGAGCGGGCACTGTTCAGGAAAATGAATTACAGTCGTATTTCGGGAGGGTAAATTATAATTTTGATAAAAAATATTTTTTAACAGCTTCATTAAGAGCAGACGGGTCTACACGTTTTGGAGATAATAACAAATACGGATATTTCCCTTCAGTTGCTGTAGGCTGGACAATTTCAAATGAAAATTTCCTGAAGGATTCTCAGGTTATTAATGAATTAAAATTAAGAGGAAGCTGGGGACAGACAGGAAATCAGGAAGTTCCGAATAAAATTACTAAGGCAAGCTATTCATTGGCACAGTCTGCAGGATATTATTTATATGACAATTTAAATCTTATCAACGGAGTTTTGATCAATAGAACGGCTTTTCCTGATCTGAAATGGGAAACAGTAGAGCAAATTAATATGGGTGCGGATTTCAGCTTATGGAAAAATAAAGTGTACGGATCATTGGAGTATTATAACAAAACGACAAAAGATGCGATCCTGAATATTCCATCGCCGGTATTGAGCCCTACAACGATGATTTGGAGAAATTCTGACGGGCAAATTGTTAATAAAGGTTTTGAATTCTCTTTAGGTTCGGAAATAATCAGAAATGAAAATTTTACCTGGAATCTTGATGTGAACGGAGCTACAGTAAATAATGTGGTAAAAAACCTTTCGGTTTCGGAAATTTATTCAGGGGAAGTTTCAGGGCCCGGGCTTTCAGGAGTTACTGCAAATATCTACAAAAACGGTTATGAAGCGGGATCTTTCTATATGTACCATTATTTGGGAGTTGATGCCAACGGAAAATATATATATGAAGATGTTGACGGCGACGGAGCAATTGGTCAGAAAGACAAAAAGATCTTTGAAGGTGCCATTCCGAACTTCACTTTCGGGATCAATTCTTATATGAAATACAAGAAGTTTGATTTTGCATTTTCTTTCATCGGACAAACCGGAGGTTACCTGGTAAATAATACAGCATTGGATTTAAATATCAATAATCTGGCTTCAGACAGAAATGTTTTGAAAAATTTCTATGATTCAGGAGCCAGTTTTACCAACCAGCCGCAATTATCTTCCTTATATCTTGAAAAATCAGACTTTATCCGTCTGAACAACGTAAGGTTAGGATATACTTTCGATATAAATCAACTTAAGTTTTTGAAAAGCATAAATCTTTATGTAAGTGCACAGAATTTATTGACAATTACCAGCTATACAGGCTATGATCCACTTGTTGACACAAGCAAACAAGTCGGAGGAAACCAGTCTCTGGGAATTGATTACACGACGTATCCGTCTGCAAAAACGTTCATTTTGGGAGCAACTGTTAAATTTTAATTGAAGTTAAAAGAAATCATGAAATCTAATTTTTTAAATATTAATAAAATCGTTTTATCCTTTGCTGTAATATCTTTAATTGGATGTACAGATCTGGATGAAAAAGTGATCGATGAAGTTATGGGAACTGAAAATGCAGATCCTGAAGCATCTCTTGCTGCAGCTTACGGGCAGCTTGGCGACGGAACTTTTGTAGACCACGGAAGTGTTTTTGCCCTACAGGAATATTCTACCGATGAAGCTTTGCTGCCGACAAGAGGAAGCGACTGGGGAGACGGTGGAAAATGGAGAGCCATGCACGAATTCACCTGGGATGCCAATAATGATGTTATAAAAACAACTTTCAATCAATTGACTTTAGGGATTACAAAATCTTTAACGGCAATCGGAAGTATCAGTAAAAGTAATATCAACAACAAAGCTTTATTTTTAGCAGAAGCCAAAGGATTGTTGGATTATTATACCTACACAACAATCGATTTGTACGGGCAAGCACCTTACAGAGACCCCAATAATTTAAATGCACCGATTGAGATCAGGAAAGCTGAAACTACAATTGATGCTTTAATCACGGATGTTGAAGGGCTTATTCCAAACTTAGCCGATATTAAAACCCAGAATACGCATGCCGGAAGATTCACGAAACAGGCTGCTTATGCTCTATTGGCAGATATGTATCTGAACAGGGCCGTTCTGAAAAATAAAACAGCAAGTACTTTCAACTTTACAGAGCAGGCAGTGAATGGAGGAGGAACTGATATGGATAAAGTAATTCAGTATTCTAATTTATTGATTAATAATCCTCTTTTCAGCTTAGAATCAAATTATTTCCACAATTTTGATATTAATAATGACACAAGCAAGGAAATGATCTTCACGGTTGTTCAGAAGAAAAACTCGAACAGAAATGCTGATAATGACATGGCTTATATGTCAATGGAAAGAATCCAGAAACCTTCTCCTGATAACAGAGGTACCAATGCATCCTGTATCACCCCGGAATTCTATTATTCATGGAACGGGAATTTTGATGACCCACGCTTCCACAGATATTATCAGTATGATGACGGAACATGGTTTAAGAACGACGGAACAGACGTCAGTGTCCCTTCAACGAGTAAAGTGGAAGGAACAGGAAAACCCTGGTTCCATTTTAACAGAGGATTACAGGCTGGTCAGCAATACGGTCCTAAAATTCTTGCGAACGGAAATTTTGATCTTACTTCAGATGGAAGAATTAAAGTCTATAAATTATTCACAGAAAAAACACCGACACTTGCGGCAGATTTCACCCCTGAACTGAATTTTGATAACCCCTCAGAATCTGTATTTACACAGGCTCAGATTAACAGAGGGGTAAGAAACTTCAAGTTTGAATTTGATCCTGGTTATGGAAATAACGGAACAAGCGGAATGGATGTTCCTTTGTATAGATTGGGAACAATCTACATGATGAGAGCGGAAGCCTATTTCAGAAGCGGAAATGTAGCGGCAGCTTTGGCTGATGTTAATAAATTAAGAACAAGCAGAACCCGTGAAGCGTTATTTAAC
Organism: Chryseobacterium populi; assembly: GCF_000282115.1. Lineage (GTDB taxonomy): Bacteria > Bacteroidota > Bacteroidia > Flavobacteriales > Weeksellaceae > Chryseobacterium > Chryseobacterium populi. The sequence continues at coordinate 8,112 of NZ_AKJY01000066.1, forward strand.
AATGCACCGGGTATTGCAATCGCTTCTCTGGATGCTAATACCCTGTATAAAGAGTCCGGGTACGAATTGTATTGGGAAATGTACAGAAGAAAAGCGATGATCAGATTCAATAAATTTGATCTTCCGGGAACAGCAAAACCTGCATCTCAGTCTTACAGAAGGATTTTCCCTATTCCTCAGGCAACACTTGATGCATCAAAAGAATTCACACAAAATCCGGGATACTGATTTTTCCGTAGATAAAACGATTATTTTTTGCAAACAAAAGCGAAGAGATTTTTCTCTTCGCTTTTGTTATTTTAATAAGAGCGCTTATCCATGCAATTCGTCATTCCGTGACCACAGGTGTGATGGATAAATCGATGAAAATGAGTCTGGATTCCTGTGGAATGACAAACTTTATGAATAAAGATAAGCCCGGGATTATGGATTAACGAATTTTTCATCAATAGAAATGGGCTTTAGCCCGTTTACACAAATTGATACAATCGGATCCGGCTTTAACCAAAACTTAAAAAGATTTTATTCCTCATTCAACATTCCCAGTTCACCGAAATGCTTTTTGAATTTCTGAATTTTCGGACCTACTACGGCACTGCAATAAGGCTGCGTGGGGTTTTCATTATAATATCCCTGGTGATATTGTTCTGCCGGCCAGAATTTATCGAATTTTGTTAATTCAGTTACATAAGTTCCTGTCCATCTTCCTGATTCCTGAGACACTTTTATCGCTTCTTCAGCTTTTGCCTTTTCTGCATCATCTTTATAATAAATTACTGAACGGTACTGCGTTCCGATATCATTTCCCTGCCTGTTTAGCTGAGTAGGATCGTGAAGGAAGAAGAAGACATCCATCAGCTGCTCATAAGAGATTATTTTAGGATCATAAGTGATCTGTACCACTTCTGCGTGTCCCGTTTCACCCGTACAAACCTCTTCATAGGTCGGATAGTTTTTATGCCCTCCAGAATACCCGGAAACTGCAGATTCTACCCCTTTCAGCATATTGAAACAGCTCTCCACACACCAGAAACATCCACCCCCGAAAGTGATCTGTTCTAAATTATTTTTTTCCATTTTAGGTTGATTATTTTGTTTGACGGCTTTCCGCTCCTGCCCATTGCAGGAAATAAGGAAAAAACTAATCAAAAGTAAGAAAAACTTTTTCATTTTATCACGGAATTATTCTCCTTTCGATAACAAAAAACACACCACTTTCTAATTATAAATAACATAAGAGTATATCCACAATCATCCGTGGAAATCCGTGATATCTGTGGTCAATTCTTTACTTTAGAAAGCAAAACTGAATCAACAAGTTGATCAGATGCAGGAGTATGAATCTTAATGGAAATATTTTCTAATAAATACAGAAATTTAGATAATAAACCCCTGCAGGCTGAGGCTCTCGAAGCCTGCTAATCCCCAGTATCTACCAACCGTCTGTAAAGATCATGAAAAAAGCACCCTAAAAAGGATGCCTGTATTATTGTAAAAGAAATCTAACTATTTTTCCCAGACCAAAGCACTTGCGCCCAAAATAGCAGCATCTGCTTCGTCAAGCTCACTGAAAACCAGTTTCACTTTATTTCTGAAAATCGGAAGAAGGTTTCTTTCCATATGAAGTTTAGCAGGCTTTAAAATAAAATCCCCTGCTTTAATCACTCCTCCGAAAAGAAGAATGGCCTCCGGTGAAGAAAACATTACAAAATTAGCTAATGCTTCACCCAGTTTCTGACCGGTATATCTGAAAACCTCAATTGCAATCGGATCTCCTTTCAAAGCACATTCATGTACTGTTTTAGAATTGATTTCCTCCTCAGGATATTGATTAAGCATAGATTCTGCAAACTCGGCTCTCATTTTCTTAGCTGTAATAGCAATTCCGGTTGCTGAGGCATAAGCTTCAAGACTTCCTTCAGATCCTGTGCTCCAGTGTTTTCTTCCGCCTGGCTTTACGATCGTATGTCCCAGCTCTCCTGCAAAACCGTCATGTCCGTAGATGAGTTTTCCACTTGCCACAATTCCGCTTCCTACGCCTGTCCCTAAAGTGATCATGATGAAATCTTTCATTCCGCGGGCAGCTCCGAAAAGCATTTCTCCAAAAGCAGCAGCATTGGCATCATTAGTTACCGTACAGGGCATTCCGAATTTAGCTGTCATCATTTCACCAAAAGGAACTACCCCTTTCCATGGTAAATTGGGAGCCTGTTCTATGGTTCCTTTATAATAGTTCCCATTAGGAGCGCCTACCCCGATTCCGTCAAAGTTTTTTTCTTTCCCGAATTTTTCGATCAAAGGATGAACTTTCTCATATAAGGCATCGATAAAATCTTCAACTTTCTCATACTCATCAGTTCTTAAGTTTCCTTTTTCAAGAACTTCACCGCGGTGGTTTACCACTCCGAATTTTGTATTGGTTCCTCCAATATCAATTCCAAGGGCAACGTGTTTTGATAAATCTATTAATGACATTTCTTCTTAAATTCTAAAGGGTTAAAATTATAAAAAAGATTGTATTAATGGATTATTAACGAAAGATTTATTGAAAAAAATATTTAAGCGGTTTTCACCGTTTTCTTTTTTCTTCTTCCCCACCAGATCATAAAGCCGGTGACTGGTAATGAGGCACATATGAGGCTCACGACAAACGCGATGATCTTTGTGGGTAATCCTAAAATAGCTCCGACATGGATGTCATAATTGGCACCGACTACTTTTTCTCCGAAATTTTTGTCTTTAGGATCGTGAGTATGAAGCAGTTCACCTGAGTTTTCATCAAAAATAAGACTGCTGCTTTTATGATAAGAATAAGATAAATGTTTTACATACACTTCGAAGTTCGGATGCTCATGGTCATCCATATGCTTGTGGCCAAGATCAATGGAAAAACCATAAGCATCAGGATATTTTGCCTTAACCGTATTGCTGATTTTATCCAGAGTTCCTTCTGTTCTTAATTCGATGGGGGCTTTTGTCTTAATGCTGGAAAAATCCGGATATTGGGTTTCCCCACCTGAAAAGATCACATAAATAGCTGCCTGAACAACGAAGAACGCATAAAATAATCCGGTAATGGAGAAAATCAAAGCGAAAACAGAAGCATAAAAGCCTAAGACATTATGGAGGTCATAGTTCTTTCTTTTCCAGCTTTTAATATTTTTCCATTTCAATGAAAAACGCTGTTTTCTTGCAGCTTTATTCTTTGGCCACCACAGAACGATTCCTGTAATCAGCATAATGACAAATATAATCACCGGAATTCCTACTACATAAGTTCCCCAATCCTGCTTTAAAAGGAAGCTCCAGTGGGTCATTTTTACGATCTGGAAAAAGCCGTTTTTCTCATCATAGGTTTTTAGAACTTTTCCGGTGTAAGGATTTACATAAGCGACTTTATATACCGGGAATTCATCAAAATAATTCCAGCCTTTGGGGTCATGTTCATACCAGTAAAACTGATAGGATAGTTTTTTATCAACAGGAATATTCACCCAATGTACAGGATATTTTTCTTTTACCTGCTCTACAACGGATTTCTCCAGTACACGGATCGGAAGAATCTGTTTCTGATCGATATTCTGCTCATTATGGTATATGACATCTTTCCTGGTAATGTTTTCGATCTCGTCTTTAAAAACATATAAAGCACCGGTAATGGAGATAATAAAAATTAAAAACCCAATACCAAGACCAAACCACAAATGCAGTTTTGCTGACCATATTTTAAAAAATCCCGGCTTATTTCTCTTATGATGATGTTTTTTCTTCATACCGTAAAAAGTTCTGCAAAGATATACTTTTACTTTTTATTTAGATTAATTAAAATTTATATTCAACTATGAATGTTCCTCTCATTCCTAATGAATTGACAAATTCACTGTCTCTTGCAGACCACCAGGCAATAGCCGGTTGGTACATTTTATTGAAAAGGTTTTCGATTCCTAAAGAAACTTTCCAGTTGTTATTCACTTCGTAGCTTGATTTTAAGTTGAAAACAGTGTATTCAGGAACTTTCCCTTCACCGTAAACATATAATCCTGTTTTTGCATTAGGTTCAAATCTGTCCTGTCCAAAGGCATGCAGCATATCAAGACCTACAGATAAAGCCTGTATGGGTTTTACCTGAACGTATGCAAGAACTTTCGGAGCAGAAATTCTGCTGTTATTGATTTTCGCGGAATAATCTCCATCATCTTTTATGGAAGTGATTCCCTCCATCCAGCTATAGCTTCCTCCGAAATTGATCCATTTTTTAGGGGTGAAATGTAAAAATCCTTCCACGCCATATACCACTTCAGGAGATCTTTGAATCGTTAAGGCACGATCTGCACTTTGAATAAATGATGCACCCAGTTTTGAAGTGCTCACATAAGAAGTGATCTCATAATTGATCCATTTTGAGATCTGGCCCGTTGCACCAAATTCATAATTGTTGACGATGATAGGTTTTGTTTCAAGGTTTGCTATGGTTCCCTGTGTTGAGGTTCTCAGGATTCTTCCCAATTCGTTAATGGAGTACGACTGAGAAAAGCTTCCGAATAAATTCAGGGAGTTATCAATATTATAACGCACTCCGATGTTTCCCACCAAGGCATTATATTTCAGGTCTCCGCCTGTCACAAAAATGCTCTGGGTGAAAGTTCCGTCACTTTTAATGGATGAAAGGGTATTGAAATCTCCCACTTTCACTTTTATATTTTCATAACGAAGGCCTCCTTTGATCGTTATCTTTTTTAATAAATCAATTTTAATTAAGGCGAAAGGAGCAATATTGGTCATATCCATATCCGGTGTCCAGTAGCGGCCGTCTTCCAGTTTTTGTACGGTCTGGTCATTCAGGATATCCACTCCGTAGATTATTTCAGCCTGAGAATTCTGTGCATTCCATAATTGGGTGTCCAGATTGACCCTCGCTCCTTTTTTCTTTGAAATAACATTGGACTGTCCGCCGTTCAGGAATGTATCACTGTATCCGTAAACTGTTCTGAAATCCTGATAATAAAGGTTTACATTCAATGCAGTTCCCTGGAAAAGGTTTTTATTGTCATAACTTAGTTTGAAGTTATGGTTTCTGGGTGTTCCCTGTGGAGTGGTCTCCAGGTTTTTTCCTCTTCCTTCTCCAATAGTTGTTGTGACCCCGTATTTCCCGGTTTTTAAACCTAAATCAAGATCGGATCTTGAAGCGTATCCAATATATGAAGCCTCAATTCTCTGATTATCATTAAAATTATAGCCTAGTTTCAACATCCCGTTATAGTTGTCCATTTTTGCAGGACTGTAGGTTGGGCTTAAACTGACTCCGTCTGCATCTTTCATATATCCTGTTCTTTCGTAGGCAAAAGACGCAACATAATCGAATTTGTCAGTAATTCTCCCTGAAAGAAGCTGGCTGGCCCTGAAACCTAATGTACCGCCATAAGGCTGGCCGGTAATACCGACCTGAGAAATTCCGGAAATCTTTTTATCTGATTTGTTTCTTCTTGTGATATAATTGATAATTCCTCCGTCGGCACCATTTCCATAAATGGATGAAGCCCCTTTGATCACCTCGATTCTTTCAATCACCGATGGGTCGATTGATCTTAAATCTCTTGCTCCGTTTCTGAGTGGAGTAGATTGCGGAACCCCGTCAATAAGAACTAAAATCTGACGTCCTCTAAGAGTTTGTCCTGAATTGGAAGTCTGACCGGAGCTTGTTCCCAAACTCGGAACGGTATATTGCAGAATGCTTGTAATATCAGAGTTAACGGTTAGCTGTGTCTGCAACTGTTTTTCTCCGACAATAGTAACAGAGCCTGGAATTTCTTTGATATTCTCTTTTTTTCGGGAAGCTGTAAGCACAACTTCTTCTACATTCCTGGTTTGTAAAGTGTCTTTAACCTGAGCAAAAGCGGTAACTGTTCCCAGACAGGCCACCGATAAAAATGCCTTTTTCATTATATTTTCTTTCCTTGTTTTTTACGTTTTCCCCACCATACCATAAATCCGGTAACGGGCAGTGAGGTACAGACTAATCCGGCGATAAACCAGATCACTTTGCCAACAATGCCGAAATAAGATCCTGTATGGATATCATAGTTGGCATTGGCATATTTCTCGGCAGTGTTTAATTTCTGATGAGGTTTATTGGATAATATGTTCCCGGAGTATTTGTCAAAAAACAGAAGATTCCTCTCACTGAATCTTCCTTCTTTCTGATACACGGTAACGGGAATATTTTTTAATTCTTTTCCTTTTTTGTTTTTTCCGTTCAGAGGAATCCTGAAGCTGGAAGATGAAGAGTAAAGCTTTCTTGTTTCCTGCAAAGTGAGATCAAAAACCCGACTGTTTTTGACTACAAGTGAGTCGGGAGATTTTATTTCCTTTTCTTTAGGAAGATCTGCTGACCCTGACAACACGAAAGTAAACCCGTTTTTCACATAGGGATAGGTGAAGTAAATTCCGGTTACACTCAATAGCAGTGCAATAAATGAGGCATAAAACCCTAAGATGTTGTGAAGGTCATAGTTTTTGCGTTTCCAGGTCTTTATATTTTTCCAGTTGAACCAGAAACGTCCTTTCCTTGCTTTTTTATTCTGTGGCCACCAGAGAACAATTCCGGTGATCAGCATGATGATAAACAATATCACCGGAATCCCGACCACATAGGCTCCCCATTCGGATTTGAGCAGGAGACTCCAGTGAATTGATTTTAAAATAGGGAAGAGGTCATACTTCTCATTATAAATTCCCAAAATCTCACCGGTATACTGGTTGATGTAAACCTGCTTGTTGATAAGAACTTCATTGAAGTAATTCCAGCCTTTTTTATTTTTTTCGTAATATAAAAAACGATATGATTTATTTTTATTCAAAGGAATCTCCACAGAGCTTACCTGGAATTTTTCGTTCAGTTCCAGGGCTACTTTTTCACGGAGTAAGACTATGGATAATGGCAGCTCTTTTACCGATTCTTTTTTTACGTAGATGGCTTCTTTCCGGGTTGTATTCTGTATTTCATCTTTAAACACATATAAAGTTCCTGTTAGCGCAACCATGAATACAATAAGACCAACGGACAAGCCAAACCACAAATGCAGTTTGGCAGACCATTTTTTTATAAAAGAGGGTTTCTTCTTATGATGATGCTTTTTCCTCATATCAAAAAGTTAACCCCAAGGCTAACTTTTGTTTATTTTAAAATTTATATCCGATTGATAATCTCCAGTTACGTGGTGCGTTATAAATCCATGCATATTCGCCGGCATCTCCCCTGTATCCGCTGTAAAGTTTTTTGTTAAGGACATTATTCAACATTAGATTGACATCGAATTTTTTAGCAACAAAGGAAACCCCGAAGTTGGTGTCGAAATAATCCGGAAGACTCTGATCTTTTGTGGCACTTACTCCATACCAGGACTGTCTTCCTCCCTGATACTGATAACCGGCTGAGATTCCGAAACCATTTAAAACTCCATCTTGGAATCTGTAGTTGATCCATGTATTCTGAACATTCTTTGCATTTCCCGGAGACTGTATTCCAATTCTTGTAGGATCTGTGTCTTTAACGGTTTTTGCATCTGTATAAGCATAATTGATGATAATGTTCAGACCTTTGATGATTTCTCCTTTAATATCAGTTTCAAAACCTCTTGCCCTTTGCTCGCCCGTAGCAATCTGAAAAGCAACTCCATTATTTTCGTTTGCATTTCCTGCTACAAGAATATTTTGTCTTCTGATTTCGTAAAGAGCAAAAGTAGAATTCCATTTTCCTCCGAACCAGTCTTTCTTCAATCCGAATTCAATATTTTGTCCTCTGAAAGGATCTGTAATCAATGTTTGATGAATTCCTGTTCCGGATTGTGGTACGAAGGTTTTGTCATAGATCCCGTATGCAGAAAAGTTTTCATTAATAGAATAACTTAATCCTATTCTCGGTGTAAATTCTCCGGCTTCATCTGGTACAATAGAAGTACCTGGACTTAGATTAGGATATGCAGAATAGGTTTTACCACTTGTATATCTTCCTGCTAATGTTAACCTCAATTTGTTATTAAACATTTCAATCTGATCCTGAGCATAATAAGAAGTATATTTTACTCCCTGATCATTATAAAATGGCGCAGATGTGTTTAAAGTATAAAAATCAGAAGATGGAAGTTTTGAAGGGTCTACTCCATAATTCACATTATAAATGTCAATTGGGAAAGATCCTCCAGCAAAAGATGAAAAGTCAGCATTGTATTTTCTGTCTCCGTAATCAAATCCTGCAATAATTTTATGAACAATATTTCCGGTATTAACTTTTCCTCTTACATACGTCTGGAAAATGTGGTTTTTTCCTTTTGTCTGCCAGTTGCTTAATGTTCTGTTTAAAATATTTTTATTGGCTGGGGCAAAGGTTCCCCACCATGAACCTCCGTCATAATTCAGATCCATATAAGCATACTGAGTGCTCCAAACCCAGTCTTTGAAAAGCTTCTGGTCTAAGCTTAAGAATAAACTCTGATCTTTTACCTCTGTCTTCTTGAAGTTTGGATCATTAAAATTGGTATGTACATTCAAAGAAGCATATCCGTCGTTAGACATCAGATAAGCTCCCGGCTGATTGAATTTTAAATACTGATAGTTGTATTGAGCCGTAAATGTAGTGGTCTTTGTCGGTCTGAAAGTGATAGAAGGAGCAACAATGATTTTGCCTGTTTTATCATTTTCCACCCACGATTTGTTGGAACTTCCCATTAAGTTTAAACGGTAATCTAAAACACCGTTTTTAATAAGAACACCATCTAAATCAGCTTCTCCTCTGAAAAGGTTATAGCTTCCCGTTGTGAAACGTGCACTGTTGGCAAACTTTCCGGTAGGCTTTTTAGTTACAACGTTATAAAATCCGGCTGGATCTCCCATAGAGCCCATAAATCCGGCTGGACCTTTTACAAACTCTATTCTGTCAATAATAGAAGCATCAGGATTGATTGGTCCCCAGGTAGAGGAAACATTCATTCCGTTCATGAAAGTGGCAATACTGGCTCCTCTCATGAAAACATTAGAGTATACATTATCCCAGTGTTCTACTTTTCTTGCACCGCTTACGTTACGGACAATTCCTTCAGACATATTCAATGTAAGCTGATCAGCAAGAACCTGAGAACTTACAGACTGTACATTTTGAGGAAGCTCAAGAATTGGAGTCTGAATTCTTAATGAACCGGAAACCTCATTCAGTTTATACTTTTGATAATATCTTCCGTTAACAATTACTTCTTCAATATCATTCGATTTGATTGTATCCTTTTCCTGAGCCAGAGTTATTATTGAGGCTAGTAAGGCAATTCCTTGTGTTAATTTCTTCATTGTTTATTATTGTAAAGACAGATAAGTTCTATTTAATTTTTTAGAGTTTATAGGTAAAGCTTCCCATAACATTGGCTAACGGCTGTGCATTTGCGGTTGTATAGCCGTTCCAGTAATGCTCATTGGTAAAATTGTCTACTTTTACACCGATTCTGAATTTTTTGGCATCATAAAATGCATTGGCATTTAGTACGAAATATTTTGGAAGGATGAAAGTTCCCATTGAAACAGAGTTTACAATTTTATTGTCGCTTGCATAATTTCCACCTACGCCAAACCCTAATCCTTTAAGTTTACCATCAAGAAACTGGTAGCTTGCATTAAAGTTGACCAGCCATGGGGAAGATGCTGTTGATGGCCTTCTCCCGATAACATCAGAAGCTGCTTCCGTATACTCCATATCATTATAGCTGACCCCTGCGATTAATGAGAACCCTTTTACGAGATATGCGTTTACTTCCAACTCAACTCCCTGGCTCGTTAAAGATCCGGCCTGGTTTTGTACTGCTTGTCCGGTGTCTGTGAGATTTCCGGTATTTAAAAGTGTGTTTTTCACTTTAATGTTGTAGTAGCTTACTGTAGAACTGATTCTTCCATTCAGAATGTTTGTCTTAAAACCTCCTTCAAACTGATTAGCCCTTTCCGGGTCTGAAAGCTTAATATTTCCTGCAACATCTGCGGTGTAGTAACCATTACTGTTGAAAGCATTTTGATAGTTTCCAAAGACAGATACTTTTTCAGGAATAACCTGGTAAACAATTCCTAGTTTAGGAGACCATGCTGATTGACTAAAAGTATTAGCCGATTCAGTTCCTCTTTTTCCTCCTCCGAAATTTCGGCTTTCATATCGTAATCCGGCAAGAATGTTAAGCCCTGAGATTGGTGTGAATACATTGGAAATATATCCGCTGTAAATGTCATCGCTTCCAGAAGAGATATAAGTATTATTAGCATCAAAATCATAACCGGGAAGGTTCTGATAATAGCTGTAAGTAGCAGCCAATGACTGACCGTTCATATTGGTGTAATCTGTCCCTTTAAAAGGAACCCAGTCAAAATTGGTAAACAGGAAATTCTGATTATCTTTCACTTTCATATAATCAAATCCTGCAACTGTTCTGTTTCTCATACTCCCGATATTGAAATCGAAATTAAAGTTCTGCTGAACCTGGAAGTAAGTTTTCTTACTGTCTTTCGTAGACTGGTCGGCTCTTACTATTCCTAATTCGGTGTCTGCAGGGTTTTGGGTTACTGCATATTGGGGAGCAAAATAAAAATAGGGATTGAAGCCGTCTGAATAAGAATAAGCAGTGCTTACATTGGTAGATGATTTTATGTGTTCATTAATTTTATAATTAACCTGTCCGAAGAAATTTCTTGCTCTGGCAGTCGTTTTAAGGTCTTTACCCGAATAAGTCTGTTTATAATCATATCCAAATTTCTCAAGCTGATCCATATTATCAGCTCCTAACTCTGAGCTTGGTAAATAAAAGAAAAATGCCGTTTCAGGATAAGCATCTGTCTCATACATTTCTAATTCAGCATTGATTTCTAAGTTTTCAGTTGGACGATAAGTAATGGAAGGAGTAAATGCATAAAACGAGTTTTTAGCATCGGTCCTCTGAAAAGTTCCCTGATTGGTATAAGCGGTATTGAGCCTGAATAAAAGTTTTTTATCCTTTGTCAATGGAGTATTCACGTCAGTCTGAACTCTGTAATAATTATAACTTCCGCCCGCAAGAGAAACAGCTCCTGCAAAAGTTTCAAATGGTTTTTTAGTAACCCTGTTAACTACTCCTCCGTAAGAAGTGGCATTACTGCCGAATAATGTTGCTGATGGTCCCTTTAATACTTCCACTCTTTCAACATTAATAGCATCCATAGAAGTAGTAATAGGAGCGACCAAGCCGTTTCTCATTGAGTTTGCTGCCACAAAGCCTCTCAGATTAAGGAAAATCCCTCCATCTCCGGCCCTGTTGGTAGCACTCCACATTTTTTGGGCTCCCGGAACATTTCTGAATGCATCATCAACGTTAAAAAGCAACTGATTGTCCAAAACACCTTTATCAATTGAAGAATATACCTGCGGATCTTCTATAGCTTTCAAAGACATTTTATTGGAATAATCACTGTCTTTCTTGATATAGGTATTGATAATGACTTCATCAATGTTCTTTATATTAGTAGAATCTTTTTGCTGGGCAAAAATGAAGGCAGAACCCAATAATGAGGCACAGATCAGTACATTTTTCATGAAAGGAGATTTTTTTGCAAATATATTGTTTTTAATTATTCTAAATAAATTATTCGCTTGATATTTATCATGCAATTATTATACATTGAATAATAAAACCCCGCTTCAGAGACTTCTGAAGCGGGGTTCGTAATATTTGTAAATGATTTCCTAAGCCGGGATTTCTCCTTTGTATAAGAAAGAAATTATTTCTTTGTTCATTTTATCTACCATTTCGCTGAATAAGTGGAAAGATTCCTGTTTGTAAATAACAAGCGGATCTTTCTGTTCGTAAACAGCACCCTGTGAGGATCTTCTCAAATCGTCCATTTCACGGAGATGAAGTTTCCAGTTTTCATCGATAATGGATAATGTGATGTTCTTTTCAAAATCGTTGATTAGGCTTTCACATTGAGTTTCATAAGATTCTTTAAGGTCGGTAACAATAGTCATTGTCTTGTGCCCGTCGGTAAACGGAACCTGGATCATCTTAAACATTGAACCCTGATTCTGATATACATTCTCAATAATCGGGAATGATTTTTCTTTCAATAAGTTCAGCTTCATCTGATAATCTTCCTGAGCCGCTTTGAAAAGAATATTCGTCAATTCCGGAACCTGTTTGTTTTTGAAATCATTTTCAGAAACCGGAGATTCCATAGTGAAATTCTTGATAATGTCGAATTCAAAATCCTTATAGTTTCCATTAGCTTTACCTTTTGTAACGATAGAGTTGGAAACATCAAAAATCATATTGGTGATGTCATATTTCAGGTGATCTCCGAAAAGGGCATTCTTTCTTCTCTTATAGATTACATCACGTTGCTTGTTCATTACGTCATCATACTCAAGAAGTCTCTTTCTGATTCCGAAGTTGTTTTCCTCTACTTTTTTCTGAGCTCTTTCGATGGACTTGCTGATCATGGAATGCTGAATAACTTCACCTTCCTTATGACCCATTCTGTCCATCATTTTAGCGATCCTTTCAGAACCGAACAAACGCATCAGGTTATCTTCAAGAGATACATAGAACTGAGAACTTCCCGGGTCTCCCTGACGCCCTGCTCTACCTCTAAGCTGTCTGTCAACACGTCTTGAATCATGTCTTTCTGTACCGATAATAGCTAAACCTCCGGCTTCTTTAACCTCTTTAGAAAGCTTGATATCCGTACCACGACCTGCCATGTTGGTTGCAATTGTTACAACTCCCGGTTGTCCTGCTCCGGCAACAATTTCTGCTTCCTTCTTGTGAAGTTTCGCGTTCAGTACCTGGTGCTGGATTTTTCTTAACTGAAGCGCTTTTGAAAGCAACTGAGAAATCTCCACAGAAGTAGTACCTACAAGTACCGGTCTTCCTGCTGCGGTTAATTTTTCAACTTCTTCAATTACAGCGTTATATTTTTCACGGTTAGTCTTATAAACTAAATCCTGTCTGTCATGTCTTACAATAGGACGGTTGGTAGGAATTACCACTACATCCAGTTTGTAAATTTCCCAAAGCTCACCCGCTTCAGTTTCTGCAGTACCCGTCATCCCCGCAAGCTTGTTGTACATACGGAAATAGTTCTGTAATGTTACCGTCGCAAAAGTCTGGGTTGCTGCTTCAATCTTTACATTCTCTTTCGCTTCAATAGCCTGGTGAAGTCCGTCTGAATAACGGCGGCCTTCCATGATACGGCCTGTCTGCTCGTCAACGATTTTTACTTCACCGTCAATCACTACGTATTCATCATCTTTTTCAAATAAAGTATACGCTTTCAATAATTGACTCATCGTGTGGACACGCTCGGATTTTTCTGCGAAATCAGAGAAAAGTTTTTCTTTAGCCTCGAATTCTTCTTCTTTAGTTAAATTTTTAGCTTCAACTTCAGCAATTTCAGTTCCGATATCCGGAAGAACGAAGAAGTTCGGGTCGGAATTTCCCTGAGACATATAATCAACCCCTTTGTCTGTAAGATCAACCTGGTTGTTTTTCTCCTCGATCACAAAATAAAGATCTTTATCTACAATCGGCATGTCACGGTTGTTATCCTGCATGTACTGGGCTTCTGTTTTTTGAAGAAGTGCCCTGTTTCCGCTTTCGGATAAAAACTTGATTAATTGTCTGTTTTTCGGAAGACCTCTGTAAGCCTGAAGTAATTTGAAACCTCCTTCTTTATTGTTTCCGGCAGCAATTAATTTTTTAGCTTCATTAAAAATAGTGGAAACGGTCTTTTTCTGAACTTCAACGATTCTGTCGATAGAAGGTTTAAGAACGTCAAATTCCTGTCTGTCTCCTTGCGGAACTGGCCCTGAAATGATCAAGGGAGTCCTTGCATCATCTACCAATACTGAGTCAACCTCATCCACGATCGCAAAGTTTAATTCTCTTTGTACCAGTTCTGATGGTGAAGTTACCATATTATCCCTCAGATAATCGAAACCGAATTCGTTATTGGTTCCGTAAGTAATATCCGAATTGTATGCTTTTCTTCTTCCGTCTGAGTTCGGCTGGTGATTATCGATACAATCGATGCTCATTCCGTGGAACTGGTAAAGCGGTCCCATCCATGCGGAGTCCCTTTTGGCCAGATAGTCATTCACGGTTACCACGTGAACCCCTCTTTCAGGAAGTGAGTTTAAGTAAATAGGTAATGTTCCTACCAGGGTTTTACCTTCACCGGTTGCCATTTCGGCAATTTTACCGCTGTGAAGAATAACCCCTCCGATAAACTGAACATCATAGTGGACCATATCCCAAACTACAGGAGTTCCGGCTGCGTCCCAAGAGTTTTTCCAAACGGCTGTGTCTCCCTGAATTTCAACGAAATCTTTAGTTGCTGCAAGCTCTCTGTCCCAGTCTGTCGCTTTAATACGGATCTCTCCGTTTTGAGCCCATCTTCTTGCCGTTTCTTTTATCAATGCAAAAGCTTCGGGAAGTATCTGACTAAGAACTTTTTCTTCAATGTCGTATGATTCCTTTTTTAGAGATTCAATTTTCGAAAAAAGAGTTTCTTTTTCATCAACGTTAGTTGAATTTTTTATCTGCTCTTTTATCTGTTCTATTTGGGCTGTTATCTTGCTGGTTGCAGATTTTATGCTCTGCTTAAACTCAGCAGTCTTTTCTCTTAAACCATCATCAGACAATTGCTGAATATCAGGTTCAACAGCTTTGATTTTTGTTACAACTTTTTTTACTTCTTTTAGGTCCTGCGCTTTTTTGTCTCCCAAAAACCCCTTAAGAACTTTGTTTAAAAAACTCATAGATTTTTACTTTATGCCTAAAGCAATATGCTTTAAGCGTTTTACTAATACGCCTATTGCGCAAAAATGATATTTAAAAAGGCAAATAAGCTTTAAGCTTATGGCCTAAAGCTCATCGCTTTATTTAATATTCGTCCTCGTTCCAAAGGTAATCCTCATCCGTAGGATAGTCACTCCATATCTCATCGATGGCATCATAAACTTCTCCTTCATCCTCGATCGCCTGAAGATTTTCTACTACTTCCATAGGTGCACCAGTTCTGATTGCATAATCAATAAGCTCTGATTTTGTCATTGGCCAAGGTGCGTCGCTTAAATATGAAGCTAATTCTAATGTCCAGTACATAATATTCTAATTTTTTGCAAAAGTATAAAAATAGGTTATATTATAAACTTTTTTATACCTGATTTTCAATTCTTTTTATTAAATTTTGTTCATAGGCTGTTATATCCCGCTTTAGAGCAAGGTGACAACGAACTTGATGTCATTTTCTCAAAAACCATTCCACAAATTTTTTTATGCCATTTTGGAAGTCTGTGTCTGGTTTGTAACCGATTAAAGTTTTTGCTTTACTGATATCAGCATTGGTTTTTTGTACATCTCCGGGCTGCATGGGCAATACCTTTTTATGGGCTTTTTTATCCAAAGCTTTCTCTATAACAGAGAGCATTTCAGACAGATTAATTACTTCGTTTTCTCCAAGATTGATGATCTCATAAACACCGGAATTGTTTTCCAGATAACTGACAGACTTTATGATTCCGTCAATAATATCATCGATATAAGTATAGTCTCTTGCTGTATTTCCGTCCCCATAAAATGGGATTTCCTGGCCTTCTGAAATCAATCTGGTAAATTTATGTATCGCTAAATCAGGTCTTTGCCGTGGCCCGTATACCGTAAAGAACCTTAGCTGTATCATATCAATATGGTATAGCTGATGGTATACATGGCCTATAACTTCACCGCATTTTTTGGTGGCTGCATAAGGAGAAATAGGATTGTCTACATTATCTGTTTCGGCAAAAGGTATTTTTTCGTTGTTTCCATAAACACTTGAAGAAGAGGCGCAAATGAACTTATTAATATGATATTCTTTACAAAGCTCCCACAAATTCATTGTTCCGCGAACATTTACTTCTTCATACTCCAGTGGTCTTTCAATAGAAGGACGTACCCCGGCAAGAGCAGCCAGATGAATGATCAGATCAATCTGGTGGTTTTTAAATATATTTTCAAGGCCTTCCTTATCCCTGATATCCTGATAATAAAGAATGTAATCATTTGATTTTGAGATTGAAATTAAGGTTTCAATGTCTTTTTCCTTATCTGAGAAATCAAAATCCGAAAAATATCCAATAGATTCTAAAGTATTTTCAATTTTTGTCTGATAGCTGTAGAAATTATCAAAATTGTCAACGTTTATGACAGAATGTCCATTTTTCAATAGTTGTTCTGCTAAATGAGAACCAATAAATCCGCTTCCTCCTGTTATTAGATATGTCATCCGTGTTTTTTATTAGCACAAAAATATAAAATTTAAGATTTGAAAATATAATTATTAAATTTACTTAAAAAAGTAATACAAAATTAATATGCAGTTTCAAGGGCAAATTTTAAAGATGACGAGCTATGATGATCAACCCATACAATACTATTTGAATCTTTCCGGAGATTTAATTCATATGAATGAATTGTTTGGGAAAGAACTGACTATAAAACATACCGGGTTCCAATGTGTGAATTGTGGAGAAAACAAGCCGATTTACAGAATGGGATTTTGCAAAAGCTGTTTTTTTGAAAGTCCATATGCGAGTGATACCATTATTCGGCCTGAACTTTCCACAGCACATCTTGGCGTAGCGGAACGCGATCTTGAAGTAGAAAAAGAAATTCAGCTTCAGCCGCACACCGTATATCTGGCATACACCGGAGACGTAAAGGTAGGAGTAACAAGAAATACGCAAATCCCTACCCGATGGATTGACCAGGGAGCTACTTTTGCCCTGCCGATCGCCAGAACTGAAAACCGGTATGAAGCCGGAATGATAGAAGTTGCACTGAAAAATCATTTGCCGGATAAAACAAACTGGAAAAAAATGCTTCAGGATGATTTTGAAGGAGAAATGGATTTAGCAGATTTCCAGCAGAAAATAAAAGAATATTTTCCGGAAGATTTCCAGAAGTTTTACAGTGAAGGAGAAGATTTGTGGAAATTTGACTATCCTTTTGACAAACCCGAAAAGGTAAGCTCTTTCACGTTGGATAAAAAACCAGAGTTTACAGGAAGGCTAACCGGAATTAAAGGTCAGTACCTTGGTTTTGAAGGTGGAAATTTTATCAATATAAGAGGGCATGAAGGATATGTAGTTGAATTAAGTATAAAGAATTAATTTAAAATATGATCTACACCAAACACAACTATGAAAAAAAAATGGGTTAAAAAGCTGCTGATAGGAATCGGGGTTGTGTCGGGAATCATTTTACTGACAAACTTTGGACTTAATATCTGGCTTAAAACCCAGCTTCCGGATTACATTAAAAACAATACGGATTATAAAGTTTCTTATAAAACACTGGATGTTGATCTGGGATCCGGAAATATCATTTCTACTGGAATTACCATCAATAGTAAAAACCCGCAAAATATTGATGTTATCAGGCTGCAGGGGACGATAGATACTATAAAGATCAGCCGGTTCGGGATTTATGATGCTCTATTTAATAAACAGATCAGTTCATCAGATTTGCAATTGTCAAGTCCCAATTTAAATGTAATTCTTGCAAAGCCGGTTGATCATAAAACCGGAAAAAAAAGAAACCCGGTATTATTTAAAAATATCAGGATCAATAACGGAAAGATCAATATATTCAGGCATACAAAACAAAAATTTTTATCAGTACAGCATTTAGATTTATTTGTTGAAAATCTTCAGATAACAGAAGAATCGGTAGAGAACAGACTGCCGGTTGTTTTTGACCGTTATGATATTAAAGGGAATAATTTTTTCTTTCGCCCTGACAATATATATGCGATAAAAATCAATAAAATAAGCACAACAAACGGGCAGATGTCAGTTGAGAGTTTTCAGTTGATCCCGTTGCTGAATTTTTCACAGTTTAAAAGGTTTTATCCAAAAAAATCAAAGCTGTTCAGGTTTGACATTCAAAAAATGGATTTTAAGGATGTGGTATTGACTAAAAATAAAATATCCCTTGCCAATGCTGATTTTTATAATCCCAATCTTTTAGTGTATACAACGGGGATAACCGTTAAAAGATCAGACAGACCAATGAACAATGAGGTTGATCTGAATGATATTAAACTAAGCAATGCTACCGTTCAGGTAATGAAGCCGGATGGGAATCATCTTCTTTCTGCAAAAAAACTTAATCTGGACGTCAGTCAATTTGAGTTCAATAAAAAGACTTCTGAGGGAATTATTCCTGTAAAATATAAAGATTTTAAATTTTCGGGAAAGGATATTCTTTTTTCTAATCACCGAAACTATAAGGCTGAAAGCATTGCTTTGAATCCCAGAAGCGGGGAGCTGAATACTATTTCGGTGGTCTCCGGCGGTGTTTCGGGGAAAACTTCAATGAACTTATCTGCCGGCCATATTGCTTTTAACATCAATAAATGGGAAATGATTGATAAAAAACTCAATCTTGATGTGAAAGATGTATTGGTAAATAATTTAAACGGAACGATTAAAGCAGGAGAAAATAAAACGCTTAAAAAAGCAGGCATCAGCAGAATTCAGTTTCCTCTTATCATCAGAAAAGTGATCTTGAAAAATTCAAACATCACTTACGATAAAGGAAGCCAGCCGCTGGTTTTTAATGATCTCAATGCAACAGTCTACAATGTAGAGCTAAACCCAAAACCTGGCAACAGGGGAATTGCTGTAAAAATAAAAGACTATTCTCTGACTACCAGAGATTTTGCTTACAAAACACAATTCTATCATATGAATGTTGGACTTTTAAAACTGAATAAAAATAAAATCCACGTTAATAATTTTGTGATGAAACCTCTCGTTTCGAGAGCGCAATTTATTAAAATGATACCTGTGGAAAGAGATTTATATGACCTGAAAGCCAGCCAGATCACTGCGGATGGGAATTGGGATCTATTTTCAAATGATAAATTCATCAATGCTTCCCATGTGGTTATTCAATCTGCGAACGCCAATATTTTCAGAAGTAAAATTCCAAAAGATGACCCTAAAATGAAGCCTTTGTATTCCAGGATGTTACGTTCTGTAAAGATCCCGTTGTATATCAGTAATCTTGATCTGAAGAATTCGATCCTGATATATGAAGAAGATACTCCGGAAAGTGCAGGACCGGGAAAATTAACATTCAGCAATTTTAATATGAATGTTAAAAACCTGAATTCAATGAAAACAAAAGGGAAACCGACCAAAGTAGACATCAAAATTGACTGCTCATTTATGAACCTCGCACCATTATCCGTAAACTGGAATTTTGATGTGGCCAATCAGAATGATGTTTTCGGGATTTCAGGAAGGGCTGTAAACCTTCCCGCTCAGGGTATTAATCCTTTTATACGGCCCTATCTCCATGTGACGGCTACAGGCACTATTCAGGAAATGCTTTTCGATTTTAAAGGAAACCCTGCCGGTCTGCATGGAACATTTAACCTGAAGCATAAGGGATTAAAAGTTGCTATTTTAAATAAAAATAATAAAGAGAAAAAAGGATTTCTCACAGCGGTTGCCAACCTTGTGGTAAAGTCTGATTCAGGAAATCTGCCCGAAAGCGTTACCGTTGAAAATGTGGAAAGAGATCCTACAAAATCTTTCTTTAACTTATTCTGGAGAGGGATCGAAGATGGTTTAAAGAAGACTTTAATAGAGATCAATATTGACAAGACTAAAAAAACGGTGCAAAAAACGGTTTCTGCAGTCAAAGAGGTGAAAGAGTCTGTTAAAGAATTAAAAAAGGAAATAAAAGGTCCGGATCATAAAAAAGAAGAGCCTAGGCCAGAAGAAGTGAAAAAGGAAAAAGGTTTTCTGAAAAATGTATTTAAGAAAAAAGAAAAACCCGAAGAAAAATGACACCGGGTTTTATATTATAGAATGTTTAAAAATTAAACTCATCGCTTTCCTGAATCGGAATATTTCTTAAGAAGGCATCAAACTCTTCACCGGGATAATTGCTGTCTGCTCCATAAGAGTCTATAATCATGCCCAGATTTCCGGCTGTATCTTTTAAAACATACAATACTGCATTGTCATCGGGATTACTGTCACCTTCAAAACGATATGTTTTTAATATGGTGAGGTCAGTGGGCTGGTAGTTTTTGTCAGAATTTTCGAATTTCATTTCACAATTCCCATTCATTCTGAATTCTCTCTGTATTCCTCTTTCAGACAGTGTTTTCATGACCTGGCTTAAAGTTGTCATTCTGTCAATGTTATCCGGGTTTTCCATAATGATTTTTTTTCTTTGATTAGTGCAATAATTAAACCATTCATTTTAAAATCAGGGATTTTTGATGATTATATTTTCTTTAAAAAAAAAGCTGAATGTTAACAAAAATTATAATTATAAAATAATGGATAGGTATACTTTTTGCAATAGACCAAATAATAAATCGGACAAAATATGAAAAAAGAAGTTGGCGTTTTACTGGCAGGAGGAATTGGTCTTTTGGCGGTATTAAGTTTTATAGGGATTAAAAAAATATTACACAAAAAAGATAAAAAATACAGTGATTATTATTCAGATTATCACAGACACTTTGATGGAAAAAACCACGATGATGAATATCACGGAGTGGAATTTTATGCGATGAAGTAGTAAAAAAGTATATTTAATTATGTTAAAATCCAACGCTTTTATAAGTGTTGGATTTTTTTGTGGAAAACTTTAGTGTTAAAACTCATTATTTTACAAAAATTCCATTCTAATTTTACATCAGAATGCAGAACGAAAATATCATAAAAGGTCAGGGAGCTCAGCGAAATGTAATCAACCGTTTCGATAAGTATACCTTTGAGCCTGAAGATGAAGATTTCGAAACAGTAAAAACATCTTTTACGGAGGTTTTTCCCAAGACCATTGTAAATCAGGTGAAAAGCGAAGATTTGCCGATGGAATATTCGATGAATCCTTATCAGGGTTGTGAGCATGGATGTTCCTATTGTTTTGCAAGGCCTACTCATGAATATTGGGGATATAGTGCAGGAATTGATTTTGAAAGAAAGATCATGGTCAAGAAAAATGCTCCTGAATTATTAGAAAAATTTTTTCAGAAAAGAGGGTATAAAGCGGCTCCTATTTTGCTTTCCGGAAACACAGATTGTTATCAGCCGGCAGAAAGACAATTCGAAATTACAAGAAAAATACTTCAGGTTTGTCTTGATTACAGGCATCCTGTCAATATTCTGACAAAAAATGCATTGGTTTTAAGAGATATGGATTTGCTGAAGCCACTGGCAGAGCAAAACCTTGTTTCTGTTTCTTTAAGTATCCCTACGATCAACGAAGAGCTACGGAGAAAAATGGAACCAAGAACCAGCTCTGCAAAAAATAAGCTGAAAGCGGTTGAAATTCTTTCAGAAAATAAAATTCCGGTTAATGTGATGGTGGCACCCATAATCCCGGGATTAAACAGTGATGAGCCGTTAAGTATTTTAAAGGCAATTTCCGAGGCAGGGGCTCAGAGTTTCGGATATACTCTTGTGAGGCTGAATGACACGGTAGAACCTGTTTTTGTACAATGGATAGAATCCAGCTTTCCTGACCGGGCTCAGAAAGTTTTAAACCTGATCCGTTCAATGCGCGGGGGAAAACTTGGTGAAAAAAGGTATTTTACCCGGCAAAAAGGAGACGGGAATATTGCTGAAATGATTCACAATACATTTAAAATTGGGCGGAAAAAATTTTTTGAAGGGAAACAGTTTCCGAAACTTTCAACGTCTGGTTTTACCGGAGCTAAAGATCAGCAACTGAGATTGTTTGATTGATTTTTATCAGCTATGAATTATATAAGCTTTCACAGATTGTAAAGTGGATAACCTGTGAATTTCAAAATATTTGGATTCATTAAAATAAAAACCGTCCCAAAAGGAACGGTTTTCTTATTATTTGCAGATGATTTATTTTACATAGTATCATCAGGACATTTAAAATCATTGCTGCAAGTCTCACAGATGACAACTCCGTTGCAGTAATACATACAAAATTCAGGTTCCGGAAGTTTTATTTCTCCTGCTCCTGAAATACTTTTTAATTGGCTGTTACTTAGTTTTTTTAAATTTTTCATATTGTTTTAATTAAAAATTTGACACTTAAGTAAAGATAATTAAAAAAATATATACAAGATTGGGGCTTTAGATTATTTTTTTATTAAACCCAATTCTATTAATCTCTCGTACAAAAACTCTCCGGCAGTAGTATCTTCATATAGTTTCGGATTGTTTTCATCAACACAGTTTTCAAGTGCATTAAGAGACATCTCACTTACAGGATGCATAAAGAAAGGTATTGAATATCTTGAAGTTCCCCATAATTCTCTTGGCGGGTTTACCACCCTGTGAATGGTAGACTTCAGTTTATTGTTGGTATGTCTTGATAACATATCACCAACATTAATCATCAATTCATCAGGGTCTGCAATAGCATCGATCCAGTCGCCATTATGATTCTGAACCTGAAGCCCTTTACCCTGAGATCCCATTAAAAGGGTAATCAGGTTGATGTCTCCGTGAGCGGCAGCCCTTACAGCATCATCAGGTTCCTGTGTAATTGGCGGGTAATGAATAGGTCTTAAAATTGAGTTCCCTTCTGCGATTTTATCATCAAAATAAAATTCATCCAGGCCAAGATATAATGCCAGTGCTCTCAAAACATATTTCCCGGTTTTTTCAAGCATCTGATAAGCCTTCTTACCTACTTCATTGAATTTTGGAAGTTCTTCAACATTTACGTTATCCGGATACTGGGATTTGTATTTTGAGCCATCCGATACATACTGACCGAAATGCCAAAACTCTTTTAAATCTCCTCTTTTAAAACCTTTTGCCGTTTCTTTCCCGAATCCTACGTAGCCTCTCTGGCCTCCGATTCCGGGAATTTCATACTTCTGTTTCGTTTCCGTTGGAAGTTCAAAAAAGTTTTTAACCTCCCCATACAACTCATCTACTAACTGATCATCAAGAAAATGGCCCTTTAAGGCTACAAAACCAATTTCTTCATAAGCTTTTCCGATTTCATTTACAAATTTCTGTTTGCGTTCCGGGTCACCCGAAAGGAAATCACGCAGGTCTACACTAGGTATTTTATCCATTTTTAGAAATTTACGAACCGCTAAATTACATATTTTTTGAATTAAATGATTTTACAATTAAGTATTTATAAACTAAATTTGCCGAATGAAAAAATATTCTTCCAAAAGAAGTATTCAGATACTTGCCCATCTTCTTCAACAGTACGGAATTTCAGATATCGTTATTTCTCCGGGGTCCAGAAATGCTCCGCTGGCGATCCATTTTTCGGAAGTGGATGCATTTAACTGCTTCAGTATTGTGGATGAGCGAAGTGCTGCTTTTGTAGGAATGGGAATGGCCAAAAGTGAAAGAAAACCTGTAGCGATCACCTGTACAAGCGGCTCTGCGGCTGCAAACTACTATCCTGCAGTTACTGAGGCTTTTTATCAGAATATACCACTTTTGATTTTAACTGCAGACCGGCCTACGGATTTTGTGGATATTTTTGATGGACAGACTATCAGGCAGAATAATCTTTTTCATCAGCATTCTTACGGAGATTTCCAGCTTATAGAAGACAGCAGGGAGAATGCAGAAGATATCAATTTTGATATTATTAAGAAAGCCATTGAACTATGTTTTGAAAAACAGGGCCCGGTGCACATTAATATTCCTTTGGAAGAGCCTTTATATGAATTGGTTTCTGAACTTCCGACTTTTCCGACGGTTGAAAGAACGATCAAGCAGAAAGAATATGAGATTCCGTCAAATCTAGTCGCTGACTGGAATACCTCTCAACGAATCTTACTTTTGATAGGAACAAAAGATTATAGCCCGGAACTGGAAAACCAGCTTACCCAATTGGTGAAAAATCATTCTGTTGTTGTTTTAAGCGAGGCGAATTCTAATCTGCATCATGAAAAATTTTTCAAACATATTGACCGATATATTTTTAACTTCACAGAAGAGGACTATAAAATGTATACCCCTGATCTGTTAATTACAATCGGGCAGAATGTGGTCTCCAAAAAGGTAAAACAGTTTT
Organism: Chryseobacterium populi; assembly: GCF_000282115.1. GTDB lineage: Bacteria > Bacteroidota > Bacteroidia > Flavobacteriales > Weeksellaceae > Chryseobacterium > Chryseobacterium populi. Next base: position 32,210 of record NZ_AKJY01000066.1, read on the forward strand.
TGAGAAGTGCACGTCCGAAGCAACACTGGCATCTGGATGAGATCTGGCAACCAGACACCTATTATTCTTTAACTGAAAAAATTGAAGTAAGACCTGAGATTTTCTTTTCCAGGTTATTAAAATTTATTAATCTTGAGCCAAGACCCTATTTTAATCTTTGGGATGTTTTAAGAGATAAAAAAGATGCAAGACATCAGCAGTTTTTAAATTTAGTTGAGTTTTCAGATTTTTATTTTTTCAATAAGGCGTCACAGACAATTCCTGAAAATTATAATGTTCATTTCAGTAACAGCTCTGCCATCAGGTATGCTCAGTTATTTGATTTCGGGAAAAGAAGAATATACTGTAACAGAGGAACAAGCGGAATTGACGGATGTACTTCAACTGCAATGGGCTTTGCAATAAAAAATGCTAATCCGACGTTATTAATCACCGGAGATTTGAGCTTCTTCTATGATATCAACGGTCTCTGGAATCAATACATCCCACCTTTTGTAAGGATCATTATCTTCAACAATGGGGAAGGGAATATTTTTAAAATCATTCCGGGGCCGGGAAATGCCAATCCGAATACATTGGATGAGTTTATTGCAACGAAACATCATAAAAATGCAGAGTATCTGGCCAAACATTTTGGGTTCTCCTATACTAAAGTTGAAGATGAACCTACATTAGACCGGGTTCTGGATAATTTCTTCAAACCGGATACACAACCGAAAATTCTTGAAGTGAATACCCATGGAAAAAACAGTGCTGATGTTTTGAAGGCTTATTTTGAGTTTATGAAAGAGAATTAAAGGTCCAGATATTCTTCATTACCCGGCAGATTAATAATTCTGTCGATGGGATAAATAAACATATCGTCGAAATCATTCAAAGCATTAATCAGCTGGAAGTGCGAAAACTCTTTAATATTCTGTAAAGTAATTTCCTTTTCTTTGATTTTCTTTTGCTTTAAAAGGTGCTGCCTCTGCACTCCATTCAATAAAAAGGAGGCTGGAGTAAACCAGTCTTTGCCCTTCAGGAACAGAAGGTTGGAAAAAGAAGTGTCTGTAATATGATTATTTTTTACAATGATGATTTCTTCAGCCTTGGATTTCATTTTCATTTTATCCAGTTCTTTCCGGTCTTCAAATTTGAAAGAATAATCAAAGCTGTTGTTTTCTACCAATTGAAAATCCTGGATTTCAGGGATAGCATAAGGGATCATCTGTGTACGGATTCTTTTATCCAGATCATAGGCGATTCTCAGTTTAAAAAGACCGTCTTCATCATGTTCCAGATGTTTGAATATTTTGGCAAGATCAATTGAACCCTCTTTTCCGAAATGGGAGAAAGTGTGATCTACACGCTTTTGATGAAAATCCAACAGGAAAACTTCCTGGTCTTCTACTTTAATACTTTCAATGAATTGGGACATAAATTTTATTTTTCATTTCCTGATACTCGTCTTCTAATTTACTCATGTGGGTTATTCCGCCTCCGCTTTTGAAATAGAGCTGGTCGCCTTCTTTTTCAATAAAACGGATCATCACGCAGCTGTCAAGATTTTTTCCATCAAACCAACCACAAACCCCGGTGTAATATCCTCTGTCATAACCTTCAGCATTGAGAATAATTTCCAATGTTTTGGGTTTGGGAGCTCCTAAAATAGAACCGGCGGGAAGCAGTCTTTTCATAATACTGCCTACTTTTCCAGCAAATTCAGGGGTTAAATTTCCTGAAATTTCAGAACTCATGGCATAAAGGTCTTTTTGATGGGTTTTAATAAAGTCAATATGCTGGAACTGATCAACTTTTACATTATCCGCCACCATGCTAAGATCATTCCGGAGTAAATCTACCACCGTATAATGTTCAGCCTTTTCTTTTTTATCATTTCTTAAAATTTCCACTGCATTTTCTAAAGATGCATCAATAGTTCCTTTCATAGGATAAGTGAAAATTTTACCGTCAATAATCTTTACAAAAGTTTCAGGAGAAAAAAATACAAAAAAATCTTTATAAAAAACCTTGTATTTGGCATTTGAATGATAAAAAATTTCTTCGAGGCTTAAATTTGTTTCAATCCTCGTTTTTCTTGTATAATTTACTAAATAAGAATTTCCCAGTTGAATATTTTTCTGCACATATTCAAATCCTTTTTGAAAACTTTCTAATGTTTCAGGATAAGACCTCCATTCAATTTTCTGTGGTAGCTCATGGTAAATAGATGGTGTTTTATATCCTTGAAAATCAATTGATAAGCCTGATTTTTTAATTTCGTTTTCTTTATAGATTTCAACATTTTCTGTAAGGAAATCGATGATGAAAAAATAGGGAACTTTCTGAAGAGAAAGCTCGTCCATTTCCATAAATTTTTGATGATTCGTTGAAAACATTCTGCAAAAGTACTTATTGATGTTTACTTTTGCACAAAATATTTTTAATGCAGAACAAATATCCTCAGAAACCGGGAATTGATTTTATACTCAAACAGGCTTTTTTTTATTGGAATAAAACATTGATTTTTCAGCTGATGTTTTCAGTCCTCTATTTTGGGATTTTCCTTACGGTATTCTTTTTCTTTGATTCAAAATACGGAATACTGGAGCAATATATTGAAACAGCTAAATATGCAAAAGACGGTGTTCAGGTATATTCTGAGCATCTTGCCAAAATGCTTTCCCAGCCGGAATTTCAAAGGTTTTCCTGGGGGATGATTGGGGTTGCGATTTTTTTATATCCGCTAAACTTAGGCTTTTATCAGATTTACAGAAAGCTTGATCTTAAAGAAAAGCTGGAGATCGGTGATCTGCTTGTGGGGTATAACGGCTTCAATTTTTTGAAATATGTAGGATATTATATTTTCTGGTTTTTTGTTTTCAGCTATGCTTTCCAGACGATTATACTTGGTATTGTGTGGGTTTTTATAACGATATTCGTAGCCCCGCTGATGTTTTTTACGGATAAAAGGATCTTTGAAGCAATCAGTTTAAATTTTAAAGCGCTGAAAATGTACTTTATTGAAATATTGGTATGTGCCATTGTGGCTTTTATTTTTAAATGTCTCGGGTTTATGCTGTTTTTTGTTGGTGGGTTATTTACTTTCCCATTCTGGAATGCAATGATTTATTCACTTTATAAAACGGTTTTTTCGGAAAAGAGTTAAATTTTAAACAGCTTACTATTTTTTAGTCAAAAAAAGTTAAATTTGATAAAATCATAAAAATATTTAACCATGTCTGAATTTAACGAGTTTGACCAACAGGGTTCTGTTCCGGGTAAAGATACGGGATCAATTATTTCACATGCTTTCGAGATGTATAAAGGGGTAATTCTCTACGCGATTGTAGCCATGATCATTTATGTCATAGGAGACTCTATTTTACAATCAATCACGGGATTTAATTCATGGAATATTGCAGAAGAGATCAGGGATACAGATGGAAATGTCTCAAATTTCAGATCTTATTATTCCCCCGGTTTATCTTTATATTATTCTTTTTCGAGTATTCTTGGAGCACTTCTTTCCCCTCTGTATGTAGGGTTGATTTATATTATTAACAAGTACAATACAAAAAGTACGGTAGAGTTCTCTGATTTATTTATCGGCTATAGACAAAATTTTGTCAATATTCTGATTTACAGTTTGATTGCCCATGTTGTTCTGAGAATTGCATTAGCAATGTGTGGGATTCCATTTTTCTTTGTGTTCCCTTTTTTCCTGTTAGGATATCCGATTCTTCTTTTTGAAAATGCATCGGCAACGGAAGCAATGGGGAAAGCCTATAATATTGCAAAAGATAATTACGGAACCTTTCTGGGGGGGTCATTTCTTGGACTTATACTGAGCTTTTGTGGGGTTTTTGCCTGTTGTATCGGGATCATTGTAACCGGAAGCTTTATCACTGCAGTAATGTATTCTACCTATTGTGCCTTTTTAGGAAAACCCAGACAAATCGTATTTAAACAATAATGGTGAACAAAGATAAACAAATAAGCAGTGTTGCTATAAAGCAGGTTTCATTACTTGCGATCATTTTGGTGTTGACGGGATTGATTTGTTTTAACCTCGCTCTTTTTATACCTTCAGTTTTAGGGGCTATTACTATTTATGTAGTTTGCCGGAGATATAATTTTTATTTACAGGAAGAGAAAAAATGGAAACCATGGGCTTCATCACTTCTCCTGATGCTGGCGAGTCTGATTATTCTTATTTTACCGATCTATTTCATCGGAGATCTTTTAATTGAAAAACTCGGAAAAGCACAGGCTTATATGACTAAGTTTAATGTTTTTCTGGAAAAAATACATTCTTACATCTTTTCAAAAACAGGCTTTGATATCCTGAGTAAGGAAAATATGGATAAATTAAAGAGTTCGGTAGGAAAAGTTTCAACTTCTGCGCTCAGTGGAACCTTCAATACCCTTACAGTAGTGATGTCCATGTATTTTATTCTTTACTTTATGCTGGAAAGACCCAGGGTTTTTGAAAGGATTCTCGCATCGTCTGCACCCTTGAAAAGAGCCAATGTTTCTTTGATCGGGGACAAGATGAGAAAGCTGATTATGGCCAATGCGATTGGAATTCCTGTAGTAGCGATGGGGCAGGGTATTGTAGCATTGGTTGGGTATTTTATTTTCGGAGCTCCCAGTCCGGTATTACTTTTTGCTTTAACAGCTGCTGCATCAATGGTTCCTGTTGTTGGGGCCGCGATTGTCTACGTTCCGGTTTGTATCTATATGATCGCTGAAGGAAATACGGGGCCAGGTCTGGGATTGGCAGCCTACTGTCTGATTGTAGTGGGATTGACGGATAATTTATTGCGGTTTACCCTTTTAAAAAAGCTGGAAGATGTTCATCCCCTGAACACGGTTTTCGGGATTATTATGGGAATGAACTTATTTGGCTTTATGGGGCTGATCTTTGGTCCGATTCTGATTTCTCTTACTCTTCTTTTGATTCAGGTATACAGAAATGAATTTTCAGACGATGACACTCCTGAGCTGCAGTTACCGGATAAGGATGATGATTTAGAAAAAAAAGTTGATTTAATAGTATAAGAATTGTGGAAGGAATAAATCCGGAGATATTAAAAGAAATCTGTGTCGTTAAAATGCCTTTCGGCAAGTACGAAGGAACAGTCATTGCTGATCTACCAATAAGCTATCTTGAATGGTTTTACAGAAAAGGAATGCCCAAAGGAAAACTTGGGATGCAGCTTTCAACAATTTACGAAATAAAACTGAATGGTTTGATGGATCTGCTGGTTCCGATTCGGGGAATGGTAAATCATAATCAGCCTAAAAATAAGACTTATAAATTTTAGATACAGTTTCGGCGGCATCGAAGATGCCGCCGAA
>NZ_AKJY01000067.1 GCF_000282115.1 Chryseobacterium populi
TTTTTTTTTTAGCAACGTCGCCATTAGCCGTCAGTGAAGCCAGTTGCATCAACGCAATCTCTACTGTTAATCTTGGGTTCTTGGAATTTTTATAATTAATATCCGCATGGTTGCAGATTTCAATAGCATCTATGAGCTGCTGGGCATTCCATTTCCGGCTTTGCTCAACAAATTTAATTTTCGTTTTTTCTCCAACTTCAATAAGATCTATGGTAGAAGTATTCTGTGCCATCATCAGATCTCTGAAGTGATTTCCCAATCCCGCAATAAAGATATGGGGATCGAAACCTCTTTTTACAATTTCATTAAATGCAAAAAGTACTTCAGGAATTTTGTTTTCTTTAGCCAGATCCACTACATTCAGGTATTGATCGTAATCAAGAATATTAAGCACTTCAGCTGCTTTGGCTAAAGTAATATTCTTTTGAGAAAATGTGGAAAGCCTGTCAAAAATGGAAAGAGCATCTCTCAGAGCACCATCTGCTTTCTGGGCAATAAGGTATAGAGCATCGTCTTCGTATTGAATATTTTCCTTTTGGGCAATATTTCTTAAGTGTTCCTGGATATCTTCAATAACGATTCTTTTAAAATCATAAATCTGACAGCGCGATAAAATTGTTGGAATAATTTTATGCTTTTCTGTGGTTGCCAGAATAAAAATGGCATGTGCAGGCGGTTCTTCAAGCGTTTTAAGAAAAGCATTGAAGGCTGCAGAAGACAGCATATGTACCTCATCGATGATGTACACTTTGTACTGACCGACCTGAGGGGCAAAACGAACCTGATCAATCAGCTCCCGGATATCATCCACAGAGTTATTTGATGCAGCATCGAGTTCATAAATATTATAAGCAAAGCCGTCTTCTGAAACGGAACCATCCTTTTCATTGATCTTTCTCGCCAGAATCCTGGCACATGTAGTTTTCCCGACACCACGGGGCCCGCAAAACAGTAAAGCCTGGGCTAACTGGTTTTCTTCAATTGCATGTTCTAAAGTATCTGTAATGTGAGATTGCCCAACAACAGTGTCAAACTCTTGCGGGCGGTACTTTCTTGCAGATACGATGAAATTTTCCATTGGTCAAAAATAAGGAATATAGTTTTAATCTGAAAGCCAAAAGCCTTCAAATTATCCACAAACTATTTTTTCCGGAATTATGCAGGCTTTGGCCCATCTTTACTATCGTAGGCAAAATCGATAATATCAACAATAGCTTTTTCAATTTCTGTTCTTCCTTCGTCACTTTTCATATCAAGCCCACAAAAAGTACTTCCATTGGTAGCAGTATGAATATTTAAATAATATGCACCGGAAATAAGAAGGGCAATAATAGCTCTGAATTTCTTTGCTTTTTCTTCTCCAAAATAAGGATCTGTAATATTTTTAAACATTATATCTCCCATTTCCTCACGTTCATCTGCTAACTTTCTAAGAATAGGCTTGTTTTCAGAAAGCTCCCAAAGAATAATTTTCTGCAGCTCTTTATTTCTTTTAAGATTTTCAAACTGATTTATCAATGCTAATTTGGAAAGTGCATGTCCTCCATCTGAGATATCAATTTCAATTTCACTTCCCGTCAACTTACTCCAATAATCCTGAGATTTGATATATTCGTCAATAAGTTTTTCTGTACTTCCGAAATATTCATAAATCAGTTTCTTATCAAAGCCGGCTACAGCAGCTATTTTACTCACTTTCAATCCTGAATAGCCTTTTACTCTTAAGATTTTTCCAACTGCGGCAAGCAGCTTTTGTTTGGTTTTTTCTTTATCCCTGATGGGACCTTGCACAACTTTTCTAGGCATTTTTATTATTTTTTCGCAATATGCAATTTATTATTGATATCTTCAAATGCATTCAGTGTTTTGTCAAGATGCTCTCTTTCATGAGTTGCCATTACAGCCATTCTGATACGTGCATCTTTTCTTGCCACTGCCGGATATAATATCGGATTTGTATAAACTCCTCTTTCAATAAGTAGCTTTCCTACATCACCTGTTACATTTGGGTCTCCAATTTTTACAGGAACGATAGCAGAACATGTATTTCCGGTCTCTAAACCTATATCATTAAGCCCTTTTTTGAAATAATTTATATTTTCCCATAGCTTTGTACGCCAATATGGTTCTTCATCCATTAATTCGATAGCCTTGATAATCCCCATAGTAGAAGGAGGTGCTGTAGCAGAGAAAATTTGCTGGCGTGATTGAAATCGTATAAATGCAGCCAGCTTTTCATTAGTAATTACATATCCACCTACATTACCAAATGTTTTACTGAATGTCCCGGTAATAATATCTACTTTATCCAGCATATCCGCTTCCTCCAACGCTCCTCTACCTGTTTTTCCTAAAATTCCCACTCCATGTGCATCATCCACCATCAAAAAAGCATTATATTTTTTCACTAAATTATAAATATCTTTTAAAGGCGAAACATCTCCATCCTGAGAATAAATTCCATCTATGACGACAAGCTTTGTTCTATATTTATCTTCTGATGCCTTCAAAACTTGTTCCAAAGCTATTAAATTATTATGAGGAAATGTTTTTGTATTGGTAAAAGCACATCCTTCATACATACTGGCATGCACAGCCATGTCTATAATCGCAATATCTTCTTTTTGCAATAATATCTGTAAAGTCGCACTGTTAGCCGTATACCCGGTAGTAAATATTACTGCTTCCTCATGTTTCCTTCCAAAAAATGAAGAAATTTTCTTTTCCAAATCATCATGAAAAATAAAATGTCCTCCAATAAGTGGCGATGCTCCCGCTCCTGTTCCATATTTTTGAATTCCTTCTACTGCAGCTTGTTTTACTTTCGGATGCTGAGTAAATCCTAAATAATCATTAGATACAAAACTTACATAATCCCTTTGTGTATTTTCAATATCTACATTCATCACAGAGCTACATCCCGAGTTATTCTTCAATCTGTAATTCATATGCCCATTAGATTTCATGTAACCTAAAAAATCATAAAAAACTTCTGCCCTTTGAACCATATCAAACTTTGGGATATTTTCAAAATCTTTAAAAGTTGCTGTCGTGAAATCAATATTCATCCTTAATTATTTTAGTTGTTTTATAAAGCAAATATAGGACTATTTAACATTTTTTAGGTTTTATTTTATCTGTTTTTATTATGTGTATAGTATTGGAGTATTACCACTTGAAAATCAATTTATTTCACAATTGTCATTTATTTTTTCTCACCAATTCCAGATTACAAATTGGTATCTTTCCCTTCAAAAAACACATATTTATTTCACTTTTCCAAGCTTTATTTTTTTGAATTTCTTTACATCAGAATTTCACCCTGCCATATTCTTTCTGTGACAAAAACATTCATAATCTTCAATGATAAGAGTTACAAAATACCTTCTATTTATTTTTTTTATTTTTCCTGAAGCTCCCGGGAGTCATCCCGGTCCATTTTTTAAAAAATTTAGAAAAATTTGACGGATCATAGGTGAAGATTCTGGCTATTTCAGCAACAGAACGATTGGTTTCAGACAGCATAATCTCTGCCTGTTCTATAATTTTAGCATCATAAAAATGACAGGGATGATTTCCCTTTTCTTTTTTTATGGTATCTGTAAGGTGGGTGTGGGAAATCGCAAGCTGACCGGCAATTTCATTGAGTTCCATAAATTCAGAAATATTCCCTGAAATCACATCCTGAATATGCTGATCAATAAAGGCAAAATAACTGGCTGTAATTTCCGCACCTCTTTTTAATATCTTTTCATCATTTTGCATATAATTCATTAAGCTTTATTAAAAATATGAATTTAAAAAGATTAATCCTATGAATATGGTGAGCTTTTCGGAAAATTTCAAACCAGATTATTAATGAAAACTGTCATTAAATGCCTGAACGGAATTCTTCACTTTCAGTTTTTCCAGGATATTCTGTCTGTGTCTGCTTACAGTATTGATGCTTATAGAGAGAAAATCAGCAATTTCTTTACTGGTCAATCCTTCCCCTACAAACTTCAGGACTTCAAGCTCCCTTTTGGATAAAATATTTTTATAGTTTAACTTATCCTCCGCTACCACATCTCCTTTCGCAGAGTTAATGATTAAAAACGATGAAGATAAATGTACGGATTGATCAGGAACAATGCTATACAGGCAAAGCGCAAATCTCAATTTTCCGTTGTAAGGGGAATATACATAAAACATGCGGTGCTGAACAAACCGATAGTTCTCATTTTTATCTTTCATCTGCATTCTTGATACAACATGATAATCGGCACGCTCCTCAGGTTGCTGTGAATCCAGAAATTTGAAAAACCTTAATTCATGGATATATTTTTTGAGTTTATCATCAGGATGTATCTTCTTCAGAATATCTTCTTCCCAGATCGAATCTATTTCCAGGGGATTTTCATTCATATCCAAACCTAACTCCAAAGCAGCTTTAGATTTATAAACATAGCTTTTATCCGCCTGCATATCACTGAGTACCGAAATTGTATTTTCCATCCGGGAATACATCAAAGCAATCTGTTTATACACTTTAATATCCAACAGACATTCGCAGTTTCTGCCCGGATTTTTATTGAGTAATGCTTCATTAAGCGTTTCTACGATCTGCATAAAATGGTTATTTATCAGTATTGACGGTACAACAGTTAAATTTTACTTTTGCTAAATTAATAAATTACATTCAGTTATACTTATAACGAAAAATATGAAGAGAACCTTTTTAAGTTTTTGCTTCTTTTTATCAGGCGGAAGCATTTTTGCCCAGACCTTAGAAAAAATGAACTGGTTTAATGAGCCTGAAAAATGGGAGGTTAAAAACAACAGCTTATCTATGTTTGTCACACCACAAAGTGACTACTGGAGAATCTCCCATTATGGCTTTACAGTAGATGATGCTCCTTTTTACTACGCAACTTATGGTGGTGAATTTGAAGCTAAAGTAAAAATCTCGGGAAATTATAAGGCCCGTTTTGATCAGATGGGACTAATGTTGCGAATTGACAAGGACCATTATATTAAAGCGGGGGTGGAATTTGTAGATGGCCAATATAATCTAAGTACTGTTGTCACTCACACAACAAGCGACTGGAGTGTTATCACTCTGGATAAAACACCTCCTGCCGTCTGGATCAAAGCGGTACGGAGACTTGATGCTGTTGAAATATTTTATTCATTTGATGATAAAAATTACATCATGATGCGTAACGCCCATCTTCAGGATAATACCCCGGTCATGGTAGGATTAATGGCTGCTTGCCCGGATGGAAATGGCTTTAATGCCGTTTTTGAGAATTTTAAAGTGAAACATCTTGCTGACGAACGCCGCTTAAAGTGGCTGGAAAACAATAAATAACTCATCAGGCTTACTGACCATAGAAATTTAAAATAATTGAATTTAATTCAATATTACAGTCAATTTTTTTAATTAACCTCTCAATTTTTTGAGAGGTTTTCTTATCCCTTTAAATCGGTAAAAATGCTCCATTCAGTATTTCCAGAATTTTTTAACAACCATAATTTCTGCTACCTCTTCGTTTTTAAAAATAAGTAATAAAATAACTCTTCTTCCCATCCAGGTTCTGCCCAATTTATAGGTCCATAAATCATTTGTAAAACAATTAAAACCATAGCCTAGCTTATCCTTAACTTCAATACGGGTACTTCCCAGCAAGTATGTGAATTTTTTCTCTTTCATTATGTGTTTTTGATCTCAAAAATATTAAAACACAACAGACAACACAACCAAAACAAATCACAAACCACTAAATATCAATAAATTAACAAAAACTATAGAATAAAATATTTTCAATTAGCAGTAAAGAATTTGAAGTTTAAGTTTATATTTTTTTAACAATCATCATCCACCTATATATTTTATACATAATACCAGCTTCAATACAGGAAAAATATAAGGTTTTAACTTGAAATAGCAGACCTTACAAAAAAGAAAAAAGTTTACAAAACCACATAAGAAAACTGATTTAAAAACCGGTTTTAAATAAATAATGCTTTTGCTTGCGTGAGCAATACGTTTTACGAAGCTGTTGAATAATGGGGTTTTCAGCTCTTCCTGAGCACCGTTCGTCCGGAAATTGTATTTTAGAAAAAGATATTTAGTATTTCCTAAAGCTTTTAAACACCTTAACTTCTGCAGCAATTCCGTTTTCAAAAGTAACCGATAAAATAATCCTTCTTCCTGTCCATGTTTTACCCAGCTCATAGGTCCAGATGTCATTTGTAAAATAATTAAAGCCATCACCCATTTCATGTTTAATGACAATACGGGTACTTCCCAGTAAATGAGAGAAATCTTTTTTCATTAGTGTGTATTTAATCTCAAAAATATTAAAACACGACAAACAACACAATAAAAACAAACAATAAAAGAGTATATATCAATAAATTACTCAAAACAATAGAATAAAATATTTTTCAGACAGCAATATAGAATTTAAGTTTTAAGGTTAAATTTTTTCAAACAATTATGTTATTTAGATATTTTCACGTATAATATTCCACTTAATACAGAAAAAATAAAATATATTAACTCCAAATAATAAATCTTACAGAGAGAAAAAAAATTCATAAAACCGTCATAAGAATATTGATGTAAAAGCAGTAAATGTCCGATCTGTTAAAAAAATGTATTCAGGGAATGTAGAAGATATGAACAAAAAAGTATATTTTTAGAAATTATAAAAAACTGTTTTCGTTTTTAAAGACAAAACATTCAATGCTTTTTGAAACTCTTAAATACGTTAATTTCTGTAGCAATTCCGTTTTTAAAAGTAATGGATAAAATAATTCTCCTTCCTGTCCAGGTTTTACCTAATTCATAAGTCCAGGTATCATCTATAAAATAATTAAACCCGTCACCCATTTCATGTTTGACGAGAATACGGTTTTTACCTAGTAAATGAGAGAAATTTTCTTTTTTCATTAATGTGTATTTTGCTTTTAACGTCAAAAAAGGCCAGAATATTGCAAACAATTTCCAGCCCCACACAAAAACAGGTATTGATTTTTAAATAATTAAAGCTGAAACTTTCATGATAGGAACAAGTCAATTCAGCCTTTATGTTTTTAAAATACCATCACCATCTAACTTGTAACACCGCAAAACTAAAAAATATTCAGAGCATATGGAAAATATATCCTGTAGAAATAAAGTTACCTTATTGTAGAATTACTACTACAAAATCTACCATAAGTCATAAAATTAATGAGAACAACAGTTAAAAATACAAAATACTTACGTAAATCACAATACACTTAATAATCATCTAATTTTAAATATTTATATAAATAAATTTTCTAAAAAAATATCATTTTTAGAATTATTTAAGTATTTTGGCTAAGCTTTTTGAAGCAAAAAAATAAAACAGACTACATTAACTGTTTAAAAACTTGATAAACAATTAAAAACTTATCCCGGATATGATTTTTGAAAATGAAGCCCATTCTGTTTTACAAGACAAACACAACCTGTCTTTTGTTACTCATATCATTAATTTTCACGGAGATAAATCACTTATATTAAATTCTTTACAAAAGATAAAGAACAATTCTCCATGCAAGATCAAAAGAAGAAGGATCTCCAAATGGATTAAGGAATATACCCAACATCTCAACCAATACATTGAGAATGATGATTTTCATTTAAAACCCGAAAACTACAAACTCTCCCCTGCTTATGCCAAACAATCTTACCAAAAGGTTTTAAAAGAAGATGAGTATCTGCAAAAGCTAATTTCAATTTTAGACCTGGAATAGCTAACAAATCAAAAGAATTCTTTCTTCTTCAAGGTCGATCTGAAGCAAATGTTTTCTGATCAGATCTTCATCAACCTGGCTATTGTTGTGATTCTGGTCAATAAGCCACATCCTTTGCTGGTTTAAGATATCGAGATAAACCGATTTTACTTCAGGAGAAATTTTCACATCAACATCATCATTTGTTTTATCTTTCCATTTATCATGAACATACTTTAAGAACTGACTCTCATTAAGCATATCACCGTAATTGCTTGTGATATGCTCCACCGTATGTTTTGCCATCTGCCTTTTGATGTATTCTTCGGCATCCTCGTCCGGAAGATAGTCATTAAATGAGGGCATATTAAGGCTTCTGATCAGGAAAGGCAGGGTTAATCCCTGAATAAGCAGGGTCGTCAATATTACAATAAAAGTGATAAATAAAATCAGGTTTCTTTGGGGAAAATCAGCTCCACCTTCATGGATCTGTGTAGGGATAGATAAAGCTGCCGCCAGAGAAACCACACCACGCATTCCCGTCCATCCCATCAGAATCGGTGCTTTGAATCCCGGGCTTCTTGTATCAGCTACACTGATGTAATTCCGTGCGATTAAAGTAACTACTACAGCACCATAAGCAGACAAAATCCTTACGATAATCAATACAGCCGTGATCAGTAATCCATAACCAATCGCTGCAGAAAGGCTTACCCCTTCCAGCCCTGAGGTGATTTCCGGTAAATCCAGGCCTATCAGCAGGAATACCAACCCGTTTAAAACAAAAGAAAGGCTTTGCCATACATTAACACCCCGCAAACGGGATGAAGCGCTCATAATACGGTGCCTGTGATTGGATAACAACAAACCACCGCTTACAACAGCCAAAACCCCTGAGCTGTGAACTTCTTCAGCAGCAATGTACATCAGATAAGGAGCTACAATGGTAAGAATAGTATCCATATTGGCATCTGTAGGAAGGTATTTATGTACTTTCATAAATATCCAGCCGATGAGTAGACCTATTCCTACCCCACCAATAAGCATCCATGAGAAACTGAGTGCCGCTTCATGCCAGACAAACTGTCCTGTAGCCACCGCTACCATTGCAAAACGGAAAATAATCAGTGAAGAAGCATCATTCAGCAGGCTTTCCCCTTCCAAAATAGAAGACATTCTTTTAGGCACCTTTACAAATTTCAGAATAGCTCCGGCACTTACCGCATCGGGAGGAGAGACTATTCCGCCTAATAAAAACCCGAGTGCAAGAGAAAACCCGGGAATAAAATAATTAGCTACGAAGGCTACGGAAATTGCTGTAAGAAAAACAACCACAAATGCGAAGCTTCCTATAATCCGTCTCCATTTCCAGAGCTCTTTCCATGAAATAGACCAAGCCGCCTCATAGAGTAAGGGAGGAAGGAATATAATGAAAATCAGCTCCGGATCAATCCTTATCATCGGAATCCCGGGAATGAAACTGATTAATAATCCTGCCACTACAAGCAACACAGGATAAGCCACTTTGATTTTATTGGCCAGCATGACCAGCAATACAATAGCAACAATAAGTGATAAATAGAAAGGAAAATCTGCAATCATCCGGATACGGTGTTTTTTTATTGTTACAATGATAATAATTTAAAATTTTACATCAAAAAAATTCAGCCGACAGGAATTTTAAATTCAATTAACAGAAAATCGGATTTACCGATCAATACAATTGAAATCATCCGTTTTACAGATCGAAATTTATTCAGAAAATAACCGATACGATTTCTTAAAGCCTATATTATTTATTTTAACTAAAAATTAATAATTCATTAAAAAAAATTATAAAACACTTCACATATTTCATAATAAATTTATTCTGTGAGGCATAATATTTGCACCCTTTATCCAACAGATTCTATAACTTTTAATACAAAATATTATGAACGTTGAAGATCTTAAAATCAGAAATTTAGTCGAGTACAAAAATCAAGTTTTTATGATTACTGAGATATTTCAGAATAATGAGAAAGATTATTTTGTAAAAATTGAAAATGATATTCATCGTATTTCTGCTCCTGCAGAGTCTATTAAACCTATTCAAATTACTGAAGAATGGCTTGAGAAATTTGGTTTTTCCAGAACATACAGCTCTGATCAGATGATACGCTATGAAAGGCCTGAAGAATATATAAAATATGATATTGATTTAAGCCCGAAAAAAATCGTGCAGGGTTTAAAAATCTATGGTAACTCCATAAAATGCAGATATATTCATGAGTTTCAAAATATCTTTTCATGTTTATTCGGAAAAGAAGCATTGACATTTGTCAAAATTCATTAAACAGCATTCAGATATTACAGTAAAAATCTACAACTTCAAGCTGCGGATTTTTATTACTTATCTTTTCTATTTATGCAATAATTAAAATGCTGTAATCCCGGAAAGTTTCCGTTAAAATTATTCCGCCTTTTTAGTTTTCAGATTGAGTCTGTCTGAAATGATCATCAGTTCATGTTTTCCGGAATCTTTACGGTGGGTAAATATCAAACCATCATTAGAACCGGAATCGAAAAAGAAAGTGTTTTCTGTATCGGGAAAAATTTTCGGTAGTTTCCCAATCTGCCTGTAATAAACTACATCTTTGTTTAAACAATCTGTTCACAATTTTTTAAACAAAGCTTAATTTTCATTTTATTTCTTTTCTTCCCATGAAATCTATATTTACAGTGAAATCAAATATCATAAAGTGAAGAGAATTTTTACAACCGTTTTATTTTGTGCATCGATTTATTTTTATGCCCAAACCGGTACTGTGTCAGGAAATATTAATGATGATTCTAAAATTGCATTGCCCGGAGCCAAAATCTCCCTGACTCCAGGGAATATTTATACCACCTCTGACGAACATGGAAATTTTGTTTTCCTGAATGTTCCTTCCGGAAGTTATACCATGAAGGTGGATTATCTTGGTTATGGGATAAGTGAATACAACGTACTTGTTGAGTCTGATAAAAATACAAGACAGAATATTGTTTTCAGCAGGAAAGAAACAAGAATTGAAGAGGTAATTGTCGCCGGAGCTGCTTTAAAAAACCAGGCAAGAGCATTGAATAAACAAAAAAGCAATGCCAATATCACCAACGTAATCTCAGCTGACCAGATCGGACGCTTTCCTGATGCCAATATCGGGGATGCCTTGAAGCGTGTACCAGGTGTTACCATACAAAATGATCAGGGAGAAGCAAGAAATTTAATTATCCGGGGACTTGCTCCCAATCTGAATTCCGTGACATTAAATGGAGACAGAATTCCTTCTGCTGAAGGTGATAACCGGAATGTTCAGATGGATTTGATTCCTTCCGATATGATCTCCACGATTGAAGTCAATAAAACATTAACCCCGGATATGGATGCCGACGCCATCGGTGGTTCCGTGAACCTGATTACAAGAGCTTCCCCTAACGGACAAAGGATTTCTGCAACTTTAGCCGGCGGATACAGCCCGATTCGGGAAAAAGGAAATTATACCGCAGGATTTGTTTACGGAAACCGTTTCCTTAACAAAAAGCTTGGTGCAGTCTTCAGTTTCTCCTATAACAATAATAATTTTGGTTCCGACAATATTGAGCCTACATGGGACCTTGCAGATGATGCTGCTCAAACAGCCTATGTGAGCAAAATGGGAATCCGGTATTATAACGAACACCGCATCCGTCATAGTTTTGACCTGAACATGGATTATGAATTTAATTCAAAAAATAAAATCTATGCATCAGCAATGTATAATTTCAGAAACGATAAGGAAAACCGGTATGCCTTAGCCTACAAAATGGATCCTGTCTACAATGCCGATGAAACTGAAATTACCGGCTGGGAAGGCAGTATTACCCGTCAGAATAAAGGTGGTGATGCCCATAACGACAATACCCGGCTGGAGAAACAGAAGGTACAGAACTATGCATTAAGAGGCGAACACCTTTTAGGTTCAAAAATAGATCTGGACTGGTCGATGAATTATGCAGCGGCAAGCGAGAAAAAACCTCACGAACGTTATATAGAATTTGAAAATGAGGATTTAACATTTTCCTCTAACCTGAGTGATCCCAGAAGGCCGGTGATTACACCAATTACCCCTGACAACCTGGGGAATTACCAGTTAAGCGATCTTTCCGATGCCAATAGTTTCACCCAGGAAAAAGAATTTGGGGCTAAAGTGAATATACGTTTCCCGTTTTCTGTCATTGAAAACCAGAAAGGAAGAATCCGTGCGGGTGCGCGTTTACGTTTAAAAGAAAAAGAAAGGAATAATGATTATTATGCTTTTGAGCCGGTAAATGATATGGGGAGCCTGCTGTCTGTTCCTACCGTTTATTTTGACGGGCACCATTTCCAGCCCGGAAATTATGTTCCCGGAACTTTTGCAAGCTCAGCCTATATGGGTAGCCTGGATTTATTTAACCCGAATTTATTTACCGGAGAGCTTAAGCCTGAAGAATACCTTTCCAGCAATTACAATGCTAAAGAACATATTTATGCAGGCTATATCCGTTGGGACCAGGATTTCAGCGACAAGCTTTCAATGATTGCCGGAGCCCGTATCGAAACGACAAAAATAGACTACACCGGGAATTACATTATGGATGAAGAGGATCTGGTAGGAAAAATCAACAATACCAACTCTTATACTAATATTTTACCGAATTTATCTTTCAAATATATCCCTGTACAGGATCTTGTGCTTCGGGCTGCATTTACCACTGCATTGGCAAGACCCAATTATTATGCGCTGGTTCCCTACCTTAGTGTAATTTCGGGAGATGAAGAGATCACTGCAGGAAATCCAAATCTGAAAGCAACGTATGCTTACAATTTTGATTTTATGGCAGAAAAATATTTTAAATCTGTAGGGATTCTTTCAGGAGGAATATTTTATAAAAATCTGAAAGATTTTATCTACACGTCTTCCAGGAAAAATTATTCAGCAGCAGATTTCAGTGCAGATTTCCCGGGCCAGTCGAATCCTATCCCTGCCGGAGAAAACAACTGGAGATTCACTCAGCAGCGTAATGGTGATAATGTAGATATCTATGGTTTCGAAGTCGCTCTGCAAAGGCAGCTTGACTTTATTCCCGGAGCATTCTGGAAAGGCCTTGGAGTGTATGTAAATTATACCTACACCAAATCCAAAGCGAAAGGAATTACCAATGAAGACGGTGAAGAAAGAACTGACGTAGGGCTGCCGGGAGCAGCTCCACATATGTTCAACGGCTCTTTATCATGGGAAAACAAACGTTTTTCAGCAAGGGTTTCTATGAATTATGCATCTTATTATATTGATGAATTGGGTGGAAATTCTTTTGAAGACCGCTATTATGATAAGCAGTTGTTTCTTGATGCCAATGCTTCGTATAAGATTACCAGCCAGCTGAGAATTTTTGCGGAAGCCAATAATCTTACCAATCAGCCGTTGAGATACTACCAGGGTATTCAAAGCAGAACTGCCCAGGTAGAATATTACAGACCAAGATTTACCATGGGTGTGAAATTTGATTTTTAATGAATGCTGAAAATGAAAAACTTAAATAAGATCATTGCCATTGCAATTTTACCATTATTGGCCAGTTGCATCGGGCAAAATAATGTAGGAAAAAAAATAAAGCCTGCCATCATCACGGACCAGGTTACTTATGATACAGATGATCCTGCTATCTGGATCAACCCGGCAGATGCCTCAAAAAGTATTATTATCGGAACGGATAAAGATTCAAATGGCGGATTGTATGCATTTGATCTAAACGGAAAAATCATTCATAGGGTTTCTGGATTACAACGTCCGAATAATGTTGATATTGAATATGGATTTCCGTTAAGCGGAAATAAAACAGATATTGCTGCAGTAACGGAAAGGGAAACCAATAAGGTGAAGCTTTATGCACTTCCCGATCTTAAGGAAGTTGGTGAGTTTAGCGTTTTTGACGGAGAAACAGAGCGAGGCCCAATGGGAATTTCAATGTATAAAAACCCGGCTACCGGTGAGATTTCCGTCATTGCAGGTAGAAAATCAGGGCCAGCCGATGGCTATCTGTGGCAATATAAATTGTCAGAAAAAGATGGTAAAATCACAGGTGAAGTGGTGCGTAAGTTTGGAAAATACAGCGGACTGAAAGAAATTGAAAGCATTGCTGTAGATGATGAACTGGGGTATATCTACTATTCCGATGAGCAATTCGGAGTTCATCAGTATTATGCAGATCCGGCAAAAGGAAATGAAGAACTTCTGGTTTTCGGAAAAGGAGACTTCAAATCTGACGTGGAAGGAATTTCAATCTATCCTACTTCAGCAACCACAGGATATATTCTGGTTTCCAATCAGCAGAAAGATACGTTCAATGTGTATTTAAGAGAAAACCCGGCAAAAGGAAGAATTGCAGAAATTCCTGTTTCTACCAGTGAAAGTGATGGCTCAGAAGTCACCAATGTCAACCTCGGGCCCCAATTCCCCAAAGGAATATTGGTAGCCATGAGTAACGGAAAAGTTTTCCATATGTATGACTGGAGAACCATTGAGGACAGAATAAAAGCAATAAGTGATAAATAGCAGCCCATATTTCATAAAAATAAAACCACTATAAATAATTTACAGTGGTTTTATTTGCAGTTAAAAAACCTTATAACTATTTTAATTTGTAAGCCGTGGAATTTCTAAATGCAAAAGCATTGATTTATATTTTTCAAGCTGTTTGGTAATTGCATATATTTCTTTTTTAAAAAAACCTGAATTGTTGAAAAGGCTTTCATAATAACTAATCCCGGCAAAAAGGTTTTCTTTGAATGTTTTCCATTTTTTTAATTGCGGGCTGGTGATCATTCCTGAACAATCGGCAATATCTTTTTTCAGGTGATCGACATACATTTTCAGCTCATTGATAAACATATGGGGACGGTATTGCTCCGGAAGAATATTGGTATTCCCATAAATATGCTGCACCATCTCCGAAAGAGAAACTTCTTTATCAAAAAAAGCAAGATTAGGCCCGGGACAAATAACAACTCCCTGTTTTTCGCCTTTTATCTCTATTCCCTGTTCCAGATAAGCCGAATTGACCAGCCCAACACACAAACAGGCTTTATCTGTGATCTCTGTCTTTCTTTTATGGAATTGTTCATCTGACATGGGTTCATTCTCCCGTTCCAATTCTTTAAGCTTAATATCCTGGTATTTTTTTGAAGCGGTGCAGATCCCTTCCGGTGAGAATTCTTTACTCAGAGCCAGAAGTTTTTTCGGGCAGGAACTTCCGTAACGGTTCTTCATTTCTTTTGTCCGTTTAATGATTTCATTGGAAGTACCTCTTACCGTATTGAAAGGGACTCCTAAAGGCGAAATATGGCTTAAATAAAAATCTTTTTCTTTTGAATTTATGAGAAGCTCCCTGGTTTCCCGATCTACTGAAGTGGCTTCCGGAACCAGTAAAAATGGCGAGCCCCACCCTACACTGTTGACATTATAATGTTCCAGCAGAAACTCATGTTCCTCCGATGTACCGACACCACCCTGAACCGTAATTTTCATTTCCAGGGGTTCGGGGACGGAATATTTCTTTTTCTGTTCCAAAGCAGCAATCATTAATGCATGGGCAGAGCTGATCAGCTCATTCTTTTTCTGTTTGAATTCTTCCATGATAGGCCCAAGCAGCAAACCTTCTGTTGCAAATGCATGACCGCCACAATTTAATCCTGATTCTATTCTGTATTCGGAAACCCAAAGTCCTTTTTTTGCCAAAAAATTCCCCTGGATCATCGCTGAACGGAAATCACTTACTTTCAGAATAATTTTCTTTTTTAAAATTCCTTTTTCATCCGGAAAGAAATCATCAAATTCTTCGATGTAGCTGTATAAGCGGGGATTCATTCCTGCAGAAAGTACCATTGAAGAAGACAATTTACTATGGGCAAAACCACGTAGAGATGCATGTGCATCATTATACATTATGGGAAGAGGCTTGCTGTCCTTAAAATGGTCTTTATCTACTTTGGTCATGATATTGACGTCTATACTTCCGGGAACAAGACGGGTCTCAATATAGTTTTTTATGGCAGAAGTAAACCCGTCCTTTTGTTCAAGAAGGTTCTGAAGATTCTTTTTCAGCTCTGAAGTATTGGGAAGCATGCCCAGAAAATTTTTAAGAGCCGTTTTGTTTTTTGTAATTTCTTCTTTGAATGCATTGAATTTTTCATTAACAATATCATCCATCATATCCAGATAAGCCGTAATTCTTTTAGCCCGGTAATCATCTGCCTTCGTAGAAATACTTCCGTAATCCAGGTTAAACTTCCTGTTATAAAAATTCTTTATTTTTTCTATAATCTCATCATCTATTATAGAAACAACGGAAGAAATTCCGTATTGGGCCACACGGATAGGACTGTCTATCGTGTAAGCCAACCCCATCACAGGGATGTGGAAATTGTGTAAAGGTTTATTGATCATTTTAATTAAATAATGTCCTTTCCAAATTCCATCAACTATTCACGGGGTAAAAATATAGGTTTCCTATGAATTATGCATCAAATAATAAATAATTTATCTGAAATATGCTGAAAATCATTCCATTTCTCTAAAAAATACTCGGTGTAATGATATTATAATCAATTACGGTTTAACATCAATAATGAAACATATTATTAAGAATCAATGAAAGATAATAGCCTAAATATGAATAAACAATTAAAATATTCACAAAACCTTTTACAATTATTAATTCGTTTATATATTTGCTCCACCATTAAAACAATAAAATTTGTATAAAAATATATTCTCTGTTTTTCTTTTCATTTTTTTTTCAACTGTTCATTCCCAGAAATATAATACTGAATTTTATAATACTGATAATGGGCTTCCACAAAACAGTGTAAAGGATATTGTAAAAGATAAATACGGATTTATATGGATGACGACCGAAAATGGGCTTGTAAGATACGATGGCATAAATTTTCTGGTGTATAAGAATTTCCCGCTAAACAGTCAGCGTTTTACTTATTTTTATGGTAATATTGAAAAGGACAGCATTTTTACAGGAATAGATTATGGAAACAAGGTACTGTTGCATGGAAAATATCCCAAAGCAATCAGAAATCTTAAAAAAATTCAAAATATTATCACTAAAGGCAATACCAATTATTTTCTGTACTGCTCTAATTACAATTTCGATACCACTCAGGGAGGAAGCTTTTATATGAATTTCAAAAACGGCAGGTATTATATAAAGGAAAATGCTTTAATATATGCATCTTATGATTCCGGAGCTGAAGAAAACCTGAAAATTAAGCTGATCCATACAAATATTCCGAAAATTTTCGTACTCGATGAGCAGATGTTCTATATAGATAGTCAAGCTAAAAAGGTCAGAAAAATAGAGGCCAATAAAATTACCAATTCTTACACCAGCCCATTGCTTACGGATATTAACAGTAAAATATTTTGGAACAGGGTGAATAACCAGGTTTTTATCCTGAACAAAAATACTTTTTATACCTGCCTTTATGAAAAAGGACAGCTGAAAGTAACCCGGCTCGTTCAGATAGATCTTAAGGGAAATAACCTGAGGAGCGTTTATTATGATCAGTTTTACAGAAAGCTCTACTTGGGAGACGGTACAAAAGGCCTTCAAATCATTAGCTTATCAGATTTTGTTCCCTCTAAAAGAGACTCCCAAACATTTCCATCTGTTTTTTATTCTACATTACCTTATAGTGATTCTTCCGTGATTACCCCATCCGGAGACATCTATCATCGGAATGGATTTGTAGGAACCAAAAATTTCAAAAATTACACCCAATATTTTACAGATTATGATGATAAAGGAAATATTATCATAAAAAATGAAAGAGAGCTGAGAGTCTATCAAAAAAAGTCTTCCTATAGAGATTTTGTGCTGGTTTCTACAGAGGAAAGCCAGATTAAAGATTTTTTTTATGATGAAAACAGATATTATATGCTCACTATAAAATCAAAAATACATGGCAACACTGAGTTTAATGGGATGCTCACTTTATATAAAGACAAATCTTTTGGAGAAATAGAGAAGAAATTTTTCTTTAACATAGAAACTACAAAATTCTTAAAAACGGATAATGACCATATATTGGTAGGCACTATAAACGGATTGTATAAAGTATCATTGAAATCAAACAAAATATCCAGATTAGCAACGAGCAACAATTTATCCATCCGTAATATTGTAAGAACCAGGGACGGAAATTTCTGGGTCACCACTCTTGGAAAAGGATTCTACCTGTTAAAAAATGATATTCTGATCAAAATGCCCTGCGATATAAATCAGAACCTTTCTTCAGCCCATACGATACTGGAAGATCAAAAAGGTTTTTTCTGGATACCTTCCAACAATGGTTTATATAGAGTTCACAAAGACCAGCTTTTAAAATATGCTGAGAATAAAAATTATACAGTACACTATTACCGGTTTTCTAAAAAAGCAGGCTTCGATACCAATGAGTTTAACGGTGGCTGCAATATCACCGGGAATCAATTAAAAAACGGAGAATTCGTTCTTCCTTCCCTTGATGGCCTGGTGTTTTTTGATCCCATGAAAGTTAAGGCATATTATCCTCAGAATATATATCTGGAAAGGGCTCAAATTGATGATAAAGAAGTATATTTTCAAAACCGCTTATATGCCACACAGAAATCTAACCGGATCGATATATTTATCGATGTTCCGTATTATGCCAATACGGATAATATTATGATTTATGCCAAGCTGAGCGGGGTACCCAATGCAAAATGGGAGCTGATCGGAAAAAACAGAAAATTTTCTGCCTTCAACCTGGGTTACGGAAATCATCTCCTTACTATAAAAATGCTTGTCTCAGACAGCGGTAAGTTTGCTTATAAAAAAGTAAATATTATTATTCCGCCTTATTTTTACCAAACCTTTTGGTTTAAAACCCTTGTATTTTTGGGATTATCTTTTTTGGTTTACCTTTTAGTGAAATGGAGAATAGGCTTTCTGACCAGAAAAAATTATGAGCTGGAAAAAATCATCAGTTTAAGAACCAAAAATCTTTCTGATACGGTAGAGAATTTAGAAATCACCAAGATAAAACTCAGAAAAGAAATTGAGCTGCAGAAAAAACTTATTGGCACCATTACCCATGACATCACTACTCCGGTAAAATTTATTGCCATGATTACAGATGAAGTGATGGAAAAGAAAGAATTTGACCAGCTGCGTACTGAAAAAGTCTTTTCTTCAATTCATAAATCATCCCATCAGTTGTATAATTTTACAATGACCTTAAAAGAATATGCAGATATCTATTATCACCACCGGTCAGACGAATCAAAGCTTTATTCTTTATATAAGCTTGTGGAAGAAAAGAAAATACTTTTTAATGCCATCGCTGAAAACAACAACACCATCATCAACAACGACGTCAATAAGAACATCTATACCTGGATCAGCAAAAACATCCTGGCTGCCATTATCCATAATCTCCTGGACAATTCTGTAAAATTTACAAAAAACGGGGCAATAACAATCAGCAGTGATATTTACGAAGAAAATATTATCCTGATGCTCCAGGATACCGGGACTGGTATGGATGAACAGAAAATAGAATATTATACCCAGCTTCAGGATAATATTGAACACGAGAAATTATTATTACAAAAATATGGTATGGGGCTTCACCTCGTCCTGCAATTATTACAAATGATCGAAAGTAAAATTATCTTCAAAAAGAATAAATTAAGAGGAACCTCTTTTACATTAATTTTAAAAAATAAGAAAGATGATTAAAAACATCCTGATAGCTGATGACCATGATGTGGTACTGGCCGGAACTACCATGATTTTAGAATCCAGAATACCTGATATTCTGATTGATCAGGCTCAAGATTATCCGGAAGCTCTAGACAAAATATCCAGACGGAAATATGATCTCGTTATCCTGGATATCAATATGCCTGAGAGTAAGAACAAGAAAATGATCTCTGAAATTAAAGAGACCGATCCGGACATCAAAATATTGGTTTTTTCTGCCTACGAAGAAGAAATTGCTATACAGTATATCAAAGAAGGAGCTAATGGCTACATTAATAAGCTGAGTAAGGTGGATGAGATTTCTGAGGCTGTAAAAAAGATGTTTTCTGATGGATATTATTATCCTTCAAACATTGCCATCAAGCTGCTGCAGCGCTCTCCCCTGGATTCCATAAAAAGCCTATCTGAAAGGGAATATGAAATTTTTACTCTTATAACAAGAGGGTTCGGAAACCTTGAAATTTCAAATACCCTGAATATACAGATGCCAACCATCAGTACTTATAAAAAAAGGATTCATAAAAAGCTGCAGACCAACAATGTGGCAGACCTTATCAGGCTTTATCAGAATTATATCACTTAATCGTTAAAATAATACAATAGAAACCTGTTTCCGGATATTAGCCTTTGAAGCAGATAGGATTCCAGAGCCGAGCATTTTCAGTTCTGGAATTTTCAATTTATTAATATTTATAAATTATTAATGTTAATAAACCAATTAAACTCACTCCCGGTTTTAACCCAAAAAACAAATTTCTCATTTAAGAATTTTGTAGAAAATTTTCTACATTGAGCGTTATTTTTTTCTACAAACAGTGATATCTTATTGCATATTTTTTTTTCTAATTTTACACTAATCCGATAAACAAAAGGAAATAATTGATTACATCATTAAATTTTTCTTTAATAAACTAATAACAAATCTTTTGATCTCTAAACCATGCAACTCCATTTTCATGACTTATCAATCCTGAACAATTTAAATTTTTAAAAATTTCAATCCAAAAAAAAATTACAAAATAATTAAAAATAATACAAAATGCTTAAAAATTTAACAAAACTCTATGCTACAACAGGATTGTTGGTTTCCGGTATTGTCTTTTCACAAGCCGGATCTGTTGGCATCAATACTCCTAACCCGGGTTCCACATTGGATATTAACGGGTCTCTGGCTGCACAGTACAGTCCGGTAAATACGACTCCCTATGCATTATCTGCTACTGATTTTCATGTATCTTATAATGGTACATCCAACGCAGTATTTAATCTTCCGGCTGCCATAAGTGGTATTGGAAATTTTAAAGGCCGGATGTATACCATCAAGAACAACACTAATTTTTCGATCACCGTAAATCCTGCAGGTGCAGAAACCATCAACGGAAATACAAGTGTTTTGGTACCGGCGAATCAAAGTGTACAATTGATCAACACGGGGCTCACCGGAGCCAACTCGACTTGGGAAGTGGTTTCAATAGGCTCCTCTTCAACCGGTGATTATATTGTTGTAAAACCCAATACACTTCAGGCTGCATCTCCTGGTTCGGATGTCACATTTGCTTCTGTAATAGCATCAAACAATATTACCTATAACTCGGGGGTATTTAATTTAAAAGCCGGTAAAACTTATATCCTGCGTTGTCAGCTGCATGCTATTAATTTTTCTGACGCCGGTGGTTTTTTTATCTACGAATGGGTTGATGCATCCAATAATTCTGTGCTTCCATCAAGTACTATGGGAGTTGTTGATGCAATCAGTACCTTTCCAGATACAGTAGGCGGACAGCCGGAAGCTTATGCTATTTACAGGCCGACTGCAGATATCGGGGTCAAAGTAAGGCTTACCAATGGAGCCGGGACTGCAAGCTTACATTCAGACATAGGTATGATAGCCATCACGGAACTTGAAGGCGGCAGTGGCAACGGAACAACAATAATCAACAACAATATTACATCCAGCAATGGCCTTACCATGTCCGGTACTGATGTGAAACTGGGCGGTACCCTTTCTCAGGCAACCGATATTGCTACTGCCGGAAATAACCTGAGCATCAATGGAACCGGAAAGGTTTTGCTAGGTACGAATACGGTACCTGCGGGAGCCGCTAATTCTAAAATTGTTATTGATAACGGCACTACCAATGGAGCACTGCAGATAAAAGACGGTACCCAGCAGCTGGGTTATGTACTAACCAGTGATGCGAACGGCCTGGCAACGTGGTCATCAACTGTTACCACAGCATTTGCCAATAACTGGACGTCTTATACAGGAACCTTAACCAATCCTTTCACAGGAGCTTCAGGAGGAGGAAACCTACCTACTGGAATTTCAGTAACGATTCCTGCAAGAGGATGGTATTTTTTCCGTAGTGGTATTGCAATAAATTCTGACTGTAATGATTATACTTTTTACATCGATGGGATCGGGGATGTCTGGAAGAGTTACTGTACTTCTAATACCCCAGTTTTTATGGCTCCAAGAGATCAGAACCGGGTATTGTATTTTTCCGCCCCGGGCACCTATCCTATTTTAGCAATCAAAACAAACTTAGTAGTCCCTGCCGGTTTTAATGTAGGAAATCCTAGTTTTTATTTGGATTTTGTAAAATTTCAAAACTAATATGATATACATTTCCCTTCCAAAGTATACGATTCTAAATACATAAAGTTGAAAACTGAACTGCTGCAACTCCCTCACTTTAAGCAGCAGTTCATTAAGATCAGAAATAACATAATGCGTTTCTGAAATGGTAAAATCATATTGAAGATTCAGTCAATTAAAACAAATAGCATTTTCCTGTCCCGGAAGAGTGCATAATTCTATACTGACCAATCCATATTGTGATCCATCCAATTATTTTTCTTCATTTTCTTACTTTATTAAATCTAAATTTTTGTCTATGAAAAAAACGTTTTGTCTTACTTTATTGGCCGGTTTGAGCAGTATCATGAATTATTCGCAAACCCATAATGTAGGAATTGACACTTCTGCCCCGGGAAGCAAGTTAACGGTTAACGGCTCATTCGCAGCAACTTATAAAACAGTTACTTCCAGCAGTCTTGTCGATGCCAATGATTATTATATAGCCTATAACGGCAATAGCAACGGAACTTTAACCCTGCCTGCCGCCATAGCCGGAGAAGGTAATTTTATAGGACGTACCTATCATTTTAAGAACACGGGATCAGCAGTACTTACCATAGCAACCAACGGTGCAGAATTAATAGATAACCAAAGCGGATCCGGCGTACCGAATATCTCTGTTCCGCCCGGTTATTATGCTTTTTTTATAAGCAAAGGAACAACTACCGGAACAACCTGGGAGCTTATTTTGCTTTCAAGCTCTAACGGAGTTCCGGCTGCCGCTACAACGTACCCTTTTTCTGCCATAAGTACTACGACAAGGCAGAGTCTTCCGGCGACCATCGGTGCCGGTCCGTATGTTACAGGAGAGATTAATTATGCTCAGGGGGCAGTTATTAATGCAGGTGGAGCATTCAATACCGGAAGCGGAAGATTTACAGCTCCTGACAATGGATATTATATGTTCTATGGGTCAACCCAGTTTGATAATGGTGCTGTTTCAGGTAACCCCACTTTTGCATGGAATGTATTGTATCTTATAAAAAACTACAGTACAACTCCTAATAACATCCTGGTACAATCTCATCATATCAATTCGGGACCACTGTCCAGTACCAATGTCTCATGTATTACTTACCTAAATGCCGGAGAAACAGTCAGTATGGCTTCAGCTGCAGCAGTAAGCAGCGGCACTGTTTACCAGGTGGTGGTAAGCACTTTATATGGTCATAAAATTGCCAACTAAATTCCTTTTTTTAGTATAAATTCATTCCTAAAGAAAAAACGCCAAAGCTCTGCTTTGGCGTTTTGCTTATACCTGGCTTTCCCGGTTATCTTTTTCCGGTCTGAATTTATTTAGGCTCCCAGAGCTCAATTTTGTTGCCTTCCATGTCAATAATATGAACAAATTTCCCATAATCATAAGTTGCTATATCATCAACAATCGTTACCTCTTCTTTTTTAAGCTCTTCAACCAATGCTTCCAGATCTGCTACTCTATAGTTGATCATAAATTCTTTTTCGGAAGGTTCAAAATATTTTGTGGTCTCAGGAAACGGGCTCCATTGGGTAGAGCCATCTCTGGTAGGGTCATCAGCTTCTTTCCATTCAAAGGTTGCCCCATAATCATTAGTATCTAAACCAAGATGGGTTTTATACCATTCTTTCATTTTGTTTACGTCTCTGCATTTAAAAAAAACGCCGCCAATACCTGTTACTTTTTTCATTTCTTATTATTTGTTTTAATCAAAATTAAATTGAACATGAAACCAAACAATTTCACATGGGTTAAAACTATTACTATTTTTTATTATTTGAAACTCTTTTAAACAAGTTTTGATATTTTAAAACAGGAAGTTTCCTGATTTACTGCTCAGTTGTGCATGTTCATATTCACTCCTTTTTACAAGCCTCAATGTTTATTAAAAATTGGTATGATTTAAATAAAAATAAATATCTTTATAACTAAGATAATTAGTTAAAAGATTAATCAATGACTAAAAATAATTTTCAACAGTTCAGGACAGCAAGCAGACAATATTCTGATGCTTCGATCTTCATGCATGAGGCTATTGCCCGAAAAGCCGGATTATCAGGGGCAGATCATAAATATTTAGGACTTATACTCCAGCATGAGTCTATAACAGCAGGTGAAATATCCAGGCTAACCGGACTAACGACAGGCGCAGTGACAGGATTAATAGACCGTTTGGAGAAAAAGGAACTCCTTAAAAGACAGTTCATCAAAGAAGACAGAAGAAAAGTAATTATCATCCCCAATATAGAAAACAGCATGAAGCTTTTAAAACCTTTTTTTGAGGAATTACAGAAAAAAACGATGGAGTTAATTTCAACTTTTTCAGAAAAAGAACGGGCAGCTATTGAACGTTATTTCCTGGAAGCAACAGCCATCATGAAAGAAACATCTGATAACTTAAACAAAAAAAGCAAATAACATGGAAAGTTTAACAGCAAGCTATTTAACAAGAGCCGAAATATCGCTTTGCATTACAACACTCATCTATTTTTTAATGAATGGGGCACAGATTTTTGAAACTTTTGTATTTGTCCCCAAATGGGTTTCATCTCCACCGGATAATTTTAAGCTCTTACTGGACGGAAAAGGGATAAGCCTTAAAATCTTCTGGATCATCTTCCATTCCCTGCATGAGATAACTTTCATCCTTGCGATTATTTTCTGCTGGAAAATTGATCCGGTCAGAAACTGGCTTTTAATTCTGTTGGCAGTACACATCGCAGTCAGAGTCTGGACTCTTACTTTCTTTGCACCAAACATTATAGATTTTCAGAAAATAGCTGAAACACAGGTAGCTTCAGAAAATTTAACCGCAAGGACCTCACTCTGGCAAACGCTCAATTACATCAGGGTGGCTGTTTTTGTTGCGGTTTCTTTCGGGTTTATCCCATTGTGTATTAAATTATTTGCAATGCGGCAATAAATCATGGCGGGTATTGAGATATGAGACGCTAGACACTAGACATCGGATAGTAGACTAATTTACATGAAAGTCTTAAGTCTGGGGTCTAGCGTCTCACATCTGATACCAGACAGATATTCCAATTCAATATGTAGTATTCATAGTACATAAAGGTCATATAAATACTACAATAAATATTTTGGATAACTAATTAATGAAGATAATTTTGAGAAAAACTTTACGCTTAAAATTATGGAGAAAATTTTAGTAATTTCCTGTATGCCGGGTGCAAAAATTCCACTTGCACAAGTAGGCATTAATACATATACCCCGAATGCAACTCTGGATGTAGTGGCAAAAACAACTGACGGGAGCAAAGCAGAAAAGTTGTACTATCTAAAAAATCAGATCTGATTAAAAAGCCCATCTTAAACCGTTAAAATAACACCGGCCTTTTACTTAAAATGAAAAATAAACACCGCAGGATTTACCTGCTGTGTTTTACTTCGATATTACAGTAATTTCGAATTTCGTGGTATCAATAAAGAAAGTAATCTCAGTAGAAAAAGAAAAAGAAATTGATATATTTGATGTTGAAAAAGGGTAACCCGATTCAAATAGAATTCAGGAGTAAAATAAGTAGAAAATTCAAAGCTAAGAAAAGAAACACCAAAAGAAATAAAGGTAAAAGTTATCTTATAAACGATCCGAATATGAATAAAAAAATACTGATTGCAGATGATCATTATGTAGTAAGACTTGGAACCGCTATGGTTTTAGAAAATCATTTTCCTGATATTTCAATCGATTACGCAGAAAATTATGAGGAAGTAAAATCAAAACTACATAAGGAGAAATTTGATCTTATTATGCTTGACATCGATATGGAAGGAAGTACTTTCAGGCATATGATTAAAGAATTGAAAATGATTCAGGAAGATATCATGATTATCATTTTTACCTCTTATAAAGAAAGTGCAGCCATAGAATATATTCAGGAAGGTGCAGAAGGATATATCAATAAACTGAGCGGTGAAAAAAATGTAATAAAAGCAGTACAGTCCGTTTTTGAAGACGGGTATTATTATTCTCCCAAACTTGTTAAAGAACTTACCTCCCAACCACAGAAAAAGGATATTTCGGATTTGTTATCAGAAAGAGAATTCCAGGTTTTTAAGCTCTTAATAGAAGGGAATGGAAATTTAGAAATTGCCAATATCCTCGAAATTCATATGACCACAGCAAGCACTTACAAGAGAAGAGTGTATGCAAAGTTGGGCGTAAATAACCTTGTTGATCTTCTGAAAGTTTCCAATAGCAAAAATTATCATTAATATTTCATAAAAATCACCCATTAGATCCGGTATTATTGTGATCTGGATCTAAGTTCTCATTAGTTCCTGAAATATGCCACATCTGATTTCAGTATCATGAAGGGTAGATTCTGAACACTACCTATATGTAGTTTCATTAAATGTAATATAAATTTGACATCATCAAGAAAAAGCACTATAAACTTATAATATCTTTGTTCTATAAAATCTGTTAGCTGCTATTAATGAAATTATATTACATTATTTTCATATTATTTTCAATGTTTCTCCATGCGCAACGTTATACCTCACGATGGTACGGTATGGATGAAGGCTTACCTCAAAACAGCATAAAAGATATTATAAAAGATAAATACGGGTTTATCTGGCTGTCAACAGATGGTGGCATTCTGAGATATGACGGAGCCGGATTTTCGCTTCACAATAATTTTAAAATAAGCAATTTAAGTTTTGGGAATTTTTTAGCCACAGATAATGGAGATATCATTTGCTTTAATAATAATGATGAAAATTGCGTCCTGATATCAGACAGAACTGTAAAAATGCTGCCTAACGGAAAAGTATCCAGAACTGCCTCAATGGCCCATAACAGACAATATAAAAGGTATTATAAAAGTAACTTTTTAAGCAATTTTTTTCCGGAAACGAATTGTTATTATATAAAAACAAGTTCAGAAACCTACTTTTTCGACAATCATCACATTATCTACAAAAACGGAAATGGATCAGAAAAAAAAATTCTTTCAGGTTTCTCTTCGAAAAGTCTGATGAATGCTTTTGAGCAAAAAAATATTATCTATATACCCGATCCCCGAAACCGGAGAACAATTATCTTAAAAAACGGTATGGTATCCTATGACAATAAACCTTCCCTGTATAACGATCCTGAATCTAAAATATACTGGCATCAGGGGACCAAACAGGTTTTTGTAATCAACAACGGTAATATTCATATCAGTAAAATAAATGGTGGTAAGCCTGCCCTCACCTTTCTGATGCAATATAAAGGAATAGAAAAACAGCTTTTATACTGCATCTTTTATGATAGGGAATATGATAAATTTTATTTTGGAAATGTTGTGAAAGGACTTAATATAATTAGTCTTTCCAGGTTCTACGTCCCGCAAAAAAACATTCCGTTTTCCGGTGAAGTTGTTTATGAAGCATTACCCTTTACCTCAAATTCAATTATTTCAAAACAGGGCTTTGAATATTCTAAAAATAAAGTCCGCAAAATATATTCGGCCGGTTTCAACTATGATAAACGTTATCTGCTGTACGACAGCTCCTATAACCTTTTATATGTGGAATTCAATAAGCTGCACAGAAGGTATAGTGCTTTACATTATCAGAAGCATGATTCCGTAAGTTTCCCAAACAGGAACGTTGAGGGGCTATTCAAAATAAACAACCATATTGTAGTCAATATGGCAGACCGTAAATACGAATATTATGATCTGTATTTGTTTACCAATGATACATTCAAAGAAGCAAAAAAAATTTTCAGGTGTAAAGATAATATCAACTTTATAAAAGAATATAATCATGATATGCTATACATCGGAACGAGTAACGGGATCTATCTCCTGTCTCTTTCCCGGAATAAAATCGTAAAATACCTGGCCAAAGACCTGCCGATAAAGGAAATTCAACGGACGAGAGATGGAAATTACTGGTTTACCACTCACAATAAAGGATTTTATCTCCTGAAGAAAGATAAAATACTCAGGATGCCGGATGATAAAGAAGGCTATATTTCCGGTGCACACCATATCTTGGAAGACCAAAACGGAATTTTCTGGATCTCTTCAAATAACGGTTTATTCAAGGTTTCTGAAAAGATGCTTTTGAATTATGCCCAGAATAAAGACTCCAAAGTGATCTACTACCGGTATACCAAAGAAGATGGTTTTCTGAATAATGAATTCAATGGCAGCTCCAACCCAAGCGGTATCATTCTGGACAACGGAGAATTTGTATTTCCTTCAATGGAAAGCTTTGTTTTTTTTAAGCCTGATGACATTAAGACCTATTATCCTGAAAGCAGTCAACTATATATTGAAAGGGCCAGAATGGGGAAAAAAATGCTCGGTTTCAAAGATACCCTTAAGCTGGAAAGTGATTATAAAAGCGTTGAAATTCTTTTTGATATACCCTACTATCATAATATCGAAAATATTTACATCGAAAGCCTGCTGGAAAACAGTGGCAATAATAAATGGGAAGAAATAAAAAAGGATAGAAAATATACTTTACACAATATAGGCCCCGGAAAGTATAACCTGCTCATCAGATTTCTGACTTCTGGAAACGGAAAGTTTGCCTATAAAAAAATTCTGATAGAAATAAAGCCCTTTTTTTATCAGACAATGTGGTTTAAAATTTTTGTCATATTATCAGGAATATTACTGGTCATAATCATTGTACAGATACGGACAAACTTTATCAGAATTATCAATAAAAAATTGAAAAGCAACC
Organism: Chryseobacterium populi; assembly: GCF_000282115.1. Classification (GTDB taxonomy): domain Bacteria; phylum Bacteroidota; class Bacteroidia; order Flavobacteriales; family Weeksellaceae; genus Chryseobacterium; species Chryseobacterium populi. The sequence goes on from NZ_AKJY01000067.1 coordinate 28,920, forward strand.
TTTACAGCAGGAATCAGGAACTTAAAGAGACAGCAGACACGCTCGAAATGACAAGGAATAAACTCAAGAATGAATCTGAATACCAGCAAAAAATAATGGAAAGCATCAGCCATGATATCACAACTCCGGTAAAATTTATTGCCCTGCTTTCCCAGAAACTCAGTGAAGCAGACGACCCCCTCTCACAGAAAAAATATTTCGACGGAATTTATAAAACATCTGAACAGTTATTTAAATTTACATTAGGATTAAAAGAATACACCGAATTGTATAAGGGGGAAAATGCTTCAGAAGAAAAAGAATATTCATTATTTGATATAATAGAAGATAAAAAGCTTCTTTTTGAGGAAATGGCGTCTGAAAATAATACAGTAATAGCTAATCTTTGTGATCCTGGTTTAAAGATAAAAAACAATAAAAATATACTTTCCACAATCCTGCATAATCTAATCGACAATGCAGTAAAAAACACCATAGAAGGGGAAATATCAATAAAAGCCATTGCCCAGAATGAGGCGGTGGAAATCATCATATCCGATACCGGAAAAGGAATGTCCCAAACGCAGATAACCTATTATTCCCAGGTTTTTGAAAGAATGGAATCTGAAAATTTTGTATTTAAAAATTACGGCCTGGGATTACATATGGTGATCCAGCTAAGCAAAAAGCTCAATGCAAAAATAAGTTTCCATGAAAATACATCAAAAGGAACCGTCGTGAAAATTATTCTGAAAGCTGATTAATAATAAAAGTCAGGACCATACAGCCAAAAAACATCAGATCCGGGATCTGATGTGAAATGATGGGAGTAATGGGAACATACACACCATCGTGTTTTTAGAATCGTGTGTATTTATCCTTCTTCCCAGAAATGATCTGTCGGATCGAAAGACAGACCTGCATTATAAAAAACAATAGTCATGATGAAGATCCATCAGCTGCTTTTCTATAAATGACTTTCCTGAGCTACAGTCCAAATACACACTTGAGCAAAAGTATTTAATAATCTTAAATTTTCCATGATCAGGACCGTACTAAAAAAACGATAATCCTGTCATAATTTTCGTACAATACAGTCGTTATTTCAGTACAGACTTTATTTTCCAGGCAGGTTATTAATCAATAGTTTTGACAGGAAATTGAGAAAAGAAAACACCAATGAAAAAATTATGATCCCAGCTGCTTTTAAATTCAACATTCGTTGATGCCCAGATTGATATAATCATCAATAAAGGCTGGATTTAAAAAAAACTTATTTTTCAAGAATGATGATTCTTAAATCCCCTTCATTTTTAGAAATGACTTTTCAAATAGTTATTGCCAGCAAAAGACCGGCTCAATATTGACATAATCATTACTGTTTTTCCAACTCAAAATACAGTAATTCAACATAGTATTCACAGTACAGGAATCATTTAATTATAACTAAATTATGAAAAAAGCAACCATCAGCTTATTAATTTTAACGATCGGGATGATCAGGGTTTCAGCACAAATAGGGATTAATACCCCAAATCCTCAGGCTCCTTTTCATATAGACGGCAACAAAGATAATCCCGTAACAGGAGTTCCTGCAATAACACAACAGGCCAACGATGTTGTAATAACCGCACAAGGTCGGTTAGGAGTCGGCACAACGGCTCCCACTAATCAACTTGAAGTCAACAGCGGTACAGCAGAAGTTTCAGGAATAACGATTACTCAGCTACCCTCTGCTACAGCACTGGCCACCGATGCAAACGGAGCCATTATATCAGCCAATAATGAGACTGTCGGGGTTTCTGTCACTAAACAACGTTTAACAGTACCAAGCAGTACTGTGATATTAAACAGTGGTTCCGGCAGGTACTCATTCAGATATGCAGGATATAATGCAACTACTTTGTTAAACGGAACATGGCAGATCAGAATAAATGATGGTGCAGCACGGCAGTTTATGGTTTGGGATGTAGAGTTTAATGATACTAGTGGTGGTACAGGAGTATCTGCTGTTGTATACAGGCAAAGAACGGTCCCAACGTTTACTCCGGGAACATGGGCCAGTTTAGATGGTAATCAGGCAGGTGGCTCGACTGAATATACGACTTATCATATATACGACAGCTCTACCGGCACGATAGTCAGGTTTACCTGTACCCTTTCCAACATGGGGACAACTACTGCCGGAATCAGAGAAGCTATGATTGCAGAAGAATTTTAAATTATTTTTTATATAATACCTTAAGCAGGAGATGAAAAAAATATTTGCTACCTGTTAACAGCTCTTATTTCCGGAAGTATTATTATTGCTCAGATAAGTATCAATACTGCTTTAAGGATCATTAGATGTTGCCTATATACCGTTAAAGCCTGCTTTTACGCAGGGGTTTTGTTCCCAGGCTTACCGGAGACGAAATACAGCAAATGACCGTAGACACAGAACAAAACGGAATGTTTGTATTTGGCTTCTCAGATTGCCGGAACCTGTTTAATCACAGAATCAGGCAAAGTTCCGGGCTCTTCAGATTGAGCGGAATTGCAGTAGCCAACATTATTGTAAAGCAGGATAATGCAGTAAGCTTCATCCCACAGACCAATACCAGTGGCTATTGGAACTACAGGACAGCTCAATATGCATATCACCAGGGTTTCAGATTACACTCCATAAACGATACACAAATTCTAATATATTACCTTATTAAGGAGCCTGAAAATTAATTTCCGGCTCCTTTTTCAAGTGTGTTCAGCTTTCTAATGGTATTATTTGTATTTTAGTACAATCTAAGCCAGACTATGAAACCATTTTTGATTCTTTTTCTAACATTATCAATAAGTCTCTGTGCCCAAACTCCTCCTGAACCTTATGGCCCGCTCCCATCCAAAAGACAGCTGGCATGGCATGATCTTGAAGTTTACGGCTTAATCCATTTTACACCCACTACATTTGAGAATAAAGAATGGGGCTTTGGAGATGCCGATCCGAAAACATTTAATCCAGCCGATTTTAATGCAGATCAGATTATCAAAGCAGCAAAAGCAGGTGGTTTGAAAGGGATTATTTTAGTCGCCAAACACCACGATGGTTTCGCTCTGTGGCCCACTCAAACAACAGAATATAATATCAGCAAAAGCCCGTTCAGGGCAGGAAAAGGAGATCTGGTAAAAGAAACAGAACAGGCTGCACGCAAAAACGGCTTAAAATTTGGCGTTTACTGCTCTCCCTGGGACAGAAACAATGCACTTTATGGAACCGATCAATACCTGGCGGTTTACCAGGCTCAGTTAAAAGAGCTGTATACTGATTATGGTGAAGTGTTTATGAGCTGGCATGACGGAGCCAATGGTGGCGACGGCTATTATGGCGGGGCGAAAGAAAAACGCTCGATAGATAACACAACCTATTACGACTGGAACAATACCTGGGCTATT
>NZ_AKJY01000068.1 GCF_000282115.1 Chryseobacterium populi
GTAAACAAAATGGCACTTAAAATGCACAATGAAGGCAATGATGTAAGAGTTTTTATGCCAAGATTTGGACAAATAAGTGAAAGAAAGTTCCAACTCCACGAGGTTATTCGTCTTTCCGGGATGAATATTATTATTAATGATCTTGATCAGCCTCTGATTATTAAAGTAGCGTCTCTTCCAGGGGAAAGACTTCAGGTTTACTTTATAGACAATGAAGAGTATTTCAAAAGAAAACAATATTATTTTGATGACGAAGGGGTTTCATTTGAGGATAATGACGAAAGAGCAATCTTTTTTGCCAGAGGAGTAATAGAAACCATTAAAAAGCTTAACTGGGTTCCTGATGTCATTCACCTGAACGGCTGGATGGCCTCTTTCGTGCCCATTTATCTTAAAACGTACTACAAATCTGATACTTATTTTAAAGACGCTAAAATTGTACTTTCCTTATATAATGAGAAAGACGCTCCTTTAAACGAAAAAATAGGAGGAAAACTGGAATTCGATAATATTTCCGGGTTAAAAGCGTTAGATAATCCGAGCTTTCAATCCTTTGTGATTGAAAGTATGAACTATGTAAACGGGGTGGTGAAGGGAGATGAATTCCTTAACGAAGAACTGGATAAAGCCTTCAATGAGACTTCAACTCCGAAATCGGAATACCTCGACATAGATTCTATAAACAAACTTTATTAAAATAAAACACACATTTTAATGACTCATACTATTAAAAGAGCTTTCGCCATTCTTTCTCTGGCGATTTTTGGAAGTGCATTGCTTTATAATTGTGAACCGGATCCGGATTCTTTAGGAGAGCAGTTATTTTTAGGAGATGCAGCTCAGGGTAATGAAACACCTTATGATGTTATTGCCTATAATATTCTCAATAATGATACTATTAAAAGTGATGCCACCCAATTAGGGGCTGCAGTTTTGGGGGCTTTCAAGGAAAATCAGTTCGGAATGCAGAGAGCATCTTATATTACCCAGTTGAGATTGACCAGCTATAATCCTGATTTTGGGACCAATGCGGTAGTTGACTCTGTAGTTCTAGTGATGAAGCCAACTTATGCAACAGATTCATTAACGACAACCACTGATGAAAACTATGTTTATCCGGATGGAAATGTAGCGGCTAAAAAAGAAGTGAAAACATATCCCATTAATAAATATGGTAAGGCTAAAAAAACTTTGCATATCAACGTTAATGAAGTAACCGAATTCTTAAGAGGAGCAACAGATTCTGTTAAATCCAATGCAACTTTTGCTTACGATGCCACTGTACTGGGTTCAAAAGAACTGAATGGAAATGTAAGTGTTGTTACCATTACTAAAGATTCTGATAATTCATCACTGTTTGCTACTTCCACTACGCCCAATTTCAGAATACAGCTGAATAAAAATGTATTCCAGCAGAAAATTATTGATAAAAAAGGGAAACCTGAGCTTCAGGATGCAGCCAACTTTATCAGACATTTCAAAGGTCTTAGAATTTCTGTAACGGAAGATGACGGTTATTTGTTCCAGTTTTCTCCGAATGATATGGAATTAATTATGTATTATAAGTATGATAAGACAGACAATGGAACTACTACAAGGCCACAAGCCACCTACACATTTGCTTTAGGTGCAGGAAATACCCATATTGGACAGTATGAGTATGACAGAGCCGGATCGGCATTGTCTACCGGAGCTACAGGGAATCAGGTAATAGGAGATAAAAAATTATATACCCAGGGAATGGGTGGCCCTTCAATCGGGATTAAAATTCCTTCAACGGAGATAGATAAGCTTAAGAAATTGTATAATGATAAAAAAGCAGCAATCATTAGTGCTAAAATCAGAATATATACAGATAAAAATTCATGGGATACTAAATATACAAACCCAACTGCGTTTACTTTCTTACAGAAATATAAAGATCCTACCAAGCTTAATTCTGCTGGTCAACCTTCAACAGTAACTAAATTCACTGATGATCTGATTAATTTTTCAGGTCTCACAGGATATACAATCTATAAGTCTTATGATTTAGATAAAACTCCGGCACACTATGACTTTGTTGTCACAAAATCTGTAAAAGATCTTGTAGAAAAAGCAGATTATGACGCTACTAAAAGAGCTACTTTATATTTCAGAATTGATATGGGAAGTTTCCTGGCTACTTCAGATAATACTGGTTTAGCAGGAGCAAAATATACTTCCAGAGCTTATAACAGAGCTCGGGCTGTCTTTGTAGGATCTGATACTGAGGCAACAAACGCCAATAAGGCTAAGTTAATAGTTACTTATGGAACAAAATAAAAAATTTAAACAAACACTTCATAAAATATGTGCGGAATAGTAGGATATACAGGCTTTCAAGATGCCTATAATATTGTAATTAATGGTCTTAGAAGACTGGAATATAGAGGTTATGACAGTGCCGGAATAGTTCTGGAAAATGTAAATGACAAACTTAGCGTAGAAAAAACAAAAGGGAAAGTTGACGATCTTGTGGACATTTCTGAGCAGCTGAAAGGTATTGCAAAAACAGGAATGGGGCATACACGTTGGGCAACCCACGGGGTTCCCAGTGACAGAAACTCTCACCCGCATTTATCCAATAATGGTAAAATTGCCATTATTCACAATGGTATTATCGAAAATTATGATACCATTAAAACAATGCTTAAAGAAAAAGGATTTACTTTTAAATCTGAAACCGATACTGAAGTGCTGGTCAATCTGATTCAGTATTTTATGGATATAAACCCTGAAACGGAATTCCCGACAGCAGTACGATATGCACTTAATGAAGTGTATGGCGCTTATGCAATTACGGTAATGCATGAAGATTATCCGGGAGTTTTAGTGGTGGGAAGATTAGGTTCTCCTTTGGCAATCGGAATTGGTGAAAAAGAATACTTTATTGCCTCTGATGCTTCTCCTTTCGTAGAATTTACAAAAGAAGCGATCTATCTTGAAGAAGGGCATATGGCAACTATTTCTTTGGAAAAAGGAGTTGATATCAGAACGATCAATGACAATTCTAAAATAGAAGCAGAAATCCAGGAACTGAAATTAAGCCTTGAGCAGATAGAAAAGGGAGGGTATGAACATTTCATGCTTAAAGAAATTTTTGAACAGCCGAAATCTGTTCATGATACCATGAGAGGAAGACTGATTGTAGATGAAGGCGTAATTAAAATGGCCGGAATCTGGGATCATGTAGAGAAATTTAAAAATGCCAACAGAATCATCATTATTGCTTGCGGTACTTCTTGGCATGCAGGTCTTATCGGTGAATATCTTATTGAAGAATACGCGAGAATTCCTGTTGAAGTAGAATATGCTTCAGAATTCAGATACAGAAACCCGATTATTACCGACAAAGATGTAGTGATTGCGATTTCTCAATCCGGCGAAACAGCTGATACCATGGCTGCATTAAAATTAGCAAAAGAAAAAGGAGCATTTATTTACGGAATCTGTAACGTGGTAGATTCATCTATTGCAAGAATTACAGATGCAGGCTCATATACTCACGCTGGTCCTGAAATCGGGGTTGCTTCTACAAAAGCATTTACTGCACAGCTTACTATTCTTTCTTTAATTGCACTTAAACTTGGAAATCATAATGGTAATTTAGGAAATGCAGAATTCATGAGGTTGATTTCAGAATTGGATGCTATTCCTAAGAAAATCGAAGAAGTATTAAATACGACCCATGAATTGACCCAGAATATTGCTAAAGATTTTATAAGCGCGACCAACTTCCTGTATTTAGGAAGGGGATATAACTATCCGGCTGCACTCGAAGGAGCATTAAAACTGAAGGAAATCTCTTACATTCATGCTGAAGGATATCCTGCTGCAGAAATGAAGCATGGTCCGATCGCCTTAATTGATGAAAATATGCCGATTGTAATCATCGCCCCTAAAAAAGGTCATTATGATAAAATCGTGAGTAATGTTCAGGAGATAAAGGCCAGAAAAGGAAAAATTATTGCAGTAGTCAATAAAGGAGATACCCAGGTAAGTGCAATGGCAGACTATGTAATTGAAATTCCTGAGACCTCAGAATGCTTCTCACCTATCGTAGCATCAGTCCCATTACAGCTCTTAGCTTACTATATTGCTGTATATAGAGGTGCCAATGTAGACCAGCCGAGAAATTTGGCAAAATCTGTTACGGTAGAATAGAAATATTTGCTCATAAAATAAATGGGTTTCGTTAGAATAGAATAAAAAAATACTTGTAAATAAAATAAATTTAGATTTCTTTCGTTATTTCAAAAAAAATCTTAAAAGTTTCTTAAAAAAATTATATATTTACGGCTTAATTATAAAAATTAACATGAAAAGGATATTTCTTTTATTATTGTCTGCGTCGGTAGCGTCGGTATCTTGTTCAGGTGGTGGATCTTCTTCTGTAGGGAAGCCAGGAACAAAAGGAGAATTGATACCTAGAGAAAAAACGAAATCATTTGTTGCGGAAAGACCATACGGTATGGTTGCAATTCCTGCAGGATCATTCATTGCAGGTTTAGCTGATCAGGATATCACTAATACTCCTGAGAAAGCATCATTGAAAACAGTAACCGTTTCATCTTTCTTTATGGATGAGGCAGAAACTACTAATGCAGAGTACAGGGTATTCATTAATTATGTAAGAGATTCTATTGCCAGAACTCTGCTTGCTGAAGCTGCCGGAGAAGGTGGCGAAGGTGGAGGCAGAGGTGCTACAATAGGTGATTATGCATACCTTGCTAAAAAAGAGGAAAATTTAACACCGTATCAAGAATATTTAGAGGGACAAGGAGGTAGAGAAGACGGAGGTTATGACGTAAATAAAAGATTAGACTGGAAAATCCCATTACACTGGAATACTTCTAAATATCCGGATGTAGAATATGCGGAAGTTCTTGAATCTTTATATTTACCGGCTTCTTCAAGAATCGGTAACGAAAGAATTCTTGATGTTAGTAAGTTAAAATACAATTATCAGTGGGGAGATATGGATGCAGCATTGGCTGACAACGAAAGAGGAGTAAACTACCTTAAGAGTGAAAGCATTGCCATCTATCCGGATACTACAGTCTGGGTAAAAGATTTCCACTTCGCTTATAACGAGCCATTATTTGAACAGTATTTCTGGCACAAAGCCTACAAGGATTATCCTGTTGTTGGGGTAACCTGGGATCAGGCAAGAGCATACTGTAATTTCAGATCTAAACTGAAAACAGATTATAATGAAAGCTTGAAAAGAAGAAAACAAAGACCATTACAATTCCGTCTTCCTACAGAAATTGAGTGGGAATATGCAGCGAGAGGTGGCATGCAAAATGCGACTTATCCTTGGGGGGGGCCATATTTAATGGATGACAGAGGTTGCTATCTGGCCAACTTTAAGCCAAAGAGAGGTAACTACATGGAAGATGATAAAAAAGGTACTTATACATATACAGCTCCGGTAAAGAAATTTAGTAAAAATGGATATGGGTTATTTGATATGGCTGGAAACGTTTCTGAATGGACAGAATCTGCATATAACAATTCTTCTTACGGGTTCTCTTCTACATTAAATCCTTCTACGAAAGATAAAAAAGATACAAAGAGATCAGTAAGAGGTGGATCTTGGAAAGACATAGGTGCTATGCTTATGACTGGTGCGAGAGATTGGGAAAGAAAAGATTCTGCCAGAAGTTACATTGGATTTAGAACAGTACAGGATATTCCTGAGGCTGCTGTTAAAGCAAAAAGAGTTAACAGAAACAAATAATCAACCATACAATTATTTTTCAATAACAATTTAATCATTAAAAAAAACTACTTATATGTTTAAGACTAAAGATGCTTGGATGAATTTCTTCTATTCGTTCGGTGCTGCAATTGTAATTCTTGGAGCTTGGCTTAAAATTACTCACATTAACATCGGGCCTATCAGTGGTAACGTAGCGCTTACAGTAGGGCTTATCACTGAAGCTATTATCTTCATTATTTTTGCCTTTGACCCTCCGAAATCTGAAGAATCTTATGCCTGGGAAAATGTTTATCCTGAATTGTTAGATAAACATGCTAACCCTAACCCATTACACTCTAATGTGTCTTCAAGAAATAATGCAGCTCAGTTTGCAGAATTGGAAAATTCTCTTTCAACTAAATTGGATAAGATGCTTCAGGATGCAAAATTAGATGTTCAATTATTCGAAAGATTAAGAACAGGAATTGATAAATTTTCAACTTCAGTAGATCAAATCAACCAGACTGTTGATGTTTCTGCTTCTACTCATAAATATAATGATCAGTTAAACAAAGCTGCTGAGCATATGGAAAGCATGAATGCTTTATATACAATGCAGTTGGAGAGTGGAAAAAGACAGTCGGAATTTGCTAACAAATATGTTGCAGATATGCAAAAATCTGCTGAACAATCTGAAAAATTCAATCAGGAACTACAAGGTTTAACAACTAATTTAAATAGCTTAAATAGAGTATATGGTGGTATGTTAACTGCTATGAAGTCTTAATTTCCAAACCATTTCTAAAATTTAATTTTTAATCCAAAACAAAAGAAAAAAGAATGGCACAAGGAAAACAGACTCCACGTCAGAAGATGATCAACCTAATGTATCTGGTGTTCATCGCTATGATGGCCCTAAATATTGATGCGGAAATCATCAGATCATATTATGATTCTACAAAAGCACTTAACGAGACAAGAACTTTAACAGAAAGAAAGAACGAGAAAATTTTCGAAAAAACTTTAGAAGCTAAAGCTCAGCAGGTACCGGATACCTATGCAGAGCCTTGGGAACAGTACAAAGTTTTAAAAACGAAAATCGATGCGTTGGTGAATGCTGCTCAGGGTATTAAAAATACACTGAATACGGAATCAGAATTTCGTGATAGAGATCCTGAAACCAAAAAAGAACTTGATGTAAGTGAAAATTTTGCTGCACTTAACAACAATGAAGCTACTACACAGTATTTCTTCAATGATGGAGATGAAAATTCTCCTTCTAAAAAAGCGATGGAATTAAAATCAAAAATAGATGATGTAAGAAATTATATCAATACTACTTTTGGAAACAACGCCCAATTGAAAGACTTGGTTGAAAGAGCTAATAAATCTCTTATTGCTGAATATCCTAAAGGTAAATCTCCTAATGAGAAAACATGGTTCCAGAACAAATTCTATCATCAGCCATTAATTGCGGCAATCTCAAATTTAGAGATTATCCAGAATGATGCCAGAAACGTTCAGTCTGATGCATTAGCATTATTACTACAGGAAAAAGTAGATGCAAGCATTAAATTCTCAAGCTATGAGCCTATCGTTTCCGGGCCGGTTGATATCCAGGCAGGTAAACAGGCAGAAGTTAAAGTAATGTTGGGAACTTATTCTACAAGCAATAAGATCGCTATTACAGGAGTTAGCAAAGTAGAAAACGGAAAAGGGATCATCCCTATTACAGGATCAGGTATCGGAGAGCATACATTAAGCGGTACAGTTACTTTAACAGATGCAAGCGGTAAACCTCAGAGTTTCCCTTGGACACATACTTATAACGTAATCGCAGGTCCAAGAGAAGTAAAACTTGAAAAAGGATTATTACTTTCTGCCGATAAAATGAATGTAATGTATAGAAATCTTGAAAACCCTGTTTCAGGTTCTATATTAGGTGCTGATAACTCAAGATTATCATTATCCGCTCCGGGTGCTTCGGTGAAGAGTACCGGACCTGGTAAATGGAATGTAAGACCGGGAGCAGGAAATGTTCTTAAACTTACATTGTCAGGAATTGACCCTTACGGAAAATCTGTATCGCAGATATTTGAGTACAGAATTAAAAATGTACCTCCACCACAAGGACAGATCAGAGGAAAAGTTTCTTTAACTCTACCGGCAACATCGGTTGAAAATCAAAATCTTCAGGCTGTAATTCCAGACTTTGATTTCCCTGTATCGTTCAATGTGACATCGTTTATGGTAAGAGTTCCTGGTAGAGCATCTATGCTTATTCAAGGGAATTCATTACAAAATGCAGCAGGATTGTTCAAAAACTTAAGAGCTGGAGATGGTGTATATATCTTTGAAATAAAAGCAACCGCTAACGGATTAGGAGACATGAAAATTCCAAATATTTCACCGGTATTAATTAATATCCAATAAAATTAATAGAGAATTATGAAAAAATATATTAGCAGTTTTTTAGTATTAGTTTCGGGATTTGCTTTTTCCCAGACTATCCTGAACGCTTCTTCTCCGGAAGAGTTCAGAAAAATGAGAGCTGAGAACAAAATTAAAGTAGGAGATACTGTTGTCGATAAAACTGTAAAACCTTTGGAATACGGATTTGTTGAGGATAAGGACATCTTGAAAAGTATGTATATCTGGGAAGTTATTGATATGAACGATAAAATCAATCAACCTTTCTACTACAACAATCCGGATGGCTTATTAGCTACAGAAACAAAATCTCTCTATAAATTATTATTGGACGGTGCTCTGAACGGTGATATTAAAGAAGTTTACGATGATGAAAACTTCGTTACAAGACTTACTCCTCAGCAAATCAAAGACAGATTGGTGAGCGTTCGTGTTGACGATGAAGCGGTAAACATCCTAAACAGTGGCCGTCAGCTTACTGAGCAAGAGAAAAAAGAACTTACAGACGTTTATGAAACGACAACAGATAAAGTTAGAGTTTTGAAAATATTCGGTATGTGGTTCATAGATAAAAGAGATGGTCAGATGAAATACAGACCATTAGGAATTGCTGCGATGGGACCAGATCCACAAATGATTGGCAGATTAGGCCCTGATGGAAAACCTTTGGATGGAGCTAATGATCTGATTGATCTGTTCTGGGTATTCTACCCTAATGCAAGAGATGTTTTAGCTAACAATTTTGTTTATAACAGAAAAAATTCGGCGGCTGACTTATCTTTTGATGACCTTATCAATGCAAGAAGATTCTCTTCTGTGATCTTTAAATCTTCAACAGGCTTAGGAAATGGTACTATTAAAGACTATATTCCAAGAAATGCCGATGAGCAGATCGAAGAAAGTGACAGAATCAAATCACAGATTCTTGACATGGAAAATGATATGTGGAATTACTAGATTTCACTTGATAATTATAGAAAACCTGAGTATTTTTACTCAGGTTTTTTTATTATGAAAAATGTAGACTATATTATTGTTGGAGACGGATATGCGGCACTCTTTTTTGCTCACCAGTTGATCAGAAATAATAAATCCTTTGTGATTTATTCCGAAAGCCGTAAAAGCGCTTCACAGGTTTCGGCAGGAATTATTAATCCTGTAGTCCTCAAAAAATTCACCACATTCTGGCTTGCCCAGCAGCAGATTGATTTTCTGAAAAGTACCCTTCAGGAAATAGAATCTTATACCGGTAAAAATTACCTGGTTCAGGCCCCGATTCATAGGGTTTTCCATGATGAGAACGAGCAGAAGTTATGGTTGAAGAAATCTGACAATAATGAATTGTCCCAATTTTTGAATAAAGAATTTGAACGTGTGGATGTTGTAAATAATCCTTTTAATACAGGAAAGGTAAACCAATCGGCAAGGCTTGACGTCAATGGGTTTTTCAATGATTTTTTTCTTTTTTTTGAAGAAAATAAACAACTTATTAAGGAGAAGTTCGATTATCATAAATTAAATGTTTCAGAGTCTGTTTATAGTGATGTTTCGTTTAAAAATATCATTTTCTGTGAGGGAATGGGAGTAAAAGAAAATCCGTATTTCTCTGATATTCCTGTGAATCCGAATAAAGGTCATCATATTAAGGTGAGACTTTCAGAAGCTATTCCTCAGAATCTCACGATTAAAAAGAAACATTTTCTGTTCCCAACCCATAATGACCTGTACTTTTATGGTGGAACCTATGACAGAGAACAATTGCATCATCATATTGATGAGTCAGCCGTTGAGCAGCTGGTAAATGGCTTATCAGAAGTTTATCCCTATGACTTTGAGATAAGTGAAGTGAATTTTGGCTTTAGACCTACCGTAAAAGACAGAAGACCCATTATTGGAGTGCATCCTGAAAATAAAAACTTATACGTTTTTAATGGCCTGGGAGCAAGAGGAATTTTAAATGGATGTTATTTCTCAAAGAGTTTATATGATTTCATAGAAAATAATATCCCGTTGCATGAAGAAGTTTCTTTAAGCAGGTTCAGATAAAATCCGTTATGTTCCTGGTAAAAAAAAGAGGATGCAAATAGTTAATACAGAACGGGATGAGTCTCTGGTATCAACATATTTGCATTCCTGCTTCCACTTCACTGAATAATTTCGTAGATATTATCTACACTTCAAATAAACACTTATTGTATTTTTTATCTTAGTTAGAAAAAAAGAGTGAGCGTATTAATTATTCTACGCTCACTAACCAAATCCTTATTCGGGAACAAATTTGTGTTTTTAAACTAACCTTTAGAATATGTTTCAAAGATAAAGCCGATAATTGAAAAATTCACTACTGCAATTTTACTTAATTTGTTTAACGTGTTGTATCATAGTATTTTGTATTTTTTAATGAAGTGTTAATGAAGTATATGGTATTATAATCAATAGATTTTTAATTAAAATGATCCACTGATTCTGATTTTGAAAAACAAGAATACATGAAATTTTAAGGGTAGATTCTACAATTCCATCATCCATTTATTCAGATCTACATCCGAAGCAAGCTCTAATTTCTTTCTTAACCGGTATTTTCTGGATTCAATAGTCCGGATAGAAATGTTCTTGTATTGAGCAATGGTTTTGGTAGAAAGGTTCAGCCTTAGAAAAGCACTGAATCTGATGTCATTTGCGGTAAGGTGAGGATACTTTGTAACAAGGGTTTCATAAAAATCAGGATAAACTTCTTTAAAACGGGTAAGGAAAAAAGGATCATTGGTCATTGCAAGCTTAGATAATTCCTCAAAAGCTGTGTTGAGCTTGCTTTTCAGCTCATCGGTTTCATGCATTGTTTCAATGATAATTTCATCTTTCTGCCTTTGATTTTTTAAATATTTTTTGGTTAAAAAAATCAACAGGAATAGGGAAGTGACAGCAATAATGGAGATTAATGCGTAAAATTTTACCCGTTCTTTTCTTTCTTTCTGAGTTTCTTCGTTTATAATTTTATCTACAGGAATTTGCATTGCTTCCCTTTCAGAATCATTAATGCTGTCTTTAAGATCAGAATATCTTTCCAGGAATTCATTTTTTTTGCTTGTATCATTAAGAAATTTATAGGTATCTGAAATTGCTTTATATGCGTTTTTAATATCTACTTTACGGTGAAGCCTTGTGGAAATAGCGAGAGACTGAAAGTAATAGTCCAGAGCTTTTTCATAATTCTGCCTTTCAGTGTACAGTTTTCCAAAAGCAAATAAAGTCATTGATTTTTGATAAAGGCTGTAATCTTCAGAAATCTTTAAAGCCTTATTGAGGTAGTGCTCTGTAGAATCCAGCTCTTTGGCTTTCAAATGTTTTTCTGCAATATGTACGAAAGTAAGCGGCTGAGCTGACAGCTCCAAACGCTTCTGTTGTATGGCATTAATAGAATCTACACGGTGCAGCTCTTCAAAATTGGCCAGCTTCCAGGTATAATAAAAATATAAGAGCTGCTCTCTCTGCTTTTTGTCGGTAATTTGCTTGGCAAAATAAATTGAGGAGTCCAGACTGCTGTTGGATTGCTGTATAAGTCCCAGAGAAGCATAGTTTCTGCTATATTCCCCGTACATTTTTGCACACAGAACGTAATTTTTAATCTTTCTTAGTTTTTCTTCTGCTTTTTGAAGATATTCCAGACTTTCCTTATACCGGTGAAGAGACCATAAAAGACCACCCATATTGATATATGCGGCTGTTAAGCCATTTACATTATTTTTCTTTTCAAATAATTGTATAGCGTTTTGGTTTAATTGAATGCTCGACTGCATATTACCCTGCAGCCTTAATTTTTCTGTAAGACTGTCAAGCTCTTTTATGCTATAATTTTGTGCCGGATATTGAATGAAAAATAATAAAAATAGGCTATAGAATGCTTTTTTGAAACATGAATTTGGGAACATACATTTTGTTTTTAAGGTGCAAAATTAATTTATAACATCACTACTATTTAACTATGGTGTATTAACCCTGTTATTATATATTTATTCTTAATATAAATTGTTTCATAAATGATTATATTACAATAGTTTGTATTTAATTTTATTGTTTTTATATTGATAATTATTTTAGATTATATATAAAATTAATTATTAAATAAATATCATCTGTAGATTTACTGAAAAATATTTATTTTTAATGATATAATAGTTCTTTCGTTGAGTTTCAGAGTGCTTACTTGAATAAAGCGCTAAAAATAAAAGTATTCTTAGAAATTTTCAATCATTAAACTGAAGAATAACTCCACAAATAGCAACTATATTTTATAAATATTTTCTACTTCATTTATACTGTATTGTGTGTTTTATATTGCTTAAAATCAGTTATTTATTTTGTTGAAGTGTAATTGCAGTATCTCATTTTATAGATATTGGTTCTACTTTTGTGACCAGATTTTATTGAATAGGTATTCTGGAAAATAAAGTTCAGATTCAATTGAAATTTAATAACACACTAAGAAAAATGGAAAACAGAATTTTTACATGCTTGTTCCTTTTGGCAGGCACGCTAGCCCTGGCACAAGTGGGAGTTAATACGCCGGATCCTCAGGCAACGCTTGATGTGGTCGCAAAGAACGCAACAGGAACCGCCAGGACTGCAGAGGGTTTATTGGTCCCAAGAGTAGACCGGCAGAGAGCACAATCCATGACAGGAGTTACTACTTCTACACTGGTTTATGTTAATAACATTGCTACCGGAACGGCAGCCGGAACAGCAGTTAATATCAACACGACAGGATATTACTATTTTGACGGCAATGTTTGGGTAAAGGTAAACTCAGGACCCATAAGTGATAATAATATTTATAATACCAACGGAAGCCTTATAGGAAATCGTATTGTTACCCAGGGAAAAAATACATTAACCTTTAATTCTGATGCTGTTAACGGATTTTCTGTAGACGGAAGTACTTTTTCAGTAGATGCCGCTAATAATAGAGTAGGTATTGGTACTGCTTCTCCGGACAAGAAACTTGATGTTCGTTCTGCTTCTGCCGGTGCTGTAAGGATCCAGGATGGAACTCAGGGAGATGGCTATGTGCTTACTTCAACGGCAGATGGAACCGGTATCTGGAAACAGCCAAGAGCCCAGGTAATAAGAGGTGCCACTACAGGAGGATATGATTTTCCTTTTGCCGTTATTTCAGAATATAGATATACCGGTGCATCTATTACTTTACCACCGGGAAAGTGGCTGGTTACCATTAGCCAGCTAATTTATCCGCAAGGGGCAAATTTAACGGCAAATGACTGGATGTTTGTAAGAAGTACATTTTCAGAGCAGAATTTAACAGCAACAGGGCAAGTGGGTGTGCAATCCGCAGATGTTAATAATATGCCGACGTTAATGAGTTTTCAGGTAAGTGGTCCATATACGCAAGGTCAGCTTAGGCTTGATGTCAAGACCGGTTCAGTATATATTAATAATAGCTCCAACGGAAATAAAACATATCGATATATTGCTGGTGGTACTGCTGTAGGGGGAAATGTTGCCGGAGCCTATCTTAAAGGTTTAGGCGGCGGCTGGGCTGAAAATTCTCTTGTTGCTACTGCAATCAATTAAACATTGTAAGACAATGAAAAAATAAAAATTCCCTCAGCTTAAAAACAGAAATATTTAAAATAAATTTTCAGTAAATATACATCAAAGATTAAAAACATGTAAAACGGTTGTAAATAAAGGCTTTACAGCCGTTTTATGATTTTTTGGTAATGAGGTGAAATGCAGTAAAAAAGGGAGGTTTGGCAAAAGTAAGGTTACTATTTCATTACTTTTAAAGACCGAAACGAAAATTTTTATTCATCTGTATTTCAGCTTTTTGCATAGTTTTTCATATTGTTCAGGAGCTCACGTTTAATTTTATCATTAAGAATTGTGAGTATGGGAACGATAAAAAAATCAACGTTTAAGGTATTGTTCTACCTTAAAAAGAATGCCCCGAAGAAAAACGGAAAGGTTGCGATTATGTGCCGAGTTATCCTCGTTTGAATTTCCAATCTGTTTCATTTCTTTTGCTTTTTTAATGGTCGCTCACCGGTAATCATCATATCTGCTTTACCCCAACGGATGTAATTGAACGCATCAATAATTGCAGTATTTGAAGTGGCACAAGCCGAAACTGTGGTAAAATTTATCCCTCTTAAACCGTGTTTGATTGAAATTACTCCCGAAGCAATATCTACAATCATTTTGGGTATAAAGAAAGGGTTAAACCTTGGGGTTTCATCACCTTTCACAAACTCAGTTACTTGCTGTTGAAATGTACTAATACCTCCATTACCCGAATCCCAAATAACCCCAATACGATTTCGGTTTAATTTTTCAAAATCAATATTAGCGTTTTTTATAGCTTCATCAGTAGCAATTAAGGCATATTGTGTATACAAATCGTACTTTCTTGCTTCTGCTTTTTCAATGTAATTTAATGGGTCAAAATTTTTGGGTTCGCAACCAAATTTTGTTTTAAATTTTGTGGTGTCAAATTTTGTGATGCGGTGCAGCACCGCTTACACCGTTTTTCAGCGAACTCCAAAAATCATTTACATTATTTCCGATCGGTGTTAACGCTCCAAACCCTATGATAACTACTCGTTTCATACCTTTTTATTATTTATATTTTCAACAATTATAAAAATTCACTTGACAAAGATTTTGGCAAAATTTATCAAGTGCATCTTTATTAGATTTTATGTTTATTATGTTTCAAATTTCAAGAAGTTATTAATGTAATTAGAAACCAGAACGGGGTATTGATGATGTGGACCATGCCCAGATTCGGGAAGTATAATCAGTTGTAATGTTGGTGCATCTCTTAAAAGTGGAAACCAATTTTCAACAGCAAAAGAAATATCGTGGTCGCCCTGAATTGCTAAAACAGGTTGCTTTAACATTTGGTATGCACCTCTGAAATTTTCTTTATCTTCTTTTACTCCCTGAGCTGATGCTAACATTTTCTGCATCAATTCTTGAGTTGCAGGAATTTTACTAACATCTAATCGCTTTGTAATTCTGTTGTGTGAAGCTGTAGCTGCTACTCTGCTTTTTTCAGATTGTGGCTCAAAGAACAACACTATTTCATCTTCTAAATCATTTACAGGTTTTAATGCTCTTTTAAAAAATTCAGGGTCAAAAGGGACTTTGTTTTCTCCCGGTGGATTACTGCCTAAAATGACTGTCTTTAGAACTCTTTCAGGATAATAGAACATTACATATTGTGCTATTAAACCACCCAAAGACCAGCCTAATATATTGAATTTATCAATTTTCAAATGATCTGCCAACTGAATGGCTACTGATGAAAGTTCTTTCATATCCGTTGGGTAAGAACCTTCAGAATGCCCTATTCCGGGATAATCAAATAAAACAACTTGATTTTCTTTTGCTAACTGGTCAAGGAATAGGGGATCCCAAGTATCTAATACCCCTCTGAAACGATTTGCGAATAATAATGGTGTACCTGTACCAAATGATCGAAATGCTATTTTGTTACTTGATAACTCAGCAAATTGAGTTATTGCTGTACTTGATATTGCAGTCATATGTTTGATATTTATTTAAGTTGCTCACGTAATCCATTCATTACTTTTAACGCTTCAGAAGGATTTGCTAAATGCAAACGATAAATGTCTTCGGTTTGTCCGACACGGATTTCCAAATCGTCATTTTCAAATCCATTGATGAATTGTGTTGCTACTTCTGATGCAGGAATACCATTGTGCCCGCCAATCGGTGCAGAAAATTCGGTGTCCACCAAAGGTGGCATTAGTTCAAACACTTTTACGGAAGAAGAAACTTCTTTATTTAATGCAATACGCAGTGATTGTGTGTAAGAGTGCAAAGCTGCTTTGCTTGCCGAATATGTTGCTAAACTACCCGGTACAAATGCAACAACTGATGAAACATTTACGATTGCTGCTTCTTTTTGTTGTTTGAGCAGTGGCAACAATTTCTCATTCAGTCGGATAATTGAAAAATAATTGGTAAGCATTTCCTCTTGTGCTTTTTCCACAGCGTTTACATTTTCGGCTGCAAGATTGTAAACGTGTGCAGCACCTGCGTTGTTAATCAGCACATTTAATTCTTTGTGTTCTGATTTAACTTTTTCAACCAAAGCATTTGTTTCTTCTTCATTTGTAATATCGCATTGAATGCCTGTTGCGTTAGGCAATAATTGTAATGCTTTTTCTAAACGCTCTTTTGTTCTGCCTGTAATGATTACTTTGTTTCCGTTTGCTGAAAACAATTTTGCAATTTCTAATCCTATTCCTGCTGTTCCGCCCGAAATAAGAACGGTGTTGTGTTTTGTGTTCATTTTATTATTGTTTTAATTGTTTCTTTTCTCGTGTGATGCCATAATACTTTGCTGTTACTTCTGATTGTTACCTTTTAGATGTTCATTATATCAATTATTTGAGATTGATTTCACTTAGATTTATTAATACTAAAACAGGTTCTGGCTGAACAGTTGTATTATCCTGATTACGAATAAACACCTGTCTTTTTGTTGGGAATTTTATACCTTGTACTTCCGTGTAATTGTAGAGATAATGAGCACTTGCAACATTTTCAGAAATTTCCACAGTATAATCGTGTCTGCGGATTAACCCTGCTTTGTCAATGTAGAAAGTCTGAATGCGGCTGTGTGTTGCGACGGTATCGGGAAACACAACCTGCAATCTTCGGAATGTTTCTCCATTTTCTTCCCAAGGTTCAATTTCAGTTACATCATAATCGGGGTTTGCAAAACAAAATGGGGCATTGAAATAAATCCATATTGCATAACTGGCAAAGTAAAACGTCTGCAAACGTGTCCAAGGTGTTTCTCTTTTATGGTCTGAAAAAGACAATCTTGGATTTGAAAGCTCTTCAATAACATTATCACTCTCTGATAAAATTGATACGTGGTTCTCAACAAATGATGTGTGCCAATCTGCATAAGTTGGCCTAAAAGAAACAAATTGTTTTTGGGTATCAACGAATACATTTGTGTCTTTGATTATGCCCGGCTGTTGTTTTTTTATCCAGGTTAAGCCATCCACTTCTAAGTGAGCGGAAACACTTTTAAATTTTTCCCAATTTTCAAGCCCGCCGTGAGCCTCAATAGTAAATTCTAATAAACTGTTCATAGTATAATTGATTTTATTTTTTGTTTGTATTAAGATTTAGAAGCATACAAGTTGAAGTGCCATGAGCATAAAGAAGTCCGGCTTCATTTTTCAGATCGGCTTCTAATAACGCTGTCGTTTTGCCTACATGAATTACCCGACCTTCGCCAATCAATCTTCCACTTTTTAGTGTAACCGCTTTTATAAAATTGATTTTCAACTCCAATGTTGTATATGCAAATCCCTGTTCTAAAACAGAATGCAAGGCACAACCCATTACGGTGTCTAAAACTGTTGTAATTACACCACCGTGAACACTACCAATAGGATTAAAATGAAATTCCTGTGGCATCAATTCAAACCTTACAATCCCTTTTTCAAGATGAAGGGGGTGAATATCCAAAGTAGCTGCAAATGGTGGTTGTGGCAAACTTCCGTCCATAATACCACCTAATAATTCGATGCCGGACATTGATTTTGACATTTCGGCAATCTGCTGTGGATCAGCCCACTCGTAAGTTCTTTTTCTTTCTATTGTACTCATAACTTTTATGATTTGTATTTTAATTCAGATTTTCAACTACAATAGCCGAAGCACCACCGCCACCATTACAAATGCTTGCCACACCATATTTTCCTTTTTCTTGTTGCAATACATTTAAGAGTGTTACAATAATTCTTGCACCGCTTGCACCAATGGGGTGTCCTAATGCAACGGCACCACCGTAAACATTTACTTTGTTAATGTCAAAGCCCAGTAATTTTTGATTAGAAGGTACAACGGAAGCATAGGCTTCGTTGATTTCAAAAAAATCAATATCGGAGATAGACAACTTTGCTTGTGTTAATGCTTTTGTAATGGCAATGCTTGGCGAAGTAGTAAACCATTCGGGTGCTTGTGCGGCATCAGCATAAGAAACGATTTTCGCCAATGGTTTAAGATTGTATTTTTTTACGGCTTCTGCCGATGCTAATATCAATGCTGCGGCACCGTCATTTAGATTGCTTGAATTGGCTGCGGTTAAATTTCCGCTGGTTTCAAATGCAGGTTTTAGGGTGGATACTTTTTCGGGAATGAGTTTGAAAATATCTTCGTCTTTGTCTATTACAACGCTCTCGTTTTTTCTTAGAAGCTCAACGGGTGCAATCTCTGCCTTGAATTTGCCCTGCTCGGTTGCTTGCTGTACTCTTTGGTACGACTGCAAAGCATAATCGTCCAACTGGTTTCTTGTGAGGCTGAATTTCTCAACACCTAATTCGGCCGCACTTCCCATATGGATATCATTATACACATCCCACAAACCGTCTTTTGTCATTCCGTCTGTAAGTTTTAAGTCGCCAAGCTTTGTACCGTTGCGTAAGTAGGCATAATGAGGAACATTGCTCATACTTTCCATACCGCCTGTAACTACAATTTCATCCATACCTGTTTGAATTTGTTGTGCCCCAGAAGTTGTCGCTTTCAACCCAGAAGCGCAGACTTTGTTGATAGTTGTGGCATCTTTGTCATCAGGTATTTTCGAAAAAATAGCTGCTTGCCTTGCCGGAGATTGACCAACACCTGCACTTAATACATTGCCCATATACACGCTGTCAATCCATTCTGGATTTAGCAAAATGCTTTCGTATGCGTTTTGAATGGCAATAGCTCCTAATTGTGTCGCCGAAAAAACTGACAAACTACCCAACAAACTACCTATCGGTGTCCTTTTTGCTGATACTATAAATACTTCTCTCATTCTTTGTTTATAAATTATACCAATCGGTATATTATTGGTTAAAAAAAATTATGCTCTTAATTCTTGTTCAATAATTCGCTCTATTCTGTTTACTGCCAATTGAAAATACTTTGGATCATTCATTGTTTTGGCTAACAAAAGATTTCCTTCAACAATACTATAAATCAAAGTTGCATATTCTTCGGCGTTAGCTTTTTGAGTAAACTCTTTGTTGGCTTGTCCTTTTTCAATGGTTGATGTGAGCAAAGCAATAAATCGCCTTACGTTTCTGCGAACAGGTTCTCTTAAAAACGTCAAATAGTCATCGGCTTCAACAGAAGCATTGAGCATTGGGCAACCACCAATTTTGAATACCGTCTGCCATCTTTCTACATAATAATTTGCGTAAGCAAGCAAGCCTTCTTTTGCCGTTGCCGAATTGGAAATTATTTCGTTTACACGCCCGATTATTTGCGAGCAACTGTATTCAAATGAAGCAATAGCCAACTCATTTTTATCTGAAAAATTACCGTAAATAGCCCCTTTGGTTAGTTTGGTTACTCCTGTATATCGGACAGAGAAGTACTTTCATAACCTTTTGTATTGAATAAGGATGCGGATTTCTGAATGATAAATTCCCTTGTTCTTTCTGCCTTTGACATTGCTCGTATAATATTAAAGTAAAGTAATCGGGTGTAAAGATATAAAAATAATATACCAATCGGTATATTATTTTTATATCTTAATATTTTTTATATTTCAGAAAGCGTATTCCAAAAAGCATCCTCATCTTCTATCTTTTCTGAAAACAACCAAACTTCTTTTATTTTATCGTCTTCAATCCTCAATAGATCCACACCTTTCATTGAAAGTGTTTTCCCTTCTTTTTCTGCTTTAAAATGAATGGAAGCAACTACAAGATTTCCATTATCCGCTGTGTATTCGACATCGTCAATGGCGAAAGTGCCATTGCTCCATTTCATAAAATCCCCCAAGTGAGCAAATAGTTCTGCTTTTCCATTATAAGTTCCAGATTGAACTCCATTTCCTGGCTGATGCCATATTACATCATCTGCAAATAAACTTCCTACGGTATCAAAGTCCCCTTTGGCTACGGCATCAAAATACGATTGAACGATTTTTACATTTTTTGACATACTATTTTAATTTTTTGAGTTAATAAACATTCTGTAAATGTCTAACTTTGCTTTCTATTATACAAGTACCTACCTAAAGGTGTGGTACTTACAAAAAGTTAATAATAATTGATTATCAATCACATACTATGAATATAAATATTTCTGACAAAAACTGCCCATTACGAAAAACGCTTGAAATCATTGGCGGCAAATGGACAATGCTTATTATTTTCCAAATCAATGAACGAACTATCCGCTATGGGGAACTTAAACGCTGTATTGTCGGCATCAGCGAAAAAATGCTGATTGGTCAACTAAAATTTTTATGTGATAAGGGAATTGTTCACAAAAAATCATATCCTGAAATTCCTCCAAAAGTAGAATACACTTTGACGGATAGAGGAAAAGAATTACTGCCAATTATCAATCAAATTATACAATTTGGCATCAATCATAATCTTTAAAAAACCACTTATCAATTAAGGATTGACAGTTATGATTGAACATTGCCTTTCTCATTTTTGTTGTACCAAATACTGTAAATCCGGGTCATTTTTAATTTTTTCCAGCTCACTTTCGATAATCTGTACAATATCCAGTTTTATCTGGCGGTAATTGCTTTCGATTTGCTGTTTCATTTTATCCTTGCCATGCTCGTCTACAAAAGATAAGATTTGAGGTGTCTGTCTTCTGATAGACTTTGGTTTCGACAACTACTTTCTAATTATCGATAACGATTTCAGCGTGGAATATTTTTTGCTCAATGCATTCATCAAAATTATCCGAAATAGAACCAACAAACATACCCTATATTAAATTTGAGATTTTGGAAGCCAGAATTACACTGTCTACTTGTGTCAATATAGAAGTAGATTTATCGTTACGGTTGATGGTCATGCTTTGGCATTTTCTCACAATAGTCTACTGACTACATACTTAAGACTTTCTGAATAACCTAATTTTTCTTGTCATCGTACTGACAAGAAATTTCTCTATTTGTTGCATTTTTTTTATATTTGTGATGAGCTAACGGAAACACGTTGAAAAGCAAAGCAATAAGCACCGTTACCAAATCGTTACCTGACTTCTTTGATTATCCCTATAAAAGCCTTGTATTCAGCCGATACAGCTTTTTTCTGAAAACTTTAAAATACAAAAATTAGAAAATTTGGTGTATTAAGATGAAAAATTGAGGTGCCTGTATCCAATACAGGCACCTCTTTATATGAATGTGTTTTATTTCACTATTTATTGTAAAACAAATTTTGCTAACGGAGCCATTTTAGCCTTATTTAATGTTAAAGTATTGCTGTTAACTGAATAATTATCAGCAGCTAATAAAGCTTTTGTAAACAACTGCTCTGTTTCCAGATCATCACAGGCAATCATGGTAGACATACCCTGATTAAATTTTATGCGCATAGCTTCCTGCTTTATCTCAAAAGTTCCGCCAACTCCGTTGCACCCTCCATGCCCGGAATATCTCATGTCAGCCATATTTAATGAAAAATAAGGGACACTTTTAGGGTTCTTAAGCTGTATGGGCTTCCCATTGATTTCCGTAAGTTTCCATGTTTTCCCGGTGATGTCATTATCTTTTGACGATACAGGCTTGCTTGTACAGGCTGCCAAAAAAAAGATTAATAAAAAGGTTGTTAAAATTTTCATAGTTATTATTTTAAGTTAATAAGATGCCATTTTCGTTGCCCCTGATTCTTTTTTATCAACTTTGTGATGGAAGAGAACCATATCAACATTTCTTTTTAAAAAGGTAATGTTACCTCTGATATTTGAATATTGATATTCGGAATTAGATGCAGTGTAATCCGGCAGATCATCGCTTTTGGTAAGCTCATAAGTTTTGCCGTCCAGATGCACAGTCGCTGTATTCATTGTATGATTAATGGATACTTCTATTTTGTCCCCGAAATTATCTGTATAGATATCTTTAACGATGTCATCAGTGGTTGTGGGAGTATTGACGACGACCTCTGGCTCTTTTCCCGGGTGTTTACACGCTGTTACAGAAATGGCAGCAAGGCCAAGAATAATGAATGGTACTAATTTTTTCATAAGAATAAGTGATTAAGTGTTTCATGAATTAAGTGTTGAATTTGTATAAATTTACGATTATTTTATTTAATATGTGTTAAATTTTTATAAAATATTTGGAAATTCTTATTTTTTCAATTTGATGCTTTCTCCATAATTGATACTGTATCCGGCTTCAGATCAGGTTTAAAAAATCTGAAAAAATCCCTAATAAAATAATATCCATCGTATTTCAGCTTATTTAAAGGAGAGTTAAATTTTGTTAATCTATATAAGACTATTCAAATCTAAGCTTACATTTGCAACTTCAAAATGAGAAATTATATCGTATATTTTTTGACTGCTTTATTTCTGCTTTTTATAGTAGAAAGCAAGATCAACGTCAAGACTTTACAAGGCAACTATTCAGACCATGTTTCTCATAATATGCCTAAAAAAGCGAACCGTTTAAACCAAACCTACGAAAAGCTCTCTGTACAGCAGGCTCCGGATGATGTTGGGAATGTCTATTCACTGGAACTTACGGAAGATGATTTCCAGCTGTCAGACACCTTACAGGATATTGTAGTTTTTGCGACTGTTTTTACACTGGTTTATATTTTCGGTTTAAAAAGCTTTAAAAGTTCAAAGCCAACTATTCATGGCTTTTTATCTGATTTTTCTACCGTAAAAAAATTCATTCTGATACGTTCTATCAGAATTTAAAATTCATTTTTCGATTATATTTTCTGCCCTTTATTTGGGGCGGGAAATAGCTTATGTTGTGTATGCCGGTAATCATCACAGCATTATTTTCTCTATTACTATTTTTTATTTCAAACAAACATTAACGATTTATATAAACTCTAGAATTATGATGAAAAGAGTTGTCGCAAGTATTGCGCTAAGCGGTCTTTTGTTGTTCGGCTGCAACAAGAAAAAAGAAGAAAAAGAAGAAGCTGCAATTTATCCTGTAACCACTCCGGTAGTGATGGATACGGTGATTGACAAGGAATATGTCGCCCAGATCAGATCTGTAAAAAACATTGAGGTTCGTGCACAGGAGAAAGGTTTCCTTGAAAAAATTTATGTAGACGAAGGTCAGTACGTACGCCAGGGGCAGACGTTATTCCGGATTATGCCTAAATTGTATCAGGCAGAGCTATTAAAAGCCCGGGCAGAAGTAGCCCAGGCTACTATTGAGCTGAAAAACGCAAGTACATTAGCAAACAACAACATTGTCTCCAAAAACGAAAAAGCAATGGCAAAAGCTAAGCTGGATGCCGCCAATGCAGAAGCAAAGCTGGCCCAGATCCACCTGTCATTCACTGACATTAAAGCTCCATTTTCAGGAATCATTGACAGACTACCTTTGAAATTAGGAAGCTTAATTGATGAAGGAGATTTGTTAACATCTTTATCTGATAACACTGATATCTATACCTATTTCAATGTTTCTGAGCCGGAATATTTAAGCTATCAGACGCATGCGGCAGACAGGGGAAGCAACCATGTCTCATTGGTGATGGCCAATGGTGATATATTCCCTCAAAAAGGAGAAGTTCAGACAATCGAAGGGGAATTTGACAATGAAACAGGAAATATCGCTTTCAGAGCAAAATTCCCTAACCCGAATAAATTATTAAGGAACGGAGAAACAGGGAAAATAAGAATGACTTTACCGTTGAAAAATGCTTTGATCATTCCTCAAAAAGCGACCTATGAAATCCAGGATCAAAAATATGTTTTCGTCATTGATAAAAATGGTGTGGCAAGATCTAAAAATATTAAAATAGCTTATGAGCTTCCGGATGTTTATATTGTAGCATCTGGACTTTCAACAGGAGATAAAATATTACTGGAAGGTGTTCAGAAAGTGAAAGACGATCAGAAAGTTCAGACAAAGGCTCAGGACCCGAAAAAAGTTCTTCAATCATTGAAATTAAAAGCTGAATAGAAGGTATACGATAATTGATCATATAAGCTGTTCAAATTAATCATTTATCATCCATCATTAATAATTTATCATTATTTTTATGTTTAAGAAGTTTATTCGCAGACCTGTTCTGTCTATCGTAATCTCTTTGATTATCGTATTTATGGGAGTTTTATCTCTGGTTAAGTTACCGGTTACTCAATTCCCGTCCATTTCACCACCAAAAGTAAACATCACCGCAGAATATCCAGGTGCCAACAACGAACTGCTGATCAAATCCGTGGTGATCCCGTTAGAACGAGGGTTGAATGGAGTGCCGGGAATGAAATATATGACGTCTGATGCCGGAAATGATGGGGAAGCTTCTATTCAGGTAGTTTTCGATTTGGGAACTGACCCGAATGTAGCAGCCGTGAATGTTCAGAACCGTGTTTCTTCCGTGGTTAACAAACTCCCGCCGCTGGTAGTGCGTGAAGGAGTGAAAATTACCCGTGAAGAACCTAATATGCTGATGTATATCAACCTGTATAGCGACGATCCGAAAGCTGACCAGAAGTTTCTTTTCAATTATGCAGATATCAATGTAATGTCTGAATTGAGAAGGGTAAGCGGAGTTGGTTTCGCAGATATCCTGGGAACAAGAGAATATGCCATGCGTATCTGGCTTAAACCGGACAGGTTAACGGCTTACAACATTTCAGCAGATGAAGTAATGGAATCGTTGAACCAGCAAAGCTTGGAGGCATCTCCGGGTAAAACGGGGGAAAGTTCCGGTAAAAGATCTCAGTCATTTGAATATATTTTAAAATATCCGGGTCGTTTTAATAATGAAAAAGATTATGGCAATATCATCCTTAAAGCAAAGCCTGACGGAGAATTTATCAGATTAAAAGATGTTGCAGATATCGAATTTGGCTCTTCGATGTATGATATTTATTCCACACTGAATGGTAAACCTTCTGCAGCGATCACGGTAAAGCAATCTTATGGTTCCAATGCAAGTGACGTTATCAAAAACGTAAAATCTTTGATGGCGGAATTACAGAAAACCACATTCCCGAAAGGAATGCACTACGACATCAGCTATGACGTTTCAAGATTCCTGGATGCATCAATTGAAAAAGTAGTTCATACCTTATTTGAAGCCTTTATTTTGGTGGCAATCGTAGTATTCCTTTTCCTGGGAGACTGGCGTTCAACATTGATTCCTGCGTTAGCAGTTCCGGTATCATTGGTTGGTACTTTTGCGGTGATGTCCGCTTTTGGAATTACGTTAAATATGATCTCGCTTTTTGCCCTCGTAATGGCCATCGGGGTTGTAGTCGATGATGCAATTGTGGTTATTGAAGCCGTTCATGCTAAGATGGAAGAGAAACACCTGTCTCCATTAAAAGCGACAGAAGAAGCAATGCATGAAATCAGCGGAGCAATCATAGCGATTACTCTGGTAATGGCATCCGTATTCATACCGATTGCGTTTATGTCTGGTCCGGTTGGGGTTTTCTATCGTCAGTTTTCCATTACAATGGCTTCTGCAATTATTCTGTCAGGAGTTGTAGCCCTGACATTGACACCGGCTTTATGTGCTTTAATCTTAAAAAATAACCATGGAAAACCAAAGAGAAGAACTCCGATCACAATTTTCCTGGATAAATTCAATGGTTTATTTACAAAAGGAGCCGGGAAGTATGAAAAAATGTTGAATAAGACAGTCAAGAAGAAAACAGTTACGCTTCCATTATTATTGGCTTTCTGTGCTGCAACATTCTTCCTGAGCAACTCACTTCCATCAGGATTTATTCCTGCAGAAGATCAGGGAATGATTTATGCGATTATCCAGACACCACCGGGTTCTACATTAGAAAGAACGAATCAGATTGCTAAAGAGCTGTTAAGAGAATCTGAAGATATTGACGGAGTACAGTCCGTTTCTTCATTGGCAGGTTATGAAATCCTTACAGAAGGTACAGGTTCCAACTCTGGTACTTGTTTAATTAACCTTAAAAGTTGGGATGAGCGTTCAGAATCTGCTGCAGAAATTATAGAAAAGCTTGAAGAAAAAGCCAAAAATATTCCGGGAGCAAATATAGAATTCTTCCAGCCACCGTCGATTCCTGGGTATGGTGCCGCCGGTGGTTTCGAACTCCGCTTGCTTGATAAAGCAGGAAGTGGAGACTACCAGAAAATGGAAAAAGTAAGTAATGACTTTGTGAGGGAGCTGAAAAAACGTCCCGAACTGGGTTCTGCATTTACATTCTATTCAGCAAGTTTCCCTCAGTATATGTTGAGAGTGGATAATGATCTTGCCGAACAAAAAGGGGTGACGATCGAAAATGCGATGGATAACTTGTCTACTTTAATAGGTTCCAACTATGAGACAAGTTTTATCCGTTTCGACAGACCTTATAAAGTCATTGTACAGGCAGGGCCGCAATATCGTGCATTGCCGACGGATCTGTTGAAATTATATGTTAAAAATGATAAAGACCAGATGGTTCCGTATTCAGACTTTATGCACTTGGAAAAAGTTTATGGTTTATCAGAGATCACGAGACATAATATGTATAATTCATCTGAGGTAAGTGGGACGCCTGCACCGGGTTACAGTTCAGGACAGGCAATTGCGGCCATTAAAGAAGTGGCAGACAAAACACTTCCGAGAGGTTTCGGTATCGACTGGGCAGGTATCTCTAAGGATGAGGTGAGCCGTGGGAATGAAGCGATATTTATCTTCTTGGTGTGTTTAGGATTCGTTTATCTGATTCTTTCCGCACAGTATGAAAGTTTTATTCTTCCGTTACCGGTGATTCTTTCATTGCCGACGGGTATTTTCGGAGCTTTCTTATGCTTAAAATTATTAGGGTTGGAAAATAACATTTATGCTCAGGTGGCAATGGTCATGTTGATCGGGCTATTAGGTAAAAATGCAGTGTTAATTGTTGAATTTGCAGTTCAGAAGAAAGCGGAGGAAGGAATTCCGGTAACGCAGGCTGCCATTGAAGGAGCAGCCATTCGTTTCCGTCCGATTTTGATGACATCATTTGCATTCATTGCAGGTTTGATTCCATTGGTAATGGCGACAGGGCCGGGTGCGATTGGTAACCGGACGATTGGTACTGCCGCAGCAGGAGGTATGCTGATCGGAACAGTTTTCGGGCTGATAATTATTCCGGGACTGTATTATATTTTTGGAACAATTGCAGAAAGATCGAGACTGGCAAGATATGAAGAAGAAAACCCTTTAACTGAACAAACAGAACCTTATCAACACGATGACAAACATGAAGATTTATAATAAAAGATATATTGCAGCCATTGCCTTATCGCTTCTTTTAGCAAGCTGTAAGGCGCCAATGGCGACCGTTATAAAAGATGACGTGAAAGAAAATGTGCCTCAGAACTTTAATCAGGAAGATCAGGGTGATGCAAATAACAACAGCGGAACAACACCCTGGAGACAGTTTTTTACTGATCCGAATTTAGTAAGCTTAATTGAAACTGCTCTGAAAAACAATCAGGAATTACTGATTACCCTTCAGGAAATTGAAATTGCAAAAAGTGGAGTCCTTTATAAAAAAGGAAAATTAAGCCCTACGGTAGCTGCAAAATTAGGAGCGGGTGTAAGTAAAGCCGGCCGTTATACCAGTGAAGGTGCCGGTGATGCCACTACGGAAATTGAACCCGGAAAAGAAATGCCGGATCCGCTGGGAAATTTTGAAGGAGGATTAATGGCAAACTGGGAAATTGATATCTGGAAAAAATTAAGAACGGAAAAAGAAGCTGCTGTTGCCCATTACCTGTCTACTGTAGAAGGAAAAAACTTTGTGCTTTCCAATCTTATTGAAGAGGTAGCTGACAACTATTATGAATTATTAGCACTCGACAACCAACTGGATATTATTCAGCAGTATATCAAACTTCAGGAAAGAGCGCTGGAGATTTCTAAAATCCAGAAACAGGCCGCAGCTGCCACAGAGCTGGCCGTGAAGAAATTTGAAGCGGAGCTGGCAAAATCTAAAGCAGCAGAATATACCATCCGCCAGGAAATTACCGAAAAGGAAAATGGAATTAATGCACTTTTAGGGAGATATCCGCAGCCTATTGTAAGAACGAAGGAAAGCTTTATGTCTACGATTCCACAGACCGTTTATACCGGAATTCCGTCACAGCTGCTGGCGAATCGTCCGGATATTAAGCAGGCAGAGCTTGAATTAAAATCTTCAAAGCTTGATGTGGAGGCTGCAAGAAAAGAATTCTATCCTTCATTGGAAATTTCTGCAACATTGGGACTGGAAGCATTTAAGCCATCTTATCTAGTGAAAATGCCCGAATCTATCGCCTATAACCTTGCAGGAGAACTGGCAGGGTCACTCATTAATAAAAGTGCGATAAAAGCTAATTTTCAAACTGCAGATGCCAAACAGATTCAGTCGTTGTATGAATATGATAAAACGATACTGAATGCCTATCTGGATGTTGCCAATCTGATGTCTAAAGTAAAGAATATAGACCAGTATTATAAGCTGAAATCTGAGGAAACACATGCCCTGGATCAGTCAATTGATATAGCCAATCAGTTATTTAAAAATTCAAGGGCAGATTATCTTGAGGTTCTTCTGAATCAAAGAGATGCTTTGGATGCTAAAATGGAACTGATTGAAGCTAAACAAAAACAGCTGAGTACAGTTGTAGATATTTATAAGAGCTTAGGCGGAGGCTGGAAGTGATTATAAATCCTTAATGTTTTTTGAGAGAGGAGGCTGCCATATGACAGCCTCTTTTTATATTGTTTTGTGCTTTAAAAGTTGTTAAAAAACAAAAGGGTCCGGCGGATCCCGGACCCTTTGCAATTTACCTGCAAATAGCAACTAAATTATATATTTACATGGTTGTTAGTTTTTAATTATAAAAATGAAAAGTCTTTCCTGGGATATTTTAAATTTAGTTTTTTGTTTTCCAGTGGCTTCCTGTTTTTATTGGTGGATCGCCCTCCTGTATGCTGTCCTGTATTGTTTTTCCAGTTGTTTTATTTTCCTTGAAAACTGTTTCGGATCTTTGGAAATCATTGTCATCATCCTGTCTGCAGGATATTAATGTTGCAGAATAAAATAAAATAATTAATACTAAGGATATTTTTAATGAGATAAACTTTTTCATATAATTTCAGAGTTATAAAGGTTATCCCGGCCAGGTTATATTGTTTCAGAATTCTGAGTTCGAAATTATACTCATAAAACCATAAAAAAAAGCACTTGTTGTCTCTATTCGGAAATTGAGACGTCCTAATTAATGAATTAGGACTTATTTAAAATATTGTAAATCAGTTATTTGTATTTAAAATTTAAATAATGGAGATTATGCTTATTAATTCAATATTGAATGATAAAAATTAAATGATTTTATGTAATTTTGATGTCAAACGATCCCTGATAATTATTTAAATGTGATAAAAAAACTACCATATATACTATCTCTATTAATTTTTCAACTTTTCTTTTCTCAGGAAGGGTATAGCGAGTATTATAAACTGAGAACGAAATATGAAAATTTCGAAGAAAATAACCCCAAAGCATTTCCTTACATTCAATCCTATATCAATAAAGCAAAGACTGAAAAGAACTATGAGAAATTAGTACAGGGATATAAAGACGGGATTTTTTACTCGCCGTCTAATGAAAAAAAGATCATTTATGCAGACAGTGCCATCGGGGCTGCAAAATTATCTGACAGTAAAGACCTGATAGGGATTGCTTATTTAGAAAAAGGAATTATTTATTACTATCATTATAAAAGGTTCCAGTCTGCCCTTAATGAATATTTACTGGCTTACGAATACACAAAGAATACAGAAAATGAATTTTTAAAATTTCAGAACCTGTACCATATTGGTGTTGTAAAAAGCTATCTGGGGTATTATCAGGAAGCTTCCGAAATGTTTAAACAATGCATTGCCCACTATCTGCCGAAAACAAAGTCAGATCTGCACCCGAATGAAATTTACAACAATAAAAAAGGATACCTGAACAGCTTACATCAGCTTATTATCTGTTACCGGAACCTGGGGAAACTTAAAGAAGCAGATGCAGCAATAGAAACCGGTCTTGCTGAAACGGGAAATGATAAAGATTATATCCAGGAAAAAGGCTATTTTCTGCTTTGTAAAGGGATTTCAGATTATAAAAAGAATCAGTACCAATCAGCTTTGGATCATTTAGATCAGTCAAGGTTTCCTATTAAAGATAAAGGAGATTTTGCATGGCTGTCAGTAGATTATTTTTACATGGGTAAAAGCTATGCAGGTCTAAAAAATAACCCGGAATCTATCTCTTATTTTAAAAAGGTTGATTCTATTTTCCAGAAGCATCAGTTTATTCTTCCCGAATTAAGAGAAAACTATGAAATTCTTATCAATCATTACAAAAAAGAAGGCGATCAGGAGCAACAGCTGTATTATACAGGTCAGCTTTTAAAAGCAGATAGTGTTATTTCAAAAGATTTTGTTTATTTGTCGCCCAAAATTCATAAAGAATATGATACAAAAACGTTATTGGAAGAAAAGAGTAAACTGGAGAAAGTCAATTCCTGGGGGAGCTGGATTATTACCGGATTGATTATTCTGGCGGTTGGCTTAATTATCTTATTGATCATCAGGTATCGGAAAGAAAAGAATATTCAGAAAAAATATATTTTACTGGAAGAACGGTTTATCCTGCATCAAAATGCATTAAGTGAGAAATCTCTTACCACCGCGGAAGAGAAAAAAGCAGGGCCGGATGAAAACAAAGTAGAAGAACTGCTGAGAAAGCTGAAAAGGTTTGAAGACAAGAAAGAATTTACTCAAAAAGGCCTCACCATTCATAAGCTGGCCGGTCAGCTGGGAACCAATTCAAATTATCTTTCACAGGTGATCAATGACTGTAAAGGGGTTAATTTTAATAAATACCTGAGCGAACTAAGGATCAATTATATAACCGTTCTGCTTTTTGAAGATAAAAAATACCTGAAATACGGAATTGAAACACTGGCCAAAGAATGTGGAATTGCTTCCAGACAGAATTTTTCAGACTTATTTTATGAAATTAATGGTATCCGGCCTACTGATTTTATCAGGAAAAGAAAATATGAGCTGGAGAATAAAAATAATTTCCCGACATTGAATCCTATTTAAATAGTCATAATCAGTAAAGCATTGAATTTTCAGTGCTTTTTTATTTCAGATCCAATAATTCCTTCTTTCCGGACATAGGTTTATTATCTTTGTGATAAATCAGGCCATCACAAAATTTAATCACCATGAAAAAAATTCTTTTAATTATCCTAGGAATCCTTATTATCTTAATTGTCATTCTTTTGATCAGGGCATTTACCTATCCATTTAAAAAAGCTCCATCAGTTTCAGAAAATGATCTTAAGTGGGTAAAAAATGATTCTGCCATTCAAAGGCTTTCCGGCGGAATAAAAATTCCAACGGTTTCTACAGGTGAATTAGGTGCTTTTGACTATGACCCGTTTGACAGATTTAAAGAATATTTAAAAAGCTCTTATCCTTTGGTCTATCAGAATACAGAAAATTACGAAATCAATACCCATGCCTTAGTATTCAGGCTTAAAGGAAGTAATCCTGCGCTTGAACCGATTGTATTTCTTTCACATAGTGATGTTGTGCCTCCCGGAGATGCTGACGTAAAA
This sequence comes from Chryseobacterium populi, assembly GCF_000282115.1. Taxonomy (GTDB): domain Bacteria; phylum Bacteroidota; class Bacteroidia; order Flavobacteriales; family Weeksellaceae; genus Chryseobacterium; species Chryseobacterium populi. The sequence goes on from NZ_AKJY01000068.1 coordinate 31,800, forward strand.
AACAAAGAAGAAAATGTTTTCAGGCCGGATGATAAGCCTTTGCCTGCTGTAACAAAAGTTGCTGAAGATTGGGATTTTGCCCCGTTTTCAGGAGCCGTAGCCAATGGAAGAATCTATGGAAGAGGAACAATAGATATGAAAGGAATGTTGTTCTCTTTACTGGAATCTCTTGACAATATTATTAAAAGCGGGCAGATTCCACAGCGTGATATCTATCTGGCCTTCGGATTTGATGAAGAGGTTGGTGGCCAAAAAGGAGCAGTACAGATTGCAGATTATTTTAAGAAGAAAGGATTAAAGTTTGATGCAGTATATGATGAAGGAGGTTTGATACTGGAAAAAGGAAGCATAAAAGGAATCAATTCTGATGTGGCAGTCATTGGTTGTGCAGAAAAAGGATTTCTGTCCGCAAAAATAAAAGTAAAAGGATTAGGCGGGCATTCCTCGATGCCACCTATGGAAAGCGCAATTGGTAAAGCGGCTGTTATCATGCAGAGGCTGGAAGAAAATCAGATGAAGCCGATGATTACTCCCCTTATCAAAGGTTTTTTTGATAACATTGGCGGATCTATGCCTTTTGCCAACCGGTTGGCTATTTCCAATCAATGGCTTTTAAAACCTCTTTTATTATCCCAGCTGACGAAAAATAATTCCACTAATGCTTTAGTGCGAACGACTACAGCTTTAACGATGATGAAAGGAAGTGCCGGCCCGAATGTACTTTCTCCCGAAGTGGAATTTATTGTAAATTTCAGATTGCTCCCCGGAAATTCTGTTAAAGACGTTAAAGAGCATATTGCCAAAGCCACAGAAGGCTTCGATGTTGAGGTTGAAGAAATCGACAATACAAGAGAGGCTTCGTTGGTGTCATCTTTCAATACCAAAGCTTACCAAATGATAGAGTCGGGGATTAAACAAATTTACCCCGATGCTATAGCGACACCTTATCTCACCATTGCTGCTACGGATGCATATAAGTATCAGATCGTCAGTAACCATATTTACAGGTTCATGCCCGTTAAAATCAACGATCCTGAAAAGCAGAGTATTCACAGTACCAATGAATATATCAGTATAGAAAACTATATGAAGATGATTCATTATTTTGAATATATAATGAGGAATTATGATAAGTAGTTGAAAGTTGACAGAAGATATATATTCCAGTCTTTAGAACTTCAAACTTCTGAAAAACTTTTTTTAACACGTCAAGTTTTGTCGCTTTACCGCAATAGTTTTGCTTTATCAAAATACAAAGCTATGGAATTGCCGTTTTATTTAAATTTTAATGAATTTGAAAACCGCTATTATGACAACCTTGAAAAGTGGTTTGAAGAATATCACAATACAAGCGAAACAGATTATCTGAAAAACCTCGTGGAATTATACAGTCCGTATCTGTATTATAACTTTGCGAATGAAAGGCTTCAGGCAGATGCTTCCATTCAGATTAAAGATTGTTTTTTTCCTTACTCCGAAAAAATAGGAATTTCTTTTTGTACAAGTTGTGAAAACGTGAAATCATCTTCTAATGCTTTGAAAAATGAGATGAAACACGTATTCGAATGGAAAACCATTACGATGATGGAATATGCCCAACATATTTTGGACAAGATCAACTGTTATTTTTCTAAAAACAAGGTTTCTCCCAAAGAGAACGAAAATATTTTAGGCTATATAAATAAGTATGAAATTATTACTTCCAGAGAAGGAACAGGTTATTGTGTAAATTATAGCCGGCATCAATCAACAATTCCATTTTTAAAAGCTTATCTGCCGGTTTACGGACAGACTGTTGATATAACATCCTACAGGAATTTCATGCTTTCAATTGTACAGATTGCAGATTTTATTGATCAGAAATTAAAAGTTGTACATGCTTCGGAACATACAATATATACTAAGCTGAAATATGAAGCTAGGTTCAAAGTACAGATGAGCCATCAGTTTTTAACATTATGTAATTAAAAATATCTTCAAACGACACCAAAACATTCAATCATATACTAAATTGTAGTTTGTTCATTATTCATATTTTAATAATGGTCAAATAAAAATCCCGGAAAATAACTCCCGGGATTTCTTTTTGTTTATTCTAATAAGATATATTTTTTCTATACTGCCGGTTCAGCGATCTCAGATATATCCGGTTTGTATCAAATATCTTTCACATATATTTCTATATTCTAAAAACTAACGCATATAGTTTTTTTAACCTATAATTTTTGAATCTAAGTTGTAGTCCTGGAA
>NZ_AKJY01000069.1 GCF_000282115.1 Chryseobacterium populi
TTCCTTTCTTTTTGAGCATAAAAAAAAGACTGTCTCACTTTTGAGACAGCCTCTCAGTAAAAACATAAATAGAAAAATTATTTAACAATAATTTTATAAGATTTCACAGTTGATTTTGTCTCAACTTTAATGATGTACATTCCTGTAGGTAATGAAGATGTACCAACCTCAGTATCTCCTGTGAATTTGCCTGATTTAATCAATTGCCCCTGGGCAGAGAACATGGTATAAATTCCTTCCTCTTTAAGTTCAGATTTGATATAAAGATTTTCACCTGCTTTTACAGGATTAGGATATACTTTAATGTCTTTTGCTACAGCCGTGATTTCAGAAACCTTTGATGTTGTCATATCACCACCATTTTTAGCCAAAGAAGCATACGGAGAAAGTGGAGAGCCCGGAGACCCTTTTTTTACAAGATCATTATCTACAACTGCCTGGATACCATCCATATCAGCATCATCGATCCTTGAAATGAATCCACCTCCAAGATCATCCAGGTTATCTTTTCCGATGGTATACAGGTCATAATCTGTTCCATTGGATATTAAATCAACGAAATCCGGCTTTTCATCGCCATCTGTGTTTAATAAAGGATACTTCATCACTCCTGAATCCGGTGAAGTTTCCAAGATATCAGGAATACCATTGCTTCCTACAGGTACATTCGCATCAATAACCCCGTTATGATCCGTATCAATCTGGTTGATTACCGAAACAGGAATACCTGATTCAAATAAATCTAAAATACCGTCATTATCAGAGTCCAGATCAAGATAACTTGAAACACCGTCTCCTAATACAGGAACGATTAAACTGTCGCCATCCACATCGTCATCATCAAATTTCCCATTATGATTAAGATCTTCCAGAGCATCAGGAATACCGTCATTATCAGAGTCACCATCACACGCATCAGGAATACCATCGCCATCAGCGTCCATTGTAGGAGATTTATCATTAACTGCCGTACATCCTTCTGCACAATCCGGAATCCCGTTTCCGTTATTATCTATATTGTCATCTCCGTTCGGACATTTATCATTACAATTAGGTACGCCATCTTTATCATCGTCAAGCTGAACAAATGCGTTATAAATATAATATTGCTGTGCAAGCGTGATCCCAATCCCCGGATTGATTTCAATCTTCATTCTGTCAAATGCTTTTGTTGCAGTAAATCCTACATAAAACTGGTTTGAAGCCGTAGTAAAGAACTGCCCGCTGAATAATCCGCCGGAAGTTTTAGATTCAGTTACCATTGTTCCTTTATAAAAAGTCACCGTTATATGGTCAAGTGCATTAATGGTAAACAAATTAGCGCTCTTTGTCAAAGTAAAACCTCCAAAGGTTCCTGCAGGATAATCTCCGGTATTGCTTTTTACCGTAAGCCTAACTGTTGGAGTCAATAAATTAATCGGGGAAAAATTTACCGTTGCAAAATTGGAAACATTGGTATCTACAACATTTCCTGTGTTGGTAATATTTGTAAGCCCGAAAATAGTTCCCGTAGCTCCTGTCCAGGATGCACCCGGTACAATATCTCCTAATCTTGAAGTTCCGGACGTCTGAATATATTCGTTACAATCACAACTCTGGGGTTCTTCAAATGCGTAGAATACTTTCAATGCTCCAAAGTTCACTCCTACGGTTTGTGTTATTTTTAATCTTATCTCATTAAAAGGTTTTGTAGTGGTAAGTGAAATTTTTTGTTTGTTGGAGCCAAATCTCAATACTTTAATATTAATCAGCCCGCCTCCGTCAGATAAATTTTTAGAATCCTGCAGCTGTCCGAATAAATAAGTTTCAATCGTGATATTCTTTAAAAATTCTGCACTCAATAGTTTACCCTGATCATCAGGTTCAATAACAAAACCTGCTCTGTTACCGGATGGATATACCTGATTTTTATCAAGAACTCCCACGGAATAAGATCCTAACAATCCTGCCGGTAAAACAATTGAACCGTAAGAATTTTTATCTCCATCACCAATCTTTTCTCTGTTTGCAACGTAGGAAAGAGGCGCTAAAAAGCTGCTGCTTCCTGATACGTTTCCGTCTACACCACTACCCGCAATGATATCATCGCAGATACCGTTATTATCTGTCGGTACCTTAGCCGGATCAAAAGCAAATGCATAATACACATTAAGTGCACTGAAAACAGAAAGCACATTTACCTGGTACAATCTTACTTCATCAAACGCCTTAGCTGTTTTGAAATGTAAGAAAATTCTTGTTTTCGTTCCTCCGAAAGCAGGAACAGACAGTAAACTTGTACTTGTTGAAGATTCCTGAAGAACTCCTGCTTTATAGGTACTGATTCTTAATCCGCTTAAAAAGCTTGCCGTAATTACGCTAGTTCCCAAGTCTACATTAAAACCTGTAATATAACCTGCAGGATAAGTGATATTGGTATTCTTCACAGAAATACCGTTTCCGCTTACCAAAGTAGCAAAGCTACCCATACTCACACTGTTATCAAGACTGGCATCGATAACAGGATTCATGCTCCCGTTGTAGCATGCTAAGCAAATTCCGCTTCCGTTTACAGGCTTGGCTTCTACCCCGATCCCTCTTATCGGGGTATACCCCTGACCGAAAGCGACTGCAGATACTACCAATATCATTAGTAATACTGTCAGTTTCCCGAATAATTTTTTTGTCATTTTTAGTTTGTTTTTATGTTAGAGTTTGTGTTTACTTTATAAACTTTGCCATGAATAGGCCCCTGCAGTCTGCCTGCAGCCATAGAAAGCTCCCGTAGTACCGGATTTACCATATACAATCGTTCCTTCATTGCTTGCATTACAGTCTGTTGATGCAGGAGGGTTTGTTGCTGCCGGTTTTATCAGAACCCCTTTACTTACTTCCAGATCGGCAATATTGGTAGAACTTGGAGTCATATTGATACCCACATCCGTAAGTACACTTCCTATATTCCCTTGTCCTGAAAAGGTATGGGTGGTATTGGCATAAACAGTCTGATTGGCGATCACAGAATTTGCGCTTATACCAATTGCTATAGCATTTGCTGCACTACTTGCCGTATTGGCATTACCAAAAGCATAGTTATTAGCCGTTACCGTATTTCCGGTTCCAAAAACAAATCCCCCTGAATTAGTATTTGAATTCCCTACATTGATCCCGCTGACATTCACACCGGATGTCCCGTTATTATTTCCTAATACAACGGTATTTGCTCCTGTTGCAAAATTGGAGTTCCCTATTGCTTTTGCCCCGTTTGCGATGGTATTTGCTGCTCCAATGGCTACACCCGGAAAGTTAGCACCCTGCGCTGCTACCGTATTATCTTTTCCTAAAGCAATGTTAGAAGATGTATTGTTTGACAATGTATTATTTGAGCCCCAGGCAAAAGAAGCATAAGGACCAGAAGTATTCACATTACCTCCTCTCAGGTTTCCGTTAACATCCAGAATGCCTCTTACCGTATTTCCTGTACTGAATACCAGATTCTGAGCATCTGTAGTTCCGATAAAATTTCCTGATGAAATTGTACTTCCTAAGGCAGCCGTTGTCGCAATAGTCCCTGAATTACCGGTAATTTTCCAATCTGCAGATTGTGCAGCTGGCATCATTGGCACCCAATTATTACCATCAAACATTAAAACCTGTCCTAAAACAGCAGCTGAAGTATTCCCGAGTGGTGACCCATTAATTTTAAGAACTGTTGTATTTCCTAAAGTTCCGGCAACATCTCCACTCAAAGGCAATGCAGAAGCCTGAAAATAAGATGGAGCCGTGGCAGAAGCCGTATTATTCCCAAAAATAGAGTTGGCAGGTGCATTGTTAAGATTAAATGCCAATGATGGATTTGTCGACGGATTTGTTACCGTTGTAGTAAATAACGGCGATAAATTACCTGAAGAAAATCCCGTCAAGGTTCCTGATCCACTCCCTGAAGAATTTCTGATCCATCTTGTTCCATCGAAATAATAATAACCTGAAGCCGTCACATTGACTGTCTGGCCTGCCGGAGCCGTATCAGCAGCAGTTACATAAACCATAGCCCCCGTTTGAGCAGATGTATATGTTTTTGCTCTCAACTGATCTCCTGTAAGTCTTGGTGCAATAATTCCATCTAATTTACTTGCTGTGGCAGGAAATCCTACAACATCCAGTGTAGCCCGGCCCTGATTTGTGTTAATACCTACTTGAGCGTTTGCCAGAAATCCGGCAAAAAAAAGCACAGGTAGTCCGAATAATTTGTTCTTCATTTTAAATGATATTTGTTGTTTTTTGTGTGTTTTTTAAAAAGGACAAAATCATAACGGTTTCACTTTTTAACAAGTGAAATCGAGATTGTTTTCGTCAAAAGAAGTTGATAAATCAATGAGTCTTGAGAAGGCTGTATAAGCTCAAAACCGATCTTATCAGTAGTGAAAATAATTCAAAATATTCCCAATCCCATCTTGAGCATTTTGAACGATTAAATAATTCACTTTTTTAGTTAAAACTGATTTTGCTTGTGTGTTTTTTTCATCGGATTACGGTTAGTTTTTTTAATTTTTTCATCATCTAAGACAGTTCTGTGTACACAGTTCTTCTTAGTAATATTCCTTTTTCAGAATAATTGCTTATTTCAGATTCAGGAACAGCTTTTACATCGGCAATTAACTTATTTGAAAAGCCAAACCTCTTCACAATATGAATTGCGATATTATTATATATATCCTTAAAGCTTTGTTTGTTATTACAGGAGAACCCGCCAGCAGGCTTATTTTCCGCTGACCATATCTGTATATTTAGATTTTTCCTGATTATTATCAGCATGCTTATAAGAGCCGCGGAATCATAATCCCGGAAACGAAAGTAGTTTCTTTTCAAAGTATGTTTGTGTGTTTTTCAAATGCAAATATAATATAATTTTCAAATTAAACCATATTTTATTAAAAAAAATATATAAAATAATAATAATAATTAACAAATACTATTCATAAAATACACAATTAAAATGAATAATAAATAATTATAAACGAATATTAATGATTTTAAAATAAAAATAGTTAATTACTGTTGCAAATAACACACTCTTTTTCAATGAATTAAAACACAAAAAAGCCTGAGCAAATTGCTCAGGCTTCATATTTTAAAGGTAAATTGAATTATTTCAATTCTACTTCAGCACCAGCTTCTTCAAGTTGCTTCTTAAGAGCTTCAGCTTCGTCTTTAGAGATACCAGTTTTGATTGGAGCAGGAGCACCATCTACGATATCTTTAGCTTCTTTAAGACCAGCACCAGTTAAATCTTTTACCAATTTAACGATAGCTAATTTAGAAGCACCTGCAGACTTAAGAATTACGTCGAATTCAGTTTTTTCTTCAGCAGCTTCTCCACCACCTGCAGCAACTACTACAGCAGCAGCAGCTGGCTCGATTCCGTACTCATCCTTAAGGATAGTAGCTAATTCATTTACGTCTTTTACTGTTAAGTTTACTAGCGTTTCAGCTAAATTTTTTAAATCTGACATTGTTGTAATGTTTTTGTTGATTATTTATTTAATTTTTTGAGTGTAATTATTCAGCACCTGGAGTTTCTTCCGTGTTTTCTGCAGCAGGAGCTTCCGGAGCTTCAGCAGCAGGGGTTTCTTCTACAGCAGGTGCAGCTTCTTCAGCTTTAGCTTCTACTGTTTCAGGTTTGTTCTGAAGAGCAGAAACAACTCTCTGAATTGGAGACTGAAGTAATCCTATGATTTCACCGATCATTTCTTCTCTAGACTTGATGTTAGCCAACGCGTCTAGGTTATTGTCACCAACATAGAAAGTTTCCTGAAGATAAGCAGACTTCAAAGCCGGTTTTTCTTCTTTCTTTCTGAACCCTTGGATTAATTTTGCAGGAGCATTCGCTGTCTCAGCAATCATTAATGCTGAATTACCTTTGAAAGACGGGAACATTTCAGAGTAATCTACTCCGTCAATTTGCTCCATTGCTTTTTGTAAAAGTGTATTTTTAACTACTTTTACTTTGATATTTTGTTTGAAAGCCTGTCTTCTGAAATCTGAAGATTTAGCAGCGTTCAACCCTTCTAAATCTGCTACGTATACTACTTTTGCATCCTGAAGCAAATCTTTGATCTCTTGTATTGCTACAACTTTTTGGTCTTTTGTCATTGTCTTAAGGATTTATATTAGTTTACAGATTTAGTATCAATTGCAATACCCGGACTCATTGTAGAAGACAAATAAATGCTTTTTACATAAGTTCCTTTAGCAGCAGTTGGCTTCATTTTGATCAATGTCTGGATTAATTCCTGAGCATTTTCTCTGATTTTATCAGCATCAAAAGATACTTTCCCGATACCTGCGTGGATAATACCATATTTATCTACTTTGAAATCAATTTTACCTGACTTCACTTCAGTTACTGCTTTACCAATTTCCATTGTTACAGTTCCTGATTTAGGGTTTGGCATTAAACCTCTTGGTCCTAATACTCTACCTAAAGGTCCTAATTTACCCATAACAGCCGGCATTGTAACGATAACGTCAACATCTGTCCAGCCATCTTTTATTTTTTGTAAATATTCGTCAAGACCTACATAGTCAGCACCAGCTTCTTTAGCTTCTGCTTCTTTATCCGGAGTTACTAGAGCTAAAACTTTAACATCTTTACCTGTTCCGTGAGGAAGAGATACTACTCCTCTTACCATTTGGTTTGCTTTTCTTGGATCTACCCCCAATCTTACAGCGATATCTACAGAAGCATCAAATTTTGCAGTGTTTACTTCCTTTACAAGAGCAGAACCCTCTTCAAGGTTATAAATTCTTCCTTTTTCTACTTTGCTTAAAGCTTCCTTTTGCTTTTTTGTTAATTTTGCCATTTCTCTAAGTTTTAAGCGTTAGTTGGTTTAGTTCCTGTTACTCTCAATCCCATAGATCTAGCAGTCCCTGCAACCATAGAAAGAGCAGAATCCATTGTAAAGCAGTTAAGGTCTGCCATTTTGTCTTCAGCGATTTTCTTTATCTGATCCCAAGATACAGAACCTACTTTGTTTCTGTTTGGTTCTCCGGAACCTCCTTTGATCTTAGCCGCATCCATTAACTGGATTGCTGCAGGTGGAGTTTTAATAACGAATTCAAAAGATTTGTCTTCGTATACTGTAATTACTACAGGTAAAACTTGCCCTGGCTTGTCCTGAGTTCTTCCGTTAAATTGTTTACAAAACTCCATGATGTTCACACCTGCAGAACCCAAAGCCGGACCTACTGGTGGAGAAGGGTTGGCAGCGCCACCTTTCACCTGAAGTTTTACCATTTTAAAGACTTTTTTAGCCATTTTTTGTTTTTTAAATTTGAATAATTAATGAGTTTGGAAGCATTATTATTCAGCAGGTTACCCATTCTCACATTAAGTAAACCTACTTTTCGGACTGCAAAATTATAAAATATTTTTGAAATAGCAAACGGATAGTGTTGATTTTTAGAAATTTATTATCATTCAATTTAAAATTAAATATCTTCATCAGATTATTTTCCGTTGTAGGTAATAAGGTTTTCATGATCTGTACCACATCGGAGAAGTGTTGAGTTTGATCTTACCACTTTGAGCATCACTCCTTCTCCCGGGCTCAGTTCAGGAATGGTAATCGTTGTTCGATCCGTCACATGATTATATGCCCTGCTTATGGAAACAAAACTATTATTGGGAGAGATATGAATGCCTACTAGCATTATTTAAAACACTAAAAAACACATTATAATTAATAATACGTCAACAAAAAATCCACACCTATTGATGTGAATTTTTTTATTGATGGGTTCAGGTAATTTAAAATCCTGAAGGTTTGCTGATTGTTTGAGTTGATCCATCGGTTCCTCCAAGATCAACCGTACTGTCACTGATATTTTGTTTTGTGATTAATCTTTTGTAAGCCATCAGGTACAGATCAACTGTAAAATTATTATAGGTTCTTGGCGGATTAGCCGAAGTAAGGGCAATAAGCCTACTACTGGTAAAACCTGCTTTGATATGCCATGTCCCGTTACTTTTGAAAGCCATTACATCCGGAGAACCTTGCCTGTTATCATTTATCCCATTATCTCCATAATCAAGAGCGACATTTGTAGTCCCGTCATTAAGCTTGAATGAATAATTATGAACTACCACAAGAAAATTGTTCGCATCGATTTTAGTATCGTAATCTGTAATCCCTGAAGCAGAAACTCCGGTAAGTGAAAGTTTGATGTAATTAAATAATCCGCTGCTTTCCAGATTAGGATCGTAAATCTGTAATGAATTCTCAGAGGTAGCCAAAAAATGTCCCCCTGTCATACTAGGTTCACCCGGATTTCTAAGAAACAGAGAATTGGTATATGAAGTTCCGTTTACATCAAGGGTCTCAGTTGGATTGGTTGTTTTGATCCCTACTTTACCTTTCTGGGCATTCAAAAATATCCCCAGCATTAATATGATTATACTATAAATTTTTCTTTCCATAATTTTTTATTGAAGCCCTACAGGCGTATTGGTTGAAACTCCTGAATATCCTGGTGAAGCCGAAGCTGAGACAGAACCGGTAAATGTACCCCATTCTTTGATTAATGATTTCTCAAAAACATTCAGGGTAAGCGTCCAGGTCCCGTTTTGGGAAGATACTGTTCCTGCCCCTTTAAAAGCCAGATTAACTCCGTGATAGGTATTACCTCCACTTAAAACTTCAGTTATTTCTGTAGAATAAGCACCAAAAGACTTCGGTGTGGTTGAAGTATTAGCTGCTGATATTGCATTGCTAAAAACCGCACCTGTAATAGCAACAACATATTTATTGGTATCAAGCCCGGTATTCAGATTAATGACTTCATCCTGCTTTACATTTTTCAAAATGATAGTATAGGTATTGACGGGAGCAACATTACGGAGGGATATATCAAGCATCTTAACTTTTCCCACAGGAGTAGTATCTTTAGAACGGGTAAGTAAAAAATAATTTCCCGTCGCTGTTGAGTTGGTCGTATCAATCAGATAAGATTCTACCAATGTTCCGCCAACAACATCCAGTGTACCCAGGGGAGTTGTCGTATTTATTCCAATTTGTGCACTGGTACTCAAAAAAGCCCAGGCCACAAAAAAAAGTGTGGTTAATTTTTTCATTATTGAGTCTGTTTTTTTATTTAATTAAAGGGGCCGCAGCTGCACCGGTAGTAGAAGCTCCCAATGCCTGTGTAGAGTTGATTTCTTTTGCGTATGATCTGTCAAAGACCAATAAATTAAGTGTCCAGATTCCTGCAGGAAGTGCAGAATCCGGGGCAAATCCCTGATAGTCTGCCTTAAGTTTCCATGTTCCATTGGTATTATATGCATAGATCTGGGGAACCGGAGTAAGCCAGTCTGCCGAATAGGTTCTCACAGGTTGTGTAAACCCAAAGGAAGAAATAACAACAAGGAATTTCTTTGCATTGATTTTGGTGTCAAATTCATTTACCCAGTCTTTATCTGAGGCATCACAGGTAATTTTAAACTGGATAAGGTTGATAGGAGCCGGAGAATTAGGTACAAAAGAATCATTGTAAGCCGTAATTTTATTTTCAGGAGCCGGAGATTTGATAATGAAAGTATAGTTTTCATCCTTTCCTAATTTTTCTATCGGATCTTTGAAAAACATTCCTGATGTTTTCATGGTTCCATTGACCGATAATTCTTTTTCTGGGGTAGTTGTATTGATTCCTACATTACCGGTTTGCGCACGCGCGAGTACAATAGCGCTGGTGAACAGCACTGCCGAAATAATTTTATTCATTGAAGGTGTGTTTGTTTTTGTGTTTATTAAATAATTAAATTATTCCGAAGCCGATTTAATGCGTGCACATTCCCACTTGTGCAAGTTGATGCAGATCAGATAAGAAAAAAATAACTATTCTGCTCTTTACTGACAAAAAATATGCCATAAAGATGTTATCGATTAAAATAAACTTAAAAACAAAGCTATTTATATAAAAATATAAAGCCAACACAAACATCCTAAAGAAGAATTCAGTTCATAAAAAAAGCCACTCAAAGAGTGGCTCAATATATTATTGTAATATATTATTATATTTTTTCTACCTGCATATAGCTTAATTCCATTGGAGTTTTTCTCCCGAAGATTAATACTGAAACTTCGATTTTCTTTTTATCTTCAAGAATTTTCTCTACTGTTCCGTTGAATCCGTTGAAAGGCCCATCAATTACTTTAACGTTTTCTCCAACAATGAATGGAATTTCAACATCACTTGCAAATTCGGAAAGTTCATCCATTCTTCCCAACATTCTGTTCACTTCAGATTTTCTCATCGGAACAGGATCTCCTCCTTTTGTTAAACTTAAGAAAGAAATAACTCCCGGAATATTTTTAATGACATGTGGAATCTCTCCCATCAAATCTGCTTCAACCATCAAATAACCTGGATAGTAAGGTTTTTCTTTCGGAACTTTTTTACCGTTTCTCAATTGAATCACCTTTTCCATAGGAATAACCACTTGAGTAACGTACTGCTCAAACCCTAAACGTTTGATTTCTGTCTCAATATAGTTTTTCACTTTATTTTCCTGTCCGCTGATTGCTTTCAGCACATACCATTTCAATTCGCTCATTATGGGAAAATACTTTTTTAGTTGAACACATTAATTAGCATTCCTATTATGTTGCTGACTGCTTTTGAAAACAATTCATCAACTCCAAAGGTAAATAATGCCAGGATCACAGTAGCAACAGTTACCACAATTGTAGACGATTGCAAGTCAGACCATTTTGGCCATTCAACTTTATGTCTGAATTCGTTATAAGAACCTTTTAAAAAATCAACAAATGAACTCATAATTTATATTTGCACGGGCACAAGGATTCGAACCCTGATCAACGGTTTTGGAGACCGGTATCCTACCATTGGACGATGCCCGTAGATAAAAGCTCCGCAAGAGATTCCCTGCGGAAGCTTTATTATTATTTAGATAATTATTCTAAGATTTCAGTAACCTGACCAGCACCAACTGTTCTACCTCCTTCTCTGATCGCGAATCTAAGACCCTCGTTAAGAGCGATTGGTTGTAACAATTCTACTGTAATTGTTAAGTTATCACCAGGCATTACCATTTCTACACCTTCTGGTAAGAAGATCTCACCTGTAACGTCAGTAGTTCTTACGTAGAACTGAGGACGGTATTTGTTGTGGAATGGAGTGTGACGTCCACCTTCTTCTTTAGAAAGGATATAAACCTCAGCTTTGAATTTTTTGTGTGGTTTAACAGAATCTTTCTTAGCGATAACCATACCTCTCTTGATGTCAGTTTTTTCAATACCTCTCAACAATAGACCTACGTTATCACCAGCTTCACCTCTGTCTAGGATTTTTCTGAACATCTCAACCCCTGTAATTGTAGAAGTTAATTTTTCATCACCCATACCAACGATATCAACAGGATCACCTGTATTGATAACACCAGCTTCGATTCTACCAGTTGCTACAGTACCTCTACCTGTAATAGAGAATACGTCTTCGATTGGCATCAAGAATGGCTTATCCTGATCTCTTACCGGTTGCTCGATCCAAGTATCAACTGCTTCCATTAATTCTTCAACAGTTTTGAACCATTTGTCATCAGATTTACCTTCAGTAGCTGCAGTAAGAGCACCAAGAGCAGACCCCTGGATTACTGGAGAGTTATCTCCGTCATATTCGTAAGTAGATAATAAATCTCTAAGTTCTAATTCAACAAGCTCTAAAAGCTCAGCATCATCCACCATATCAACCTTGTTCATGAAAACAACGATTCTTGGTACGTTTACCTGACGGCAAAGTAGGATATGCTCTCTAGTTTGAGGCATTGGTCCATCAGTTGCAGCACATACCAGGATAGCTCCATCCATCTGAGCAGCACCAGTTACCATGTTCTTTACATAATCCGCGTGACCTGGACAGTCAACGTGAGCATAGTGTCTGTTTACAGTTTCGTATTCGATGTGAGCAGTATTAATAGTGATCCCTCTTTCTTTTTCTTCTGGAGCAGAGTCAATCGCAGAGAAGTCTTTTTTCTCAGCAAGACCCTTACTAGCCAATACAGCACTAATTGCAGCAGTAAGAGTAGTTTTACCATGGTCAACGTGACCAATAGTACCAATGTTCAAGTGTGGTTTGTTACGATTAAACGTTTCCTTTGCCATGATTTAAATTATTTATTTATTGTTTATTCAAATTTTCGGTGTGCAAATATAATGAATTTTTAAATACCAAAACCTTTTTATCAAAAAAAAATCAATATCAAAATTCAAATAATGACAGCCTTATCTATTTCAAAGTATTGAAGTGCAAATTTACACAAATTTCCCGATTGAAAAAAAAATTGGAAAACCTTTTGATAAAAAGCCTGAAATATAGTTTATTTCAGGCTTCCTTAGATAGAATATAAATGAAAGAACAATCAGATTTGCTCCGATTTTGAAGTTCTGTTAAAGATCCAGAAGATGATCGGGAAGATTAATAAAGTAAGGCTCGTTGCTGTAATGAGGCCCCCGATAATGACAATGGCCAGAGGCTTCTGAGACTCCGATCCTATTCCTGTAGATAAGGCTGCCGGTAAAAGCCCTATGGAAGCCATTAAAGCTGTCATGATCACCGGTCTGGTTCTCGATTTCACTCCGTTTAATATGGCCTGATCTAAATGCAATCCGTTTCTGACATTCTGATGGAATTCGGTGATCAGGATCACTCCGTTCTGAATACAGATTCCCAGCAATGCGATCATTCCTACTCCCGCTGATATTCCGAAATTCATTCTTGTCACATGAAGTGCAATAATTCCTCCGATCAGTGCAAAAGGTACATTAGCCAGTACCAGAAGTGAATCTTTCATATTTCCGAACAGGATAAACAGCAGGAAGAAGATCATCAGAATACTCACAGGAACTACCTGCGTCAGTCTGTGGGAGGCTCTCTGCTGGTTTTCAAACTGCCCTGTCCATCCAATGGAATACCCATCCGGAAGTTCAATTTTTGCCACTTTTTTCTGGGCATCGGCAATTGTGCTTCCCAAATCTCTGTCACGGATAGAAAATTTCACCCCGATATACCGTTTGATATCATCCCTGTAAATGAAAGCCGCTCCGTTATCTTTAACGATGGTACTGATTTCTTTTAAAGGAATTTTTGCACCGTCTTGTGTGGGCACCATCAGGGCAGCAATATCATTTTCATCTTTTCTGTATTCCTGGGAATAGCGCAGCCTTATCGGGAATTTTCTTTCGCCATCAAACATTTCTGAAGCGGTTTTGCCCCCGAAAGCCATTTCAAGAACTGCCTGTGCATCTGCCGGCATCACTCCATAAGCTGCCATCTTATCCCTGTCCAATACAACACTTACTTCCGGCTGGCCTATATTTTTAATAATCCCGGGATCTTTTACTCCTTCCACATCTTTGATCTGCTTTAACACTTCTTCTGCCAACCGATCGAGTGTTTGCAAATTATCCCCATAAATTTTAATTCCATTCTCGGCTTTAAAACCGGCTACAGCTTCCGCTACGTTATCAGAGATCGGCTGTGAATAATTGAAGGTAATTCCCTGGTAACTTCTGAGCTTTTTATCAATCTCTTCTATCAATTCTTCATAACTGATGTTTCGTTTCCATTCTTCTTTAGGCTTAAGATTAACGGCAAACTGTACAAATCCGAATCCGTTGGGATCTGTTCCGTCATTGCTGCGTCCCGTCTGGGCCAGAACATCCGTCACTTCAGGAAAGCTCATTATATCTTTTTTGAGAAGATCCGCTGTCTTTAAAGATTCTTTCAGTGAAGAGCTCATCGGCATTTCTGCAGTGATCCAAAGCGAGCCTTCATTCAGCTGCGGTAAAAATTCCGTGCCTAAAAATTTCCCTGAGAATAAAGTGGCTGCCAGGAAAGAAATGGCGATAACTAAACTCGCTTTTTTATGTTTAAAAGTATAGTTGAACCCTTTCAATACCATTCTGTCCCAGAAATTGACAAAAGGATTGCTCTTTTCTTTTACATTCTTATTTAAAAGGAGATGGGAAAGAACCGGAACAAGTGTCAGTGTAAAAATCAAGGCTCCGATTAATGCAAACCCTAATGTAAAGGCTAAGGGGGAAAACATTTTACCCTCCACTTTCTGGAATGAAAAAATAGGAATCAGAGAAGTGATGATAATCAGCTTTGAAAAGAAAATGGCTTTTCCTAAACCAGTTCCCGTCTGTTTGATCCATCCTCCTTTCGCCAGCCTGTTAAACTTTTCCGGACCATATTTATGAACTTTATGATCGAGCATTACAAAGAGTCCTTCTACCATGACGACGGCTCCATCGATGATAATCCCGAAGTCAACCGCTCCTAATGAGAGTAGATTCGCACTCATCCCTGCCAGTTTCAGGCATAAAAAAGCAAACAGTAATGATAATGGGATGATAATGGAAACAATTAATGTTGTTCTCCAGTCTGCCATGAAAATCAGAACAATGACCGTTACCAATACAATTCCCTCAATAAGATTATGCATCACGGTATGAGTGGTAAAGTCCATCAGGTTATCACGGTCATAGAAAGTAACCATTTTTACATCTTTAGGAAGAACCTTTTCGTTAAGCTCTTTGATTTTGGTCTTTACACCTACCAGAACTTCGCGTGGGTTTTCCCCTTTTCTCATGACTACAATCCCTTCTACCGTGTCTTCATGATGATTTAATCCGGCCTGTCCAACTCTCGGCATCGAGCTTTCATGTACTTCAGCTACATTTTTCACCAGAACCGGGTTTCCGCTATCATTCTGAATAGTAATATTTCCAATATCTGCTACGGATTTCACCAAACCGATTCCCCGTACTACATATGCCTGCCCATTCTTTTCAATCACATCGCCCCCTACATTAAGATTACTTTTTGTAATGGCATCATACACCTGAAGCGGAGTCAGATTATATTTATCAAGAGCCCTGGGATCGATACTTAATTCAAAAACTTTATCCTGCCCTCCGAAAACATTAATATCTGCTACTCCCGGAACACCTCTCAATGCTCTGTCTATAACCCAATTCTGCAGGGTTAACAATTCCCGGGAATCTTTTGTTTTACTTTCGAGAGTATATCTGAAAATTTCTCCGGTGGGCCCGTAAGGTGGCTGTACTTCAGGGTCTACTTCATCTGGAAGGCTTACGGTTCTTAATTGGTTATTGACCTGATTTCTGGCAAAAGTATCATCCACCCCGTCATCAAACAGGATTTTAACAATGGAAAGCCCAAACATGGTAGTACTTCTCACACTTGTTTTTTTCTGCACCGGGCTCATGGCCAGCTCGATGGGCGTTGTTACAAAACGTTCGACTTCTTCTGCACTCCGCCCATTCCATTGGGTAATGATTACGATCTGAGTATTAGTAACGTCAGGGAAAGCTTCAATGGGCATATTCTTGAAGCTTATGAACCCCGAAATCGCCAGGATGCCTACCCAGATAAAAGTGAATGCTTTATTTTTAAGTGAAAAAGCAATTATATTTTTAATGAATTTATTCATGACTGATTAAATTGATGACCTAAAAAAGCCGTTGAAAGAAAATTATTTTAAACCCAGAATTTACCGGACCATTAAAGAGTTTAAGCATTCTAATATTTTAACTTGTCAAACTTCTTAATGGTTTCAATAGGTTTTTAATTATTCAGGGAGCGATAAATCAGCAGTTGATTATTGGTCATGATCTGCTCGCCTTCAGACAGACCCTCAATATAGGTAATATCACCAACCTGTTTTAATACTTTTATCTCTTTAACCTTAAGGTCTGTTCTCGATTTGAAAACGACTACAAAACTTCTGTTATCATCAAATATCACTGCTTTGGAGGGAACAGCCAGGGCCATTGCATTTTCCGAACTTGAAACTTTTATGGTTGCTTTGCTTTCCGGAATTAATAAGCCGCTGGTGTTATCAAGTACTACTCTTGCCTGCATAGCATTGGTTTCAGGATCGATAATTTTAAAAATTTTATCAATTTTTCCTTCAAAGACCTTATCCGGATAAGATAATGTAGACACCTGGGCTCTCATTCCAAGGCTTATTTTATCGATGTCTGATTCATTAACGTTCATGATTG
Organism: Chryseobacterium populi; assembly: GCF_000282115.1. Classification (GTDB taxonomy): domain Bacteria; phylum Bacteroidota; class Bacteroidia; order Flavobacteriales; family Weeksellaceae; genus Chryseobacterium; species Chryseobacterium populi. The sequence continues at coordinate 16,089 of NZ_AKJY01000069.1, forward strand.
CCCAAACATTGGTCGTATTGGCCACATCAAAAATATTATCACTCCGGTCACTTCTCAGCTGCATGTCTTTATTAATATTTTTCTGAACGATATATCCACTGATGGGTGCTATCACGCTATAAATATTACCGTTTTTTACACTATAAACCGTACTTACCGCACTTGCGCGCTGCATCTGGTCCTGAGCTTTCTGCAATTCGCTTTTGGCTTCCAGCACATCTCTTTCGGTATTCAGTTTTCCTTCATACATTTCTTTAGCTACCCTCAGATTATTCTGAGCAACCACCAGATCTGTTCTGGCATCACTTACATCTTTTTGTACTTCGGCCAGCTCGGTGCTTCTGATCGTTGCTAAAACCTGTCCTTTTTTCACATGATCACCCAATTCTACATTAACACTCAGAACATTTCCGCCAACTAAAGGATAAACATCAATATAGCTGTTCTTATCCGCAGATATTTTTCCGTAAAAACTATAATCATCTACAATGTATTTTTTTTCAACTTTTGCTAAAGAAATAGATTTCAGCATTGTATTGCTCAGCTCAAATCCTTTAGGCTTTGGTACTTTCACTTCCTCTTTTTTCGAGCAGGATAAAACCGAAAAGGCTACCCATAGAGCAATTATAATTTTTTTCATGTTAATAGAAGATTTTCGTTTGTACTAATTGATTGAGCTGTTCGGCCGACTGCATGATTTCGTTTTTCATATCGTAGATCTGAAGAGCAGTTTGCCGGTAGCTTTCCATGAAGTCTGTAAATTCTATCAGGCTCACATTCCCGCTTCTGAAATTTTTAAGCATCCCATTGTATACCATATCCATATTATCAAGGTCTGTGGTTTTTATTTCTGCGAACTGGTCATATTGGTTTTTCCAGGTCTGATAAGCGGATTGTACTTTGGTTTCAAGATTCAGTTTCTGATAATCTGCATTTTTCTGGTTCTGCTGAATGGCATAATTGGCTTTTTCTACATTTCCCTGATTACTTTTCCATAGAGGCAAAGGAATTCCTACCATAAGGTTCATTTCATTTTTAAAGGTTCCTCCATTCTGATCCCACCCGGCTCCGACATTTAAATCCGGAACGTTCAGGGATTTCTGCCATTGGAAATATAGCTTACTGTTATCAATCAGTTTTAAATTATACTGATAGTCTGCATTATTATCCAATGCTTTTCTTTTTAATTCTTCTTCATCCCCGAAAGGCTGTGCAACCAAAATTTCTTTGGCTTCCAGCTCCGAAAGTTGCGGTTCAATATCTTCCGTAATCCCTGTTAAAATTTTTAAATTTTGCTGAAATCCGAGAATATTTTTATTGATTCCCAGTTTATCATTGTTCAACTGGATGACAATACTTTGTAATCTCACTTCGTCTTTAAGTGAAACATTTCCTTTTGCAGACTGTATTCTATAAGCACTCAGAAGATCATTCATATATCCTAATTGCTTATTGGTATTCTCCAGTTTCAGTTTTTCATAGTAAAGATTATAATATGTTGTATGAAGCTGGGTTTTAAGGTCAACCAGAAGCTGAGAAAACTGAAGCTGGGCCAGTTCTTTATTGGATTTTGCAAAAGCAATTTCGTTTTTCTTTTTGCCACCCATATAAATCAGTTGGGTAACTTCCGCTCCTTTGGCATGGCCTATATCAAATACTTTTTTTCCCTCAGGATTATAAGCATTGATCTGTGCACTTATTTGTGGGAGTTCCCAGATTTTAGCCTGCAAAATATCAGCATCTGTCATATTGATATTGTATTGTTCTGCAAGCAGTTGAAGATTGTTAGCCTGAAAAGTACTTTCACAATCCTGAAGCGACATCTGCCGTTGCGCCGCCATGAATGAGGAAATGACAACAAACAGTCCTGCAATTTTGTCCATTCTTTCAGTTTTCATGCTACAAAATTGCCGAGATACTATTAAAATGGGCTTAAAGTGGGCTTAAAAAAATATTAAATTTTATTTTAAACTATTGAGAATGTTGAAAGAATTAAGGTTATTGAGATACTTTTTGATAAAATTAATTAAAAGTTTAATTTTTTATCATAAGGGTAGACAAGACTTTAATCTTAAAAACTGTGAGCGTTAGCTTTGTATTTCTTTGTGGGAAATATTTGGCTGAAAAGTTTCTAATTGTTCTTAGATTTATCGCAAGGACAGACAATGGTTTTAATCTTAAAAAAATATTAAGATATACAAAGCCGCTTCGCTTATCTTTGAAATACTAGGGTAAATCCAATTTGTTTTTCTTTGATAAGTTTACATCTTTCTTTAACTTAATCTTAAAAAATATGAGAATTTAGCTTTGTATTTCTTTGTGGGGAATATTGACAGAGAAGTTTCTAATCGTTCTTAGATTTATCGCAACGGTAGACAATGGTTTTAATCTTAAAAAAATATTAAGATATACAAAGCCGCTTCGCTTATCTTTGAAATACTAGGGTAAATCCAATTTGTTTTTCTTTGATAAGTTTACGTCTTTGTTTAACCTAATCTTAAAAACTGTGAGCGTTAGCTTTGTATTTCTTTGTGGGAAATATTTGGCTGAAAAGTTTCTAATCGTTCTTAGATTTATCGCAAGGATAGACAATGGTTTTAATCTTAAAAAATATTAAGATATACAAAGCCGCTTCGCTTATCTTGAAATACTAGGAAAAATCCAATTTGTTTTTCCCTGTAATGTTCAAGGTTATAAAAGCGCTGAAAATTATTTTTTGAAGATCACACTGAATTTATTGGTATTTTCAGAGGGAGAGGAATAAACAATATCAGCTCCATGATATTCTAAAATCCTTTTGACAATACGAAGCCCCAGTCCGGAGCCTGAAATATTTTGGGAATTGTTCCCCCTCATAAAAGCTTCAAATAATTTTGACTGCTCCACCTCCGAAATGATATTTCCGTGGGAAATAACGTCTACAATCAGTATCGAAATATTTTCAGTAATCAGAACATCCATTTCCATATCATCTGAATAGATGGCTGCATTTTTAAACAGATTAATAAATACAATTTCCAGCAATGATGATATTCCCTTTATTGTTAAAAAAGCCTGTTCAGAAGTGTCTTCAGAGATCTGGAAATCCATTTTCAGGCTCGGATAGCTTTTTTCCACAATTTCAAAAGATCCGAATATTACTTCATCAATCCTCACATCCCCATACAGGCTCTGGATATTTTCTTTATCGAATTTAGTAAGCAATAACAGGGAATTGGTTAAATCCGATAACTGATATACATCCTGCTGGATCTGTTTTAGGGAAGACAATGTTTCGAGTGAATGCTGCTCAAGCTTGATCAGGTTTTCCAACTGAAAGGCCATCCTTGTGATAGGTGTTCTGATTTCGTGAGAAGCGCTTGCCGTAAAGTCTTTTTGTGACTGAAATACATCATTTAATCTTACAATCATAGTATTGAAAGATTTTGCCAGGATGCTGATTTCGTCCCTGGAATCTTTTTCCGGTATTTTAGTTGTTAATTTATGAGCTGTAACTTCTGAAATTTCTTTATTCAGATCTTCCAGCGGCCTGAGGAACTGCCCCATAAAATAATAGCTGAAAATACCGATCAGCAGCGCACTCATCACATAGGCCGTAATCAACAGGTATTTAAGGTAAGCCAGTTTTGATTTTCCGTTGCTATCGAAAGCGCTTGTAAGAATATAATAGTTTTCTCCATGGATATTCCTTAAAGCAGCATATATTTCAGGAACTGTCTTTTCACTGTAAATAATTTTTTTCTCGTCCAGCTCTTTCAATAGCTCTGCGTCCCAGGTAACATTTTTATCTTTTATGGTACTATAGATTAATTCTTTTTGGCTATTAAAGATTAAAATCGTCTCATTTAACAGGATATTGTCTGAGTTTTCATTAAAAAAAAGCGGTGCCTCTTCTTCAAAATCTTTAGACTTGGAAATAAAATGAGAAGTAAATTCAAGTCTTTGCCTGAACCTTTCTTTAAATTCATCTCTTCTGAAATCATTAAAAGACATATAAATAATCACCATAACAATACCAAAGAGCAGTGAAAAGGCAATACTTAAATTAAGGGCAATCTTTCTTTTTAAAGACATTTACAAAGGGCTTAAATAATATCCGAATCCTGAACGCGTATGGATCAGTTTAACTTTAAAATCTTTATCGATCTTCTTCCTCAGGAAATTAATATATACTTCCACCGTATTGGTATTGGTATTAAAATTATGTTCCCAGACATGTTCTGTGATCTGCTGTTTTGAAACTGTCCTTCCCTGTGCTTCCGCAAGATAAACCAACAGCTGAAATTCTTTCAGGGTAAGGGCGATTTCATTTCCGCCTCTGAAAACTTTATGCTCCGTCTTATTGATGATCAGATCATCTACTCTGATAATATCCTGATCTACATTATCCGAAGGTACTTTTCTTCTCAATAAAGAGTTCATACGTAAAAGTAATTCTTCAAACTGGAAAGGTTTTACCAGGTAATCATCAGCAAGTCTTGTAAAGGCATCTTTTTTATCAGAAAGGTCTCCGTAAGCCGAAATGATAATGATTGGAGTATTTTTGTCGAAAGAACGGATGGTCTGGCACACATCCAAACCGTTTATTTTCGGAACATTGATATCCAGCAGATATAATTCGTAGGTATTGTTTTTAATCTGGCGAAGAAAGGTTTCACCGTCATAAATTTTATCACACATAAAATGATTTGATTCCAAAAATTTGCATAATTCTGCTGAGAGAATGAGGTCGTCTTCCAATAAAAGAATATTCATCAAAAATATATTTTATACGAATTTAACGAAATTTTTTATGAAATTGAATGAACAATAAAAGACGTTCATATACTTTTAATTAAATTTTAAGGTAAATTTTGATTTTATTTCCCACAAAAGATAAGAAGGTTTTCGTTGGTTTAAATAAAATAAATTGATTAGGTATATAACAAAAAAAAGTCTCACAGAATACTCTGTGAGACTTTTTTATA
>NZ_AKJY01000070.1 GCF_000282115.1 Chryseobacterium populi
GGTCTGACATCATTGATCAAGATAGATTAATTGCGGCTTAAATCGAACTCACGTTATTTTATGATCTTTTTTATCTTCGTCCGTCATCTCCATTATTCCTATTACCCTTGCATTAACCAGAGTAAGGGGAACGAGACTTTCCGAACATAACACAAGAATATCCAACGGATCTCCGTCACTGTAATAAGTCTGTGGTATTATTCCATAATTAGCAGGATAATACATGGAAGATAAAAGAATCCTATCCAATCTTATTAATCCTGATAGTTTGTCGATTTCGTATTTTGTATGGCTGCCAGTGGGGATTTCAATAACAGCTGTAACTATTTGTGGCAGGTGCTCTCCCGGAGAAACGTCATGCCACGGGTGTTGGTTTCCTATCATTATTTTAGTATTAATTGTTTATTTCTATTATTCTTAATTTATTCCTATAAGTTTCAAGAATATAGTATTCCTAGAATTGGTGGTAGTCACTATGCTTTTGCTTTTCCTATTCTTCTCACATACTTATAGATCTCAAACCATAAAACAGAAACCGCTGCGATAAAAACGGCCATCCCCAATTCGTTTATATTGAGTGCAGTTACTTTAAAGAATAGTGAGATCGGTTTTATATATAATATGACCATAAGCATCATCAATATTAAAACAGAAATGCCAATAAGTAAAGGATTACGGTTTTTGAAACTTTCCACCACACTGTAAAAAAATGATCGGTTGACATAACTCAGTAATATATTGGCAAAGATCAATGTACTGAATACCATTGCCCTTGTCCTGGCTTCATCACCTCCATTTTGAACTGTAAATTGATATACAAATAAAACTCCGAGGGTTATCACGCTCCCCTGAATAAAGCTGATTCCTAACTCACTCAAACTTAAAAAAGTATCTCCCATGGCTCTTGGCAGCTGTTTCATTGTGTTTTTTTCCATGGGCTCATTCTCATAAACAATAGAACAGGTCGGTCCCATCACTAATTCAAGGAAAATAACGTGAACCGGAGTAAATATGTGCGGAAATATCCATCCCAAAAACAGAGGCAGAGATACCGTAAGTATAATAGGAATATGAATGGAAATAATATACTGAACCGCCTTTTTAATATTGTTATAAATTCTTCTTCCTGCAGCAATTCCGACAATTAGTTTTTCTAAATCATCATTCGTAATGACCAATGCCGCAGCTGATTTGGCAATTTCGGTTCCTTTACTTCCCATTGCAACACCAATGTGCGCAGCTTTTAAGGCAGGACCATCGTTAACACCATCTCCCAGCATGGCTACCACTTCACCTTTCTTTTTCAGGGCATTTACTACTGCAAGTTTCGCGTCCGGAAACATCCTGGTGAATAAAGTAGTCTGTTCTGAGATTTCCATTAATACTTCTTCAGTATTATTCATTATTTCACTACCATTAATGGCAGGAGTAGTGTTCATAATTCCTGCCTGTATTGCAATTGCTTTGGTTGTATCTTCATTATCTCCCGTTATCACCTTTACCCTGATACCGGCATCATAAATCTCTTGAAATACTTTATGAATTCCTTGTTTGGGAGGATCATAAAATACAGTCAGTCCTAAAAACTCAAATACAAAATCCTGCTGTCTTTGAGGAAAATTGTTTCCTTCAAAATGTGACTTAGCAACTCCCAAAACGCGGTAGCCTTCCTGTCCAAATGCTTTTATAATGTCTCTTATCTTTTCTTTTTCTGTCTCTGAAAGGCGGGAAACATTCAGAATAGCTTCCGGGGCTCCTTTTGCTGCAATAATTCTGTCTTTATTTTCATTCTCAAAAAGATGAGTCATCATTGGCGGCCTGCCTTCAAGCGGATATTCATGAAACATCTTATATTCTTTCCTTGCATCATTTTTTTGTGTCTGCTGATATGTCTTATGCAGAGTGATTTCCATGGAATCAAAAGGGACAGGTTCACTACTCCACATTGCATAATCAATAAGTTCTTTCAAATTTTCAGCATTAAATTCTTTTTCATTATAAATCATGCCTGATTGGTAATCATACAAATGTTTCAACTGCATTGAATTTTCTGTAATGGTTCCGGTTTTATCGGTGCAGATAACGGTAGTACTTCCTAAAGTTTCTACAATACTGCTCCGCTTAATAATAATTCCCTGACGCATAAGCTTCCATGCTCCCAACGCCATAAAGGTTGTAAATGCTACAGGAATTTCCTCCGGCAATACAGACATTGCCAGTGTTAATCCACTAAGAAGACTCGTTATGAGGTCTCCGGTTTCAATATAACTGAAAATACAAACCATAAGAAAAATAATGATCCCAATAACAGCCATCCATTTTACAAACTTCCGGATCTGGATCTGTAATGGTGATATTTCTTCTTTTATATTCAATACAGATTCTCCAATTTTTCCGACACGGGTTTCTGAGCCTATTTTTTGCACCTCAAAAATGGCTAAACCTGAAACTGTAACCGTACCGCTGTAAACAAGATTATCCCCGGATTTGCTGTCTTTAAAAACTGAAAAACTTTCACCGGTAAGAGAAGACTCATTCACGGAAAAATCATTACTATGTACAATCACTCCATCAGCATTTATATTTTTTCCCTCCTCGGTAATACATAAATCACCTACAACAATTTCATAAGTCGGAATTTCTACTATTTGCGAGTTTCTGATGACCAAACTTAGAGGTTCGTTCAGTTTCTCAAGTTCTTCCAGAGCTTTTTTACTGCGATTATCCTGATAAAAAGAAATAGCGGTTACCGCCACGATAGCCACAAACATAAAAGCTGCCTCGCCATAATCCCCCACAATCACATAAATAAGTGAAATAATGATAAGTAAGATTAGCATAGGCTCTTTTAAAATATCAACGACCAGGTCAAACCATGTATTCTTATAGATCCCCTCCACGCGATTATATCCATTCCGTTGTCTGGAAACTGTTACTTCATCATGTGTAAGACCTTTAAAGCCTTCGGGTATATTGTAAGACATATCAAATTAATAGGTTATCTAAAAATAAGCAATTATTATATACAAATTGAATTTCCGCTCTTGACCAGTATCAGGTTTCGGTGTGATGTATATCATAGTGTTTTCTCCAAAGTTTCTGGAATTTTGATTGATAAATTACGATATCATGAAGACAAATGCAGAACTGCAAAAAAATGTTCAGGATGCCATTAAAAGGGAGCCATTACTACACGCAACAGAAATAGGAGTTATTGCAAAAGACGGTGTGGTTTCTCTTACAGGAGTAGTTGATCATTATGCAAAAAAAATAGAAGCCGAGAACGTCGCAAAAAAAGTTATTGGAGTAAGAGTTTTAGTAGAAAACATTATCGTGAAATCTCCAGATTCCTTATCAAAAACAGATGATGAAATTGCCACAGAGATTTTAAAAGTTTTTAATTCCAATGCATTGATTCCAGAGAACAAAATCAAAGTGATTGTGGAAAATGGCCAGGTGACTTTAGAGGGTGAAGTGCCATGTGATTATCAGCGGGAAATTACTAAAAACGCAATCCGGTATCTTCCAGGTGTAAAAGGGATCAGCAATCATATTAAAATCAGATCAGAAATAATAGATGATATCAAACAAAAAGATATTGAACATGCAATAAACATGAACTGGGCGCTTTATAATAATGATATCCACATACAGGTATCCGACGCCAAAGTAATTTTAACAGGAACAGTAAATTCATGGCATCAAAAAGAAGAAGCCGGTCGTATTGCATGGAAAACTCCGGGAGTAAGATGTGTAGATAACAGGTTATTTGTGGATTATGAATATTCAAAAAATAGTTTATCGTCTTAGACCTGAACCTCCTATTCAATCTGCATAGCAGCGAATTGAAAAATTACAGCAGACTTTATTTTAACTATAATGAATAATATATCAATAACAATTAACTTAAAAGATCAAGAAAAATAACCTCTAAAATCACAATCAAATGTGTTTTTTAGCTATTTCAAGTTTTTCAGCAGGTATAGCACTCTGGGCTGTTGGTATAGCTTTGGAATTGATCCCCTTATGCATTAAATTGCTCGGTTTACGATAATAATTTTGATGGAAATTTTATGAAACCGTCACCCCGAAAAGATGCCCTATTAAAGCGGTAATTCCCATAGCAACCGTTCCCCAGAAACAGATTCTCAAAACGGCAATTCCGATTTTTGAACCGCCAGTTTTTGCTGAAATAGCGCCTAAGATCATTAGAAAAATAATCGAAAAGCCATATTGAAAATAAACCATCTGTTTAATTGGCGCCAAAAACGAAATGGCAAAAGGCAATAATGCGCCCAAAGCAAACGAACCGAATGATGCAAATGCAGCCTGCAAAGGTTTTGCCTGTGTTATTTCATTGATCCCCAACTCGTCATGAGCATGAGCAGCCAAAGCATCGTGTTCCGTGAGTTCAGTAGCTACTTTCAAAGCGGTTTCTTTACTCACACCGCGTCTTTCATAGATCTTAGCTAATTCTCTTACCTCTACTTCCGGCATTTCTTCAAGTTCTCTTTTCTCACGTAAAAGATCAGCTTTTTCTGTATCTTTCTGTGAACTTACGGAAACGTATTCTCCTGCAGCCATAGACATCGCTCCGGCGATCATTCCTGCAAGCGCAGCAAGAATAATGGTATTTCTGTCGGGACTTGCAGCGGCAACCCCAATTACGATACTTGTGGTAGACAATAATCCGTCATTTGCTCCTAGAACTGCTGCACGAAGCCAGCCAACCCTATTGACATAATGTTTTTCCAGTTGATGATGCATAAGCTTTATTTTATGTTAAAAAATGACTTGCTAAAGATGTTTAGCAAGTCAAATTTAAAATGATTTTATTTAAATCTCAAATTCAGGGAAATAATATCAGATTTCATTCCCACAGATTTCGTGTAATGTCCGTATCTGATTTCCAACATATTCAGCCTTTCGACACCAAATAAGCCGTTCTTCGGACTGATTCTGATTCCTGCTCCGTAAAAATGACTGTCGAATTTTGAAAGATCATAATTACTGGTATAAAAATCATCAAAAGCTGTATGCTCTTGATAAGGTGCAAAATATTTAGCCGCAGTCTGAGAATAATATCTGTAAAAAGGGCTTACCGAAACAAAAGGAGAAATTTTCACCGGCGTTTCCAGGCTGAATGTATTTGATTTTAAGCCCCAATCATCAGTATAATAACGATAATATGCTCTCAAAATGATCTTATCACCAAGAAAATAATTCGCTCTTACCCCCAAAGGAATTTTAAACCGTTTATCCGGCAAAGCTTCCTGATGAACTGAATTATCATTGAAATAAACCCTATGGAAAGGTAAGCTTAAATATCCTGTCTGCTGAACTCCATCCGCTAGAAATTCAACCTGAAAGCTCTGATTGAGAATCTGTGAATAGGAAAGAGACAATGCAAAAGTATTTCTTCCGCTGCTTCCGTAACTTTCGTGTTCCCCTCCGCTGCTTCCGTTCGTTCTGAGCTCAATCGGGGCAATCAGTTTTACCTGATCCAGGTAAGCCTGGAATTTCGCCGTAAATTCTCCCATTCTGTTCTTTGTTTTTTGTGAAAATCCGATATTTGCACCGTATGATGTGTAATCGAACTCGAAGGAAGTAGAAACACCTGCCATTAAAGTGGTTCCTTTATCCGTATTTTCGCGGCTCCAGCTTAGTGCAGGATAAATTCTGTTGTCCGCGTGGGAAGCGGATGAATTGGCTTTCAGATCGATCATATCCGAAGACGCGGAAGTGTAATGATCGATCCCGACACTGAAATCGAATTTATTTTTCCTGTCTTTCCTGTCGTATTTTACCATCGTTACGTCAATGGTATTGGAAATGTCGGTCAGTTTTTCCGTCCCGATTCCTCCCGTAACTGCGGAATTGTTTCCGTTTTGCTTATAATAGCTTGAAACTAAATTAGCTTCATCAAAAGTTAGCTTTTTAGGCTGTTCATTGTTTGTGTTTTCCTGTGCTTTTGCGTTGAAAATTCCGAAAAGAGCAATAACACTTACAATTAATTTTTTCATTTTAAATCACAATTAAATTTTACGATTACTCTTTTTAGTTACATCCGCAACCACCGCCAACTTTTCCAGCATTCGCGCCCGAAGATCCTTCTCTGTAAGATTGGAAGCTTAGCTCGGTTTTTTCAATCATTCGGTTTCCGAGAACCATTTCGGCGTCGTTTAATTTGTTTTTTTCGTACTCTTTTACGGTTGTGCAGGACTGTACTGAAACAACTGTGATTATTAGACAAGTTTGTATTTTTATAAAGTTTTTCATTTTAAATTAATGTTTTGAGATGAATAAATTTTGTCCTGATCATCAATAATGATACATTCCAGATGATTGATCTGGTTGATCATATTGAGTGCGGCATCAATTTCCATAATGCTTACGGGAGTTGCCATAGCATCGGCAATTTCTGCGTTGGGACAAAAGATAGTAACACTTTTCACGCCCGAAACAGGTATTCCTGTTTTGGGGTTAATGGTGTGAGAATATTTTTTACCGTTGATGACGACGAATTTTTCATAATTTCCGGAAGTTGCAACCGCCATATCTGTGATATTCATGTACGAAAACGGCCGTTTTGCGTTGTCTGGATCTGCAATTCCGACAGTCCAGGGTTTTCCGTCAGCCTGATTTCCCCAAGTCGTTAAATCACCCGAAGCATTCACAATTCCGGATGCTACATCTCTGTTTCGAAGCATCTGTTTGGCCATTTCTGCAGCATAACCCTTCCCGATTCCTCCGAAACCGATCCGCATTCCTTTTTCTTTGAGGAAAACGGTTTGCTTTTCGTGGTCAAGAATAATATCCTGATAATTAACAAGTTTCAGATGTTCTTTAATCAGTTCAGGATTGGGAAGTTCTTTCATTTCGCGGTCGAAATTCCAAAAACTTTTATCGATTCCGCCATAGGAAATATCGAAATATCCGTCCGTTATTCTGCTGATTCTTAGACTTCTTTCAATCAGGTCAAAAATCTCCCAATCTACTTTTACAGGCTTGATTCCGGCATTTCTATTGATGAGATTGGTCTGACTTTCTTCATTGAAGGTTGTCAGAAGTTTTTCGATTCTTCTGATTTCGTCAATAGCCGCATCAATGTGCTGATTTGCAGAATTTTCATCATCGCTTACAACAGTAATTTCAAAAGCATTCCCCATTAATTTCTGAGGTCTTTTGAATTCTTTTAACATACCTTTTTATTTTTGATTTTCTTTGATACCTCTTATCTCTTTACTGAAAGCCAAAGTATTCTCCGAAGGAAGACCTTCCCAGCTTTTCAGGATTTTGCCTTCCGAATTCAGCAATAATGTGTAAGGGAATAATCCTTTTTTATTGTACTGATCAGCAAGTGAAGCATTTTCTTTTTTCAGTTCCGTGGAAAGCTGATTCTTTTTGTTTCTTGGAAAATCTGCATTGATGTAAACGATGATATTTTCCGTTTCCAGCTTTTTAAATTCATCGGTTTCAATAATATTTTTATGAAGTTTAATGCATGGAATACACCAGTCTGAACCTGAAAAATTTAAAAGGATAAGCTCTTTATTTTGCGAGGCTTGTTTTTTGGCATTTTCCAAACGGTTTTGCGCATGAATGCCAGCAGCGAATACAACCATTAAAATGGCTGAAAATAGTGTTTTCATTATTCTGAAATTAATGATATAAAATAATTGATGATATTGATTTGTAGAAACTACAAACCATTTTATTGTCTGAATTATGAAAAAGAAAACCTTGGCGGTTCCCAAACGGAATTCAGAAAACCTTTATAGCACAGATCTTCGTCTTTTGAAGGGATTTTATGAAGTAGTAAAGGACTGAAATGATACGTTGCAGCTTCAAAACTGAATCCCTGATTAATCGTAAAAACCAACGACAAAGGTGCAGAATGAATGATAAACGGAAGTTTCTGATCTTTTCCGTAATCTCCGTCTTTCACAGGATGATCATAGTGTGTTCTCAGAAATGCCGTAAGCGTCATATCCGGATTCAATTCTTTGTGTTCCCAATAATGTTCTATTAAAGTCGGAATTTTCAACAGCTGATATACTTCAGTTGTTGAAATAACATATAACGACAATAACAATATGGAAATCAATTTTTTCACAAATCAAAATTATAAAATATTTTATTAAGAATGATTATTTTTATTTTCTTCTACAATATCTTTTTATAAGTTTATTTATCTCAAACCCTAATACTAAAATAGCAGCAACCCAAAATGTTATCCCTAATTCTTTTACAGCAAGTGGAGTAACGCTAAACAATCCTCATCCGACAGACAGAATGATGAACAATAATGCAACAACCAATGCAGAAATCCCTACCAATAAAAAATTACGATTTTTAAAACTTTCAAAAACACAGCAATAGAAGGTTAGGTCCACCAAACTCAGTAATATAGTAGCAAATATCAAATTGATTGTATCTCTATTTTTTTCCGATAAGCTGTTACTTTAGTCTGTATATCACCTATTAAATCTTATAGCATATGAAATAGATATGATATTAAACTTGCTGATTGTCGTTATTATACCAGAATACTATTTTTATTTTTTAACAATCTGCTGTTCAATCTGTTTTTTCACATCTCTCACCCATTGTTCTATTTCTGACTTTTGAGTATCAGATAATTTTGCATCCCGATGAACAACAGTATAGGATGTAAGCGGCATTTCCCCATTTCTGATGGTTTCTGCAACTTCATCAAGTTTCTTTAATTTTTTCTCTTTTGAATAGCTGTTAAATTCATCAAAATTGAAATGCCGTTTTCCTGAGTTCACATGGTCTGCCAGCCACCATTTTACAGGCTGGATGTTATTGTACCACGGGTAAACAGTAGTGTTGGAATGACAGTCGTAACAGCTCGTTTTCAATAATCCCTGTGCGTACCCGGGCACCACATAATGTTTTTCAATGGCATTTTCCGAAGGAATTGCCGCAATATTTTTATCAGTATCAAAAAATTGGATAACGATCAGAAACAGAATTAAAAAACCTGTTCCTGTTTTTATTAAAGATGATGTTTTCATTGTTTATCTATTAAAAAAAGTTCAACCACTGCAGTTTACTCGCCAGCGGTATTTTTAAGTTTCATAAGAAGGGTATAAGCATTCTTGGTGACAATTTTCTTATTTTTAAAATCATCAATATTATGTATCTGTATGAACCCGTTCTCTGTTTCACCCAATGTTACAGGTGTCAATCGGTAAGTACGTGTTTTCTCTTCCACAAAAACAAAATCTTTCCCTTCAAAATTGACAATACTTACTTCAGGAACAGCATTGGAAAAAGAAGTGCTTGTTTCTATTTCTGCATTCATATACATTCCCGGTATAAGGTTCTGGTCATATTTTTCAAAATGACAGTGTACTTCGGCCATACCTCCTGAATTAATATCCCTACTAATCAGAATGATTTCTCCGTAATATTTCTTATCAGGTGCCGCATTCGTGTAGGCCATAAACCGTTGTCCCATTTTGAGGTTTCCAAGATCTTTTTCATATACTTTAAGATTAAGATGAATATCATCCGGATTGATGAGTTCAAAAAGGACATCCGACGGATTTACATATTTTCCGATATTCACATTTACTTTACTCACAAACCCATTGATGATGCTGTAAACCGGAACGTTTTTTTTAATATTTCCGGAATTCAGCGATTCGGGGTTAATATTGATAAGGTGGAGCTGCTGTGCCAGAGAATTCATCAGGATTTCCTGGCTGTTCATTTCAGACTGGGCCTGCTGCATGGCTTTATCACTGGTTGCCTGGCTTTGATTAAGGGTTTTCTGACGGTTATAGTCCAGTTCGGCAAAATGCATTTTGGACCTTGCCATTAAATAGTCCTGCTGAAGCTGGATAAACTGCGGGTTTTCAATAACAGCAATCACCTGCCCTTTTGAAACCGGCTTTCCCGGAAGCAGGCTGCTCGACTTCAGGTACCCGCCTAAAGGAATACTGACAGAAAGCAGATTTTGTGGCGGTACATCTATCATTCCGTTAAGTTTTAAAACAGAGGAAATCTTCTGTAGAGAAAGTACTGTTGTTACTACAGGTGCATTTTTCAGTTGGGCACCGGTAAGTGTTACAACGTTTTCATCTTTGGAAAATACTGCTGCGGGTGCCGGCTCCGTTTTTCCATGGTCTTTACACTCATAAAACATGAGCAATCCTATTATTGACAGGGAATATGATATAATTTTAAATTTACGTTTCATTGTTATGGATTTAAAGTAAGGTATTCCAGCTCTATAGCACTTTGATTCAGTTTCCAGACTGCATCGGTATAGCTGTTTTTTAAAGCAACTGCCTGATTGATCAGGATGACAAATTCCAGATAATTGATCTCACCGGCAAGAAACTGTCTTTTAGCTGTTTCAGTGATGATATCTGCGTTTTTCAATTCCAAACTCTCATATTGCAAAACAATATCAAGGTTAGCCTGATAAATCCCGGATGCTTTTTTACGCCGATTCTGCAGGTTGAATTCCATATTGGCAATATCATTTTCAGCAATAGATTCTGCAATTTTAGCAGCCTGAATTCTGGCTTTCTGTCCGCCTGAAAAAACAGGAACCGAAACACCCAGCTGTACGGAATGAAATTGTGGTGCAAAGCCGTACACTTTGTCATCAGCCCCCGTTCCTTTAAAACTGTTAAGATTGTAAGCGAGCTGCAATCCCGGAAGCAGCTTAGCTTTTTCAAGTGCCGTCTGCTGTTCAGAAACTTTTTTCTGTTGCTGCAATACCTGGATCAAAGGATGTGAACTAAGCTCTTCTTTTAGCCCTCCGCTAAATAACTTCTTATCTTCAGGAACAAAATCTGTTTCAGTATTCAAAAGCCATTGCAGCTGATATTTCAAAACTGAAAGCTCTTGATTCAGCTGCTTCAGCTGGATTTCAACAGCAGATTTCTGGCTGGAAGCAGTTGTTTCTTCCAAAATATTACTCTCTCCTGCTTTCAGACGAATGCTTGCTTTATCCAAAAAGTCGGTATACAGCTTTAACGTTTCCTGAAGAAGCTTTTCTTTTTCTTTCCAGTAGAGAATATTATAAAAAGTAAGGCTTACAGCTTTCTTCAGTTCATATTCTTTAAGGGAAACATTCAACAGAGACTTTTTCCATTCTTCGGTGTATACATTCTTTTGCTTTTTATACACAGTCGGAAATGCTATATTCTGCGAAATTCCGAATTTCATATCCGTGAGTGCGCTGTTGATCTGCCCATAATCTACTGTTACTCCCGTTTGGGGAATGTCAGATGATGATCTGATAAGGGCTTTTGTATATTCTGACTTTAGTTTTTCATTTTTAATATTTCTGTTATTTTTCAAAGCAATATCAACAGCATCCTGCAATGTAACAGGAGTCTGTGAGCTTACCAGCCCCGCAAAACCGAAGCAGACAAAAAATGCCAGAACGGAAATCTGTTTTTTATTTTTTATTTTTTTCATTTTTAAATCCTTTTTCAATAGATACATACAATAATGGTAAGACAAACAGAGTAAGAAAAGTTGCGACCATCAGTCCTCCAATAACCACCGTTGCCAGAGGCCGCTGTACTTCAGCTCCTGCTCCGTTGCTGACAGCCATCGGAATAAATCCCAGTGAAGCAACAAATGCTGTCATCAGCACCGGTCGAAGCCTCGATTCTCCACCATCTATAATGATTCTTACAATATTTTTAATTCCTCTCTTATGAAGACGGTTAAACTCTGAGATCAACACAATTCCGTTTAGCACCGCCACTCCGAAAAGAGCAATAAACCCTACTCCTGCACTGATGCTGAAAGGCATTCCTCTGAGCGCCATCAGAAATACACCACCAATAATGGAAAGCGGAATCGCAGTATAAATCAGCAAGCTTTCTTTAACAGAATTAAAGGCAAGGAAAAGCATTACGAAAATAAGAGCCAGAGCAATAGGAACTGCTATCATGAGGCGCTGTTTGGCGTTATTGAGATTTTCAAACGAACCTCCATACGTCATATAATATCCCGTAGGAAGTTTCATCTTTTGATCTACCTTATTCTGAAGTTCTTCTACAATACTCTGAACATCCCTGCCTTTTATATTAAAACCTACTACAATTCTTCGTTGAGCATTTTCCCTCTGAATCTGATTGGGACCATTCTTCACTTCCACTCTGGCAAGCTGGGACAGCGGAATCTGATTTCCAAACGGTGTAGGAACCAAAAGGTTCTTAATATCAGTGACATTTTTCCGGTCTTTGGTGTCCAGGCGTACGACCATATCGAAGCGTTTTTCACCTTCAAAAACCAAACCAGTACTTTGTCCGGCAAATGCAGTATTAACCACCCGGTTAATATCTGAAACAGATAAATGATACTGGGCAATCAAAGGACGGTTGTATTCGATGATTACCTGCGGCATTCCCGAAACAGGTTCTATATATAGATTCTGGGTTCCTTCCACTGTTTCTATAATTTTCCCAAGCTTCCGGGCATTTTGTGAAAGTACATCAAGGTCTTCCCCAAAAATTTTAATCACCACATCCTGTCTTGCCCCGGTCATCAATTCATTAAAACGCATCTGGACAGGATATTGAAAACTGGCAGTAATTCCAGGTATTTCCTGGAGCTGTTTTCCCATTTTATCTGCTAATTCAGGAAAAGTAGAGGCTGAGGTCCATTCTTTTTTATCCTTTAAAATGACCATCATATCAGAAGCATCCATCGGCATCGGATCGGTAGGGACTTCCCCACTTCCAATTTTTGTAATCACCTTTTCCACTTCCGGAAATCTGGATTTGAGAATGTGTGCTGCTTTCTGGGTACTTCCAATTGTTGTTGTCAGATTACTTCCCGGAAGCACTCTTGTGTCTACGGCAAAATCTCCTTCTTCAAGGGAAGGAATAAATTCGCCTCCCATTTTGGATAAAATGAAAACAGCGGTTATGAATAAGATTGCCACTACACCAAAAACTATTTTGGGTACTCTGAGAAGTTTGAGCAAAGCTGTAAGATAGATCTTCTCTACCTTTTTCATCATTCTGTCTGATAAAGTAGGCTTATCACTTCTGTTTCTCAGCAATACCGCACTCATCATCGGAATATAGGTCAGTGAAAGTAAAAACGCTCCAAGCAGTGCAAAAGCTACGGTCTGTGCCATGGGTTTGAACATTTTCCCTTCAATTCCCTGTAGAGTAAGAATTGGCAGATAAACAATCAGAATGATAATCTGTCCAAAAACAGCACTGTTCATCATCTTTCCAGCAGAATCAATAACTACAGCATCCATTTCTGATTTTTCGACGGAGAATATCTTTTTAAATTTTGAATTATGACTGAACTGATGTAAAACAGATTCCACAATAATCACTGCTCCATCGATAATCAGTCCGAAATCCAGGGCTCCAAGACTCATCAGATTTCCACTGACTCCAAAGAGATTCATCATACAGATCGCAAAAAGCATCGCCAAAGGAATAACAGAGGCAACCAACAAGCCCGCTCTTATATTCCCCAGAAATAAAACCAGTACAA
Source organism: Chryseobacterium populi (assembly GCF_000282115.1). Classification (GTDB taxonomy): domain Bacteria; phylum Bacteroidota; class Bacteroidia; order Flavobacteriales; family Weeksellaceae; genus Chryseobacterium; species Chryseobacterium populi. The sequence continues at coordinate 13,519 of NZ_AKJY01000070.1, forward strand.
AGATTACAATCAATGCTCCTTCTGTCAGATTTTTTTCTACTGTTCCGATGGCACTGTTCACCATTTTGGTTCTATCCAGAAAAGGTTCTATAATCACTCCTTTCGGGAGGGTTTTCTGAACCTGGGCAATTTTTCCCTTTACATTTTTTATGACCTGATTACTGTTCTCACCTTTGAGCATCATTACAACAGCTCCTGAAACTTCTCCCTGGTCATTAAAGGTCATGGCTCCATAACGGGTTGCAAAGCCTGGCTTTACCTCAGCAATATCTCTTATAAATAACGGTACATCGTTTGTTTTTGTCGCAATAGAAATATTGTTGATTTCTTCAATACTTCCTACTAACCCTTCACTCCTGATGTAGAGAACAGTGGGCCCTTTTTCAATATAAGCACCTCCGGTATTTTGATTATTGGCTTGTAATGCGTCAAACACGTCATTAATTGTTATTCCATGTGCATTAAGCCTGTCCGGATTTACGGCAATTTCGTATTGTTTTAGTTTGCCTCCAAAGCTGCTCACTTCCGCCACTCCTTTTACTCCCAAAAGCTGTCTTCTTACAATCCAGTCCTGAATGGTACGGAGTTCTGTGATATTATATTTTTTCTCATATCCTTTTTCAGGCCTTACCACATACTGGAAAATTTCGCCAAGTCCTGTGGAAATAGGTCCAAGCTGTGGATTTCCAATACCCTGTGGAATAACAGCCTGTATCTGCTGAAGCCTTTCGGCAACCTGCTGCCTTGCCCAGTAGATGTCAACATTATCTTCAAAGACAATGGTAACAAGGGAAAGTCCAAACCTTGAGAAACTTCTGATCTCCTTTAATCCTGAAATATTATTGTTCGCCTGTTCTATAGGAAAAGTAACAAGCCGTTCTATATCTGTTGCACCAAAAGATGGCGCAGTGGTAATAACCTGTACCTGATTGTTGGTAATATCCGGTACCGCATCTATCGGCAGTTTGGTAACCTGATAGGCACCCACACCAATAAGTCCTAATACCAACAATGCAATAATGAGTTTATTCTTTACAGAAAACTCAATGATTTTTGTAAGCATATAATGATTGATTAATCTTAATTATCATGATAAAATTCCTGTATTCTGAAGCATAGATTCAATGTATCCGCATTACATACGGACACTTCGTTAAAAAGCAGAATACCTTCTCAGTCAAAAAAAATGACTAAGAAAAATAGATTAAGATTGAAGAAATCTTGGCGGTTGCCAGATAGAATTGAATATTTCTTTATTGTAAAGAACACTTTTATAAAGGGGCTTCTTGATCTCACGGGTATTGTAGACCTTCTCTGTAAAATAAAAATCTAAATACGGATTAATAGTGAAAACCACAGACAGAAGGCTTACATGTGAAACAAAAGGCAATCTTTGGTCCTGATCGTGGTCACTGTCTTTTACAGGATGATCGTAATGGATTTTCAGAAATGCAGTGAGAGACATCTCTGGGTTCAGGTTTTTATGCTGTATATAGTGCTCTATCAGGAGCGGCATTTTCAAAAGCTGATACAATTCAGTCGTAGAAACCAAATATAATGACAATAACAATATGGAAATCAGCTTTTTCACTCTAACAAAATTATCAAATATTTCATTAAGAATGATTTTAAATAAGCTAAATAATTTAACGTCTCACTTGATTTGGGGTGATAGCGAATTTTTTCTTGAAAGCATTACTGAAGTGCTGTAACGAGCAATAGCCCAACTCGAATGCTATTTCAGTAGCTTGTTTTTTGCCACCAAGCAGGTCTTTTTTTGCTCTTTCTAAACGTAAGTCAGATAAATAAGAAAAGGCAGTCTGATTAAATATTTCTTTGAATCCCCGTTTCAGTTTGTATTCATTTATCCCAACTATTTTTGCCAATTCTGTCAGTGTTGGTGGCGACTCAATATTCTCAACCAAATAATCACGAGCATACACTATCCGTTCTTTGTCATAATCATATTTTATGTATAAAGATTTCTCATTTTGAAGCTTATTAAATGATTCCGCCTGCAAAACAAGCAGCTCAATTGTTTTCGATAGAAAAAATAATGGTTTTAGCTCATTCGAATAGCCACAATTCAAAATAGAATTGATGCAAGTTTGTATAGGCAGATCAATATTCAGGTTAGAACCTGAAAGGGTTATAGGTGTTTCTGATGCTATTTTATCCGCAAATTGCTTAAGGGATTCATTTCCATCTTTTGATATCCTCAAAAACAAATCTTTTGAAAACTGAATCATAAATGATTTCATTTTCATTTCATCAAACTTTAGTTTTCCTTCAGCACCGGTGCCATAGAATAAATTATGCTGATTGGCCATTAATTCGAAGGAATTACCCATTCCATCCTGCTTTATTGAGGTTTTTCCCTGCAGGTTAAAGTGCATTGTTACCAATTCCATGTCTCCTTTCCAATCCACTTCAGTTGGTTGATTGAGAGCTGTTTCGGAATATAAAATCTTGATCCCACCAAAAAGCCATTGCCTGGCAGTTAATTGTCCAAAAGGGATGTCTATTTTAAAAGTATCTTCTTTAAAATTCTGATCATTAAAATCATTTTTTTCAAAATTCTTTTTAAAATCCTTTTCATTATTTCTTAACTCAAATCCCATTTTACTCCCTAATTTGCTAGTTTAACTCCTTTTTTTGCAAGCTTATCTTTTAACCAAACAGCAATTTTGTATGGTCAGGTTATGTGAAAAAATATAACGAAAATCAAAGGTAGAAAAAAATTCCATAACCCATAAAAGATAACTCTTTACAGATGGAAAATATGAACCTCTACCCGGATTAAAAATAAAAGAGAAAAACAATGAATAAAAAAGCAATCATAATAGGTGCAGGCGTTGCAGGTCCAATACTGGCCCTACAACTGAAAAAAATAGGTTTTGAGTCCGAAATATTTGAATCAAGGTCCAAAGACAATACAAATGAGGGTGCTTTTTTAGGACTTACCCCTAACGGCTTGAATGTATTGAAAGAATTTATTGATTTAAAGGTACTTGAAGATGATTATACTCCCGGCTCTATGAAGTTTTTCAATTCCAAAGGAAAACAAATAGCGGATCTGGGTACAGCGTATCAGAAACAGCAATATGGTGTGGAGACGCTTCAGTTGAAACGGGCAAATCTCAATAAATACGCCCGGATAGCAGCAACTAATGCCGGAATAAAAATAGAGTACAATAAAAAATTTATCAGCTATAATGAATCAAATGAACAGGTAACTGCCTATTTTGCTGATGGATCTACCACTACTGGTGATATTATGATCGGCAGTGACGGGATGTTTTCGGAGGTCAGAAAACAATTGTTCCCGGAACTTTCTGTACTCAAATACACAAAGCTTATCTCTACAGGAGGTTATGCAAGTATTCCTGAGCTTTCCAAACCTCTTGATTCAATACGGATGACCTTTGGAGAAAGAGGGTTTCTTGCATATTCAGTTTCTGACAAAGGTGAAGTTTGGTGGTTCAACAACTATTTTAGACAGCAAGAGCCAAAGCCACAGGAAGTAGAAAAAACATTAAAAACTGAAATTAAGGATCATTTAGCAACTGTTCATAAAAATGACGATCCTGTTTTCTCCAAAATAATCAAAAATAGTCATGAGATTATTGCTTATCCTATTTATGATGTTCCTAAACTCCCGCATTGGTATAAAGGTAGAGTCTGTCTTATTGGTGATGCAGCACATGGCATTTCTCCACATATTGGGCAAGGGGCGTCATTAGCGTTAGAAGACACAATTGTATTTGCCGAACTATTAAAAAAACACAAAGATTATAGCATGGCATTTCATATTTTTCAGTCCGAACGACAGCCCAGGGTAGAAAAAATAATTAAAAGCGCCAGAAAAGTAGGCAATACCAAAACAAAAACAAACCCAATAACAGCCTGGTTCCGGGATCGTTTAATTGGTTTCTTTATTGGCAGGCAAATTCAGCAACTTGATTGGATTTATGGTTGGACTTATTCAAAAAAGAATAATAGTTAAGAAAAAAAGTAATGAGGAAGGATTAGATCGGTTTTATGTTTTAATAAATCGACGTTTCAAAATAATTAACATCTTTTAAAATCAGCTTTACCCAAACGATGCTAAATCCCATCTGCATCTACCCTATTCCATATAGCCTCACACAAGTACACAGAGGCTGTTTCTGGGGAAACCACAAGAAATGAGACAGTTTCTCACAAACCCCTCAAATTCTGTTTTTTTATTATGGTCTGAGACTTTAAATCGAGTAAAAAAAATAAACTGTTATTTTTCCACCCATTGAATAATTTTCTTTAAAAAGATGATCAATCTTCTTTTATAACTTGTAATTAATATCTTGAGATTTTCCTTCCATTTAAGGGCTGGGTAGGTCTGTTATTGTTTTTAGGAAGGGGATATTGATCCGGAAGAGATTCCGCACAAGATTTAAGATTAATTGAAATCCCGGCTTAGTCCGTACGTTGCCCGGATATTTCAACTATAACACCCATAACATCATGATATAAATTATAAACTTACTGAAAAATACTTATCTTCGCCTACAAATTTTAATCAAATGAAGAAGATTGTCTCCGGGTTATTTATTTTTCTTACCATCCTACTTTTTGCACAGGAATCTATTCAGTTTCAGGAAATTCCTTTTAAAGATCTTATTACCAAAGCCAAAAAAGAAAATAAACTGGTTTTTATAGATGCTTATGCTTCCTGGTGTGGCCCCTGCAAAATGATGGAGAAAAATGTATTTACAAAAAAATCTGTCGGAGATTATTATAACACCAACTTTGTGAATGCAAGGTTTGATATGGAAAAAGGAGAAGGAAGAGAAATTGCTGCAAAATATGGGGTTCGCTCCTATCCTACTTACCTGTTTTTAAATGGTGACGGCGAATTGGTTTCCCAAAATATGGGCTATATGGAAGAAAGCATGTTCTTAGCCATGGCTCAGGATATCAATTCACCCAACAATAAAAAAGGTTCTTTAAAAGATCGTTTTGCCAAAGGTGAAAAAGATCCGGAATTTCTAATGAACATTATGAAATTAAATTCCACCACCGACTTTGATTTTGCAAAAAAAGCTTCGGAAAGATATTTTGAAAATAAAAAATCAACTGAAGAGCTTACCAGAGATGACATCGGATTTATGCTTTTCTTTTTAAAATCGACAGAAGATCCGAATTATAAAGTTTTTACTTCCAGAAAAAAAGAAATTATTAAATACCTTCCCGAAGAAACGTATAAAGAATTTGATAATCAGCTGAAATTATCAAAAGTGGTAGAGCAGTCCATTGATGACAAGAATAAAAGGATCAATGAAGAATACTTTATGAAAACCGCAGAGCCATTGGTAGGAAAATATGATGCCCAGATCAAGCTCAATCAGACTAAGCTGAGTTATTACGAGCAAAATAATAATTTCCCTGAATACGAAAAAGCAGCTTTAGAATATTACAAAAATTCCGATTCATTTGAACCGAATCAATTATTAAAAGCAGCATGGATATTCTCTGATCATGTGAAAACCCCTTCATCCCTGAAAAAAGCTCTTGAATGGGCGGAAAAATCTGTTATGAGAGGGGAAACATCTGAAAGCACATACATTCTGGCTAAACTTTATTTCCTGACCGGAAATAATGAAATGGCAAAGACCTATGCTGAAATGTCAAGAAATTTAGCAGTTCAGGCCAAAAAGGATTCTACCCTTGCTGAAGGTTTATTAAAACAACTTAAATAGAAATTTATCTTTTATGCCTGATGCTTTTGCAATAGCAGGAGGAAAGTTATACATATTTACTATTTTACTATGAAACTATTCGGAAAAAACCACATCATTATTTCAGTCATCACTTTTGTGATCCTATTTTTAATGAATTATATCGGAAATGATCTTCCTGACAAATTACAAAGGGCTGTACTAACCGCTTTTGCAGGAGTGATCGGGCTATCAGTCGGACTTTTTATTTTAAACAAAGGAAAGAATGATAACAGTCCGCCCCAAAACTTCGATTAATCTTCATAAACAATATACCGGGCTCTTATTTTTCCGAAGCCTTCAAGATCTTTTTTCCAGGAAGCTTTAATTTCTGCGATTGATTTTTTAGCAATAATCTGTTTTCTGAATTCATCTGTTCCGGCTAAGGTATCAAACCATAGGTTTTTAAGAAAAAAACTGAGATCAGGATTTTTATAATTGTTATAAGCCTTAATTACCCATTCGAGGTTAAGTTCACGTAAATCAGCTTTATAATCAGAGAGATTTTCACCGTAACACAGTTTTCCATTTAAAAACGGATCTTTAGCTCCGAAATTAGGTCTTGGTGTAAACTGGTAGGGTAAATTCTTTGTCCATGGTGAACCATACACCTGGAACGGAAGTTCAGTGCCTCTGCCTACAGAAACCTGGGTTCCTTCAAAGAAGCATAAACTTGGATACAAATTAATAGCTTTATCGTTTGGAAGATTAGGAGAAGGTTTATCAGAGATCGTGTAGCGTTGTTTTTTGTGATAATTCTGCATAGGAATCAAGGTATATTTGGCCTGTACACCATTCTTCAGCCATTTTTCTCCATTCACCATTTTACCGTATTCCCCAATTGTAAGCCCATACACTACCGGAACTTCATGCATTCCCACAAAACTTGCCCATTTCTTTTTCAGAACAGGCCCGTCTATATAGCCGTCATGTGGATTGGGGCGGTCCAGCACCATTATTTCCACGTGATTTTCCGCTCCGGCTTCCATTAAATAAGTCAGTGTTGAAATATAAGTATAAAACCTTACCCCAACATCCTGAATATCAAAAACGACAATATCAATTCCTTTTAATTGTTCGGGTTTAGGTTTTTTATTATTACCATATAACGAGATGATAGAAATTCCTGTTTTTGCATCTACACCGTTCTTTACGGTTTCTCCGGCATCGGCATTCCCGCGGAAACCATGTTCGGGAGCAAAGATGGCTTTTATTTTAATCCCTTTCTTTACTAAAAAATCCACCAGATGGGTCCTGTCCTGCATCAGTCCTGTTTGATTGGTCACAATACCGATGGTTCTATTTTTTAATAGGGGTAAATAGAGGTCAGGGCGGTCTGCACCGGTCTTAAAAGCCTCCTGAGGTTGAGCCTGAGAATAATATTGATTGAATACTCCTAAAAAAATTAGGCAAATCAGAAGTAAATTTTTAATTTTGAAATCTAAATTCATAAGCTTGAACTTTCCTTTATATTTCTCTAGAAAAATAGCGTTTTCCAAAGATAACAAAAATAATCTTTCAAGGGTTATCATCTTCATAGGCAGGCTTTCCGTAGCATTAGGAATCATTGTTTCACTCATTACGGTTTCCACAGGTTTCGGTTCCAAAAAAGCTATTAAAGAGAGACTGGCAGATTTCAGCGGACATATTACCGTAAGATCTACAAGATCAAATTCTTCCTATAATACTTCAGTTTTGGATAAGCAGGGACTGGATATTCAAAAAATAAAGGAAATTCCTGATGTGGAGAATGTTCAAAAGTATGCAAGTGTTACAGGAATTATGCGTAATGAACATAATTTCGCAGGAATTATCTTCAAGGGTGTTGGAAAAGATTTTGACAGCCTGCGGTTTAAAAAGTTTCTTGTTGCTGGTACAACTCCTAAAGTAACAGAGATAGGTTTCAATAATGGTGTGGTTATTTCCCAGAAAATAGCAAAAGATCTTCATTTAAATTTAAAAGACAGCATTGTTACCATATTTTCAAAAGCTGATCAAAAGCCCATATACAGAAATTTTGAGGTCATCGGCATCTATAGGACAGATATTAAAATGATTGATGAGCAGTTTGTGATCGGTGGTATTAATCATGTGAGAAGAATTCAGGATATGAAGCCTGATGAAGTGGGCGGGATTGATATTTTCTTCAAAAATGTAAATGATATCGATAAAGATTTCCCGGAAATCGAAAAATATATCGGTTATAAAAATTATGCTGAAAAAGCAACAGAGAAATACCCGCAGATTAATGACTGGATAAGCATTTTCGACACCAATATTGCATTAATTATCATGATCATGCTGATTGTTGTAGTCATTAATATTATTATGGTATTATTGATCCTTATCATTGAAAGAACCAACTCGATCGGGTTACTAAAAACACTGGGAGCCAGCAATGCACAGATCAGGGCAACTTTTATCAACTATACCCTGATCATTATGATTCCGGGGCTTTTATATGGAAATCTTATCGGGCTCGGACTTATTTTATTACAAAAGTTCTTCGGGGTTATAAAACTGAATCCGGAAAACTATTATGTAAGCACGGTTCCGGTAGATTTAAACCCTGTTGCCATTATTTCGATTTCTTTAGGTATTTTACTTATCTCTGCACTGGCTCTGATCATTCCGAGCTACCTCATCAGTAAAATTTCTCCGGTAAAAGCTATTAAGTATAATTAATTCTCATGTACTGATGGCTCTGCAAAGATCAATCAACTAGTTGGCCTGGTTAAAGAATGTTAAAATTTTCAGATTTATTGGTCATTGCGAGGAACGAAGTGACGTAGCAATCTCCATAAGATGTCGTCAGATCTTCCCAGTAAATGAGTTCCCGGAGATTATATTTTGAAGTAAAACTTTTTCTCCCATAGAATTACAATTCATATCATTAATCTTTAATTCAATCTTAACGTAAATTATACTAGCCTAACCCGGTAAATAATTTTAAAGCCGTATCTTTGCAGCGCTTATAAAACATTTATGAAATACGCAAAAAATATCCTTGAAACCATAGGAAATACACCACTAGTAAAGCTTAATAAAGTTTTAGGAGAAGATTTTCCCGCATTGGTTTTAGCAAAAGTAGAGACTTTCAATCCCGGAAATTCCGTAAAGGACAGAATGGCTCTTAAAATGATTGAAGATGCTGAAAAAGACGGCAGATTAAAGCCCGGAGGAACCATTATTGAAGGGACTTCCGGAAATACAGGAATGGGATTGGCTCTTGCAGCGATCATCAAAGGCTACAAATGTATTTTTGTGACCAATTCAAAACAGTCTAAAGAAAAATGTGACATTCTTCGTGCAGTGGGTGCTGAAGTAATCGTATGCCCTACTGATGTAAAACCTACAGATCCGCGTTCTTATTATTCAGTTTCCAAAAGACTGGCTAAGGAAACAGAAAACGGATGGTACGTTAATCAATATGACAATTTATCCAACAGGGCTGCTCATTATGAGTCTACTGCACCGGAAATCTGGGAACAGACGGAGGGAAAATTAACACACTTCGTTGTAGGTGCCGGAACCGGAGGTACCATTACAGGTTGCGGAACTTTTTTTAAAGAGAAAAACCCTGATATTAAAGTAATTGGTATTGATACTTATGGTTCTATCTTAAAGGAATTCCATGAAACAGGTGAGCTTCACTACGATCATGCCTACACTTATATTACAGAAGGAATCGGGGAAGATATCATTCCGGAAAATTATGATATGTCTGTCATTGACCATTTTGAAAAAGTAACGGATAAAGACGGCGCAATCTATGCCAGAAAACTGGCTAAAGAGGAAGGGATTTTCTGTGGCTATTCTGCAGGAAGTGCAATTGCTTCTTTAATCCAGATGAAAGATCAGTTTACAAAAGATGATGTAATTGTTGTATTGTTGCACGATCACGGTTCAAGATATGTAGGAAAAATCTACAATGATGAATGGATGAAGGAAATGGGCTGGCTGGAATAATTTAAAGCTGAGAATGCAGAGGCGAAAAGGCAAATTAGCTCTTTACACAATAAAAAATCAGAGTATTGCTGCTCTGATTTGGTAGTGTCTCACTAACTGTGTAAGTTAAAAAGTTATTCTGGAAAATTTTTTGAGCTGTAAGGGCTCAAAAAATTTTACGGAAATAACTTTTTATTATTTTTAATCATTACATAGTTAT
>NZ_AKJY01000071.1 GCF_000282115.1 Chryseobacterium populi
TCGTAAACTACAAATTTTGAGACAGAAAAAAGACTGCCCCTTTTGAGACAGCCTCCATTATTTTAATTGTAAGCCTGCTTGAATTTCTGGATCATAGCATCCAGATTATGCCGCTGTACATACACACTCTTCACATCTTCGTACCTCGGCGATTTATAAAAAACTTCGTGGAAATCCATACTCCCGTTTCCCACTTTCACCACTTTCTGTACTTCGATATTTAATTTTTTCAACTCGTCTTTAAAGACCTGAAATTCATCCTGGATATTATTCATTTATATTTCTTGGATTTAATTTAAAAATTCTTCTTTTACATTAACCACCCTTCATTATTTTGGGCATTCAGTTAAATTTTTAATAAATTTAGTAAATTTTCTAATATAAACACTAGGCTTTTACTTCTTTTTTATCATATTTTTGGTATAGTACAAAAACTATACCTATTTATATAGTTATTAAATAATTGTTAACAAATGAGTTATGATTATTTTATTTGACATTTTTTTCATATATGATATAAAAAGTAATTAATAATGAATGATTTAACGAATAAAAAACATTGGGAAACCATCTATGAAACCAAAAACCCGGACCAGGTAAGCTGGACACAGGAAAAGCCGGAAACCTCGCTTAATTTTATCCGTTCTTCAGGTTTCGGAAAAGAGGCAAGAATCATTGACGTCGGGGGTGGCGACAGCAATCTTGTTGATTTCCTGCTTGAGGAAGGTTATCAGAATATCACCGTTCTGGATATTTCGGAGAATGCTTTAAGAAAAGCTCAGAAACGTTTGGGAGTGAAGGCTGATAAAGTAACATGGATCGTTGCAGATATTACAGAATTTGAGCCTGAAGAATCTTACGATATCTGGCATGACAGGGCGGTTTTTCATTTTTTAACAACTCCTGAACAGGTTTCAAAATATGTCAACCTTGTAGAAAAAAGAGTAAAAGGATTTATAATTCTGGGAACTTTTTCTAAAAAAGGCCCTGTAAAGTGTAGCGGACTTGATATTCAGCAATATGATGAGGAATCTATAACCGGCTTATTTAAAGCCAGCTTCGAAAAAATACAATGCTTTACGGAAGATCATATCACTCCTTTTAATACGGTACAGAATTTTATATACTGCTGTTTAAAAAAATGATCACTGTACAGACCCAGCTATTTTATAAAATCAAAGAGGCTGTCTCAAAAGTGAGACAGTCTTTTTTTTATGCTCAAAAAGAAAGGA
>NZ_AKJY01000072.1 GCF_000282115.1 Chryseobacterium populi
GAGTATGTTTCAGTCAGTTCACAAGAAGATACTGAAAAAGCGGATTTATTGCGTGAGAAAAGAGAACTGGAAGAAATACCTGAAGTAGAGCTGAAAGAATTGGCGAAAATCTATGAGAGAAGGGGAGTCAGTAAAAAGACTGCACTACAGGTTGCTACTGAGCTTACCGAACATGATGCGTTAGCTGCTCATGCTCATGATGAATTAGGTATTAATGAAATTACCCAGGCAAAACCATTAATTGCAGCTGTTGCATCATTTGGATCATTCGCATTGGGTGCTTTGCTACCTTTTATGGTTTCTTTTTTAGCACCTATTAAGGAAATGGTATACTTTCAATATGGATTTTCTATTATTTTTTTAATGATTTTGGGAGCAATTTCTGCAAAAACAGGAGGTTCTCATATTGGGATTGCTATACTGAGAATTTGTTTCTGGGGAACGGTCGCCATGGGAATAACCGCTTTAGTAGGATATGTATTTGGAGTGAATGTCAATTAAAATATAATGTGAGTTATATAGATTTTGTTGATGTCAGATAAATGCTAATTTATCTACGTATTTTATCTAATTCGAAGTGTATTTTATAATAAGTTTAGTTGGCCATTCATATCAACCTTGTTTAATTAAACAAGGTTGATATTTTTTTGATTTTAATTTCTTTATAATATCAGATAACAATTTTATGGAAGTCCCAATATTAAAAATAATATTCGGATAAAATCAGGAAAAGAGTAAATGAATTTAGCCTAAGTAATATTATATTTTATAAATGAAAAGATATAACTCACCAATACTGTGTTAAGATTACTTAATAGCAAATGATAATGCTTCATTAATAAAAATTGGTGATTTGAGTCAACATGTTAATATTGAGTAACAGTAATATTTTACTGTAAATATCGATTTTTAGCAAAATATTTATTTCTAAAAAATAAATCTCTTCGTAACTACGAAAAACTAGTGATTTTATATGATTTCTGTTGTCCAATTTTACATCACCAACAATCATAAAAATCACCATTATGAATATTGAAAGAACAGAGTTTATAGCCTGGATGGAGAGAATCATGGAAAGATTTGATCTTCTGAAAGAGCAAATGCTTAAGAACCAATCCAGATTTATAGAAATAGACGGGGAACAGCTTCTGGATAACCAGGATGTTTTACAGCTTTTAAAGATAAGTTCCCGATCATTACAGCGGTACCGGACTGATAAAAAGCTGCCATACTATACCATCAGCGGAAAGCTGTATTATAAGCTTTCTGATGTCCATCAACTCATCCGAGAGTGTTTAAACTCTTGATAGAAAAAGACATCAACAGCCAAATCATTCATCACCATTCCACCCTTGTAGAGCCTCTTAATTGAGCCTATACCTTCGTTCTATTAAATGAAATACAATGGAAAATGAATTGATAAACGCTCAGGAATCCGATGAACTCAAACCATCAACAGACACACTCCTTGTCCTGAACATTCATACCAATCAGGTTGAGATGGTCAAAGGTGTAGATAAAGATGGAAACCTTCAAAAAGTTCCTCCACAAGAAAAAAAGGATAACGATCCGCTGATCAGCGTTGATAAACATGGAGATGTTTTCTCCAACTTCTTTTCCAACTTTTACCGGCAGCTTAAAAATCCAACGCATTTCAACTTTTTCAAAGTTTCGGAGTATGATGCCGTCAATACGGCTCAGGATCTTCAAAAATATATTGATCAGGCATCACCTGAAGAAAAAGAAAAGCTGAAAGACTACGAAGTTTTACCTCAACACAATAACAATCCAAAAAATCAAAATACAATGGACAACAACACAGACAATCAGGAGTACCGTTTTCAGCCGGAACAGATCGACTGGAAAACGATGGAAAAATTCGGACTTAATCAGGAAAAGCTTGAAAAAATGAATGCGATGGATTCATTACTCAGAGGTTTTAAAACCAATACATTAATCCCCATTACCATTAATCTGGGAACGGCAGTGAGCAAAATGGATGTTCGATTATCCCTTCAAACAGGAGATACAGGACAGGTTGCCGTTCACCTGCATGGAATCCGAAAAGAGCCCAGTCTCAATAATAAATTTCTGGGTCATCAGTTCACGGATGAAGACAAGAAGAATCTTAAGGAAACCGGGAATATGGGCAGAGTAGTAGATCTGGTCAATCCTAAGACGGATGAAATTATTCCATCTGTCATCAGCCGTGACCGACTCACCAATGAACTCGTAGCTTATCGAGCGGAGTACATGAAAATCCCTGATGAAATCAAAGGAATTAGGCTTGATGAACATCAGAAACAAACCCTGCTGGAAGGAGGACCATTGTATCTTGAAGGGATGACTTCAAAAAAAGGAGAGCCTTTCAATGCCACCGTACAATTCAATGCGGATAAGCGTTATGTGGAATTTCTGTTCAATAATAATCAGAATCAACAACAAAGTCAACAGCACCATCATAACCAACAGCAAACTCAAACTACGGATCAAGAAGCACCCAAAGTATTCAGAGGAAAAGAATTGGACGATTCACAATATGAAAAATTCAAAGCCGGGCAAACCGTTTACGTTGATGGTCTTACCGATGCTAAAGGTAAAGCCTATCAAGGTTATATTACCTTCAACAAAGAAACTTCCAAAACCGATTTCTCCTTCAATCATCCTAATAAACTTAAAGAAGAGGCAAAACCTACAGAAGATCATAAAACCCAAACTGCGGTTAATACGCAGGGTAAAACTAATGAAGCTACTAAAAATCTGAAGGAGCCTTTAGAATCCAAACAGCAGCAGCCTACTAATAAACAACAGGAAGATCAGCAAAAAAAGGTTAGAAAACCAAGAGGACGAAAACTATAATAAACATCTAAATCCATCATATGAAAGCAATCATCGCAGAAAAACCCAGCGTTGCAAGAGAAATTGCACAATTGTTAGGAGCTCATGAAAAGAAAGATGGCTATTTATCCGGTAATGGCTATTGTGTCACCTGGGCATTGGGACATTTGATATCGTTAGGAATGCCGGAAGATTATGGTATAAGAGGCTTTAACAGAGCCTCTTTGCCTATCTTTCCCAAGCCCTTTATTCTGACTCCTAAAAAGCTAAAGAGAACAAAAGGCTATGAGTCTGATCCTTCAGCTTTACAACAACTCAACACCATACAACAAGTCATCAGTCAATGCAGCAGTATTATTGTCGCCACCGATGCAGGAAGGGAAGGAGAGCTGATCTTCCGCTATATCTATCACTACCTACAATGCAACAAACCCTTTGAAAGACTCTGGATCAGTTCCCTTACCGAAAAAGCAATACAGGACGGTTTTAAAAACCTTCAACCAGGCGATGCCTTTGACGGTTTGTATCAAGCAGCTAAAGCCAGAAGTGAAGCGGACTGGCTGGTTGGAATCAATGCTACCCAGGCATTAACCATCGCAAGAAATCAAGATGTTTATTCTTTAGGCAGAGTGCAAACCCCAACCCTTGCTTTAATCTGTCAACGGTTTCTTCAGCATCAAAACTTCACCAAGCAAAAATACTTTCAGATCCAGCTGAGCCACAGAAAAGAATATACAGACTTCACCAGCCTTTCACTATTACAGTGGGAAGAAAGGAAGCAGGCGGAACAAATCCAAAAGTCTATAGAGCGGGAGGGAAAAGCTATTGTAGAAGATGTATCCATTACAACAATACAGGAGCAATCTCCCTTGCTTTTCGATCTTACTGAACTCCAGAAAGAAGCCAACAGGAAACTGGGGCTTTCTGCTGATGAGGTTTTACAAACAGCCCAAAGCTTATATGAAAAACAGTTCATCACTTATCCCAGAACCGGCAGCAAGTATATTCCTGAAGACTTATGGACTGATATACCTGAGCTGGTCAGAATACTGAATCAGACCGAACCCTTTAAAACAGCTGTAACCCATTTAAAATTTGGAAACTTCAACAAGCGGATTGTGAATGATCTAAAAGTTACCGACCATCACGGATTACTCATAACAACCAAAACACCTTCTGCACTTAGCTCTACGGAAAAAGCCATTTACGAGATGATTGCTTACCGCTTATTGGAATCCTTATCCCACACCTGTACAAAGCAAGTCACCCAAATCCAGATAAAAGTCCATCATTACGAATTCCAGATCAAGGGATCAAAAATACTCAATCAAGGCTGGCGAGCCATCAAAGGGATTCTTTCTGACAATGAAAATTCCAATAATGAAAATGAAGTCCTTACTGAACTTCCGGAATTCAAAACAGGAGATGAACTGAAGATCTCAAAAACTGAATTATTGGAAAAAGTAACGCAACCTCCCAAGCTATATACAGAGGCTGATCTTTTATCAGCGATGGAAAATGCTGGCAGATCTATTGAAAACAAACACGAGCAGAAAGCTCTATCCAATATCGGCATCGGAACCCCGGCCACCAGAGCTTCCACTATTGAAACCCTGCTCAGCAGAAACTATATTATCAGGAAAAGCAAAACGTTGCATCCCACCGATAAAGGCTTACAGGTTTACAACCTTGTCAAAGACAAAAAAATAGCCAATGTCCAAATGACCGCAGAATGGGAAATAGCACTGGATAGAATTGAAAAAGGCGAACTTAATAAAGACCAATTCATCAACAACATCCAAGCCTACACAACAGAAATCACCAACGAACTTTTATCACTCAATATTCCCCAAGAAAACATCCCACAACTCAAATGTCCCAAATGCCAACAGCATCATCTCCTTATCAAAGATAAAATTGTCAAATGTCCAGATGAGCAGTGTAAATGGATTCTCTTCAGAACTATATGCGGAGTACAACTCAGTAGTAAAGATCTTACTTTATTATTAACCCAAAACAAAACATCACTCATCAAAAACATGAAAAGTAAAAACGGTAAAAAGTTTGATGCTTTTATCATTCTAAAAGAAGATTTCAGTACATCATTTGAATTCATAAACAAGAATTAATTTCAAGAAAATAATAATGTGAAGAAGAAGCCAATGAGCTGCTTCTACATTTTACATTTTATCCAAGTCTAATCCCCTTTTTCGTGCTCGTGAGGTTTTAGCTTTGGTTGATTGGGAGGGTTTACCCTTCTTCTTCTGTCAGGTTCTCCATCTGGTTTTTTAGGCTTGGGCCCTGGTTTGATTGCTTCGATTGTATTCATAGTACAATAAAGATTAATTAATAATTATTTTGATATCAAAACAGATTAATACCAGATCAAAAGTAAATTTTTGGTTATTATTTTCATT
Organism: Chryseobacterium populi; assembly: GCF_000282115.1. GTDB lineage: Bacteria > Bacteroidota > Bacteroidia > Flavobacteriales > Weeksellaceae > Chryseobacterium > Chryseobacterium populi. The sequence continues at coordinate 5,256 of NZ_AKJY01000072.1, forward strand.
ACGGAAATTCGTAATTATTAATAAGATTTTATATATACGAAAAGGGAGACCGAATGGTCTCCTTCTTTTATTTTTGGTATCTATAGCTAAGAAAGCCCATTCTTATTTTTATAGAATTTAATGTTATAGCGCACATTACAGTTTATGCGTTGGTATTTTATTTAATTTTATTCAGTTCATTTAATTCTTTCTTTTTTCTTTCTACATATAAAACTAACTCTTTGATTACTGATTTATTAATGGCAGAAATTAGAATGTCCATTATTCTATAATCAGGTTTATCATTTTTGATAGGTAATTGAATGTATTTACTTTTTACTATATTCCATCCTCCTAATTTATTTTTATATGAATATAAAGGCAAATCGGTTACTTTGTTAATACATTGAACAGCAAATAAATACTGATTCGGTAATAGTTTAACATCATCTAAAATCCAGCGAATTGCGTAAGCATCTGATAAGACTGTAAATTCACTTGATTGGTAGTACGCTCGATAAATATCACTATTTGAAGGAATCGAAATCACATTCCTTAGAATAGTAGTCCCTTCTTTAGGTGCAAAATAGTTTAATCCTTGGTTCTTGAAACTGGACGTAAGGCATGGAAGATTATATTTGCCTGTCTTATGTTTTGATAGCTCATCTGCTTTGAAAGGTAACTTTTTCGTGTTTATTCTTTCAAATAGATTTCCAATTTTAAATTCCTCCCACTCAATATTTTCGAAGTTCTCTAAAGTTTTTATTTCTTGTTCTGTTAGCTCATAGCTGTTTAATTTATTTTCAGAAAGATATTTTTCAAGTTTTTCAATTCTTTCCGCTTCTAAATCAGCAACAAAACGCTCCATAAAATCAAAATCAATATCTCCGTCTTTCTTTATTGGTAAAGTTAATTCCGAATTTAAAAATGTTTTATCCACATTTCTAACTAATACTGACAATAAAAGCTGCTTTAATTTGTTTAATGCTGATGTAAAAAAAGGAATTGCTATAGGTTTAATATCAATTATAGGAATTACTTTGCGAACGAATTGACCTGCATACCAAGGGTTTTGCCGATAGAAAAAATCCATTTGCAAAAGCCCTAAACTCCAAGTGCCTGCTTGATTTATATTTTTACTATTTACAAAACCAGTTTTTTGTAAAACTCCTTGGTTTTGAGATGTTCTTGTTACATAATCAAATTGTTTACCTGGAACTAACTTATTGGTGTTAAAACTAAGAGTGTTTTCAATTTTAAATAACTGACCAACCCTAAATTTCCCCCACTCAACATTTTTCAATTTATCGTTAAGTGGGGAGTCTACTTTCCCAATTTTTCATCAACTGCATATTGTTCCAGTAAGTTACTTATATCCCATGATAAATAGGCGCTTACTGTTTTTTTGAAATCTTGCAGAGTAGGTTGAGTCTCAATTGGTGAAGATTGATTCCAGTCGGCCCCATTATTTGGATCAATATGGCCTTCGTAGTATTCGTTTTCTGTAAAGATCTTCAATTTGCTTTTACCAAAACGAACTAAGTCTACAACTTCTTGATAGCGTTCTTGAGCACGGTCAATATCTTTTAAATTATTACTGGATTTTTTTCTGTTAGATCGTGCGTAACCATCATTGCTAAAATCTATAAATTTTACAATCTCATCTTTATGATGTTTTTCGTTTACTTTAAACACGTAGATTTGAGTTTGTACACTAGATTTGCCAATGAAAATATCAATTGGCATTTTAATACTTGCCAAAAGCGTGTGTTTAGTCAAAATTCTTTTATTATAATCAACTGCTTTACCGGAACCTGATGAGTGTTGAATAATGATTGCAGCATAGCCATTATTCATCATATTCATTGCTTTTTCGACAAAGTTCATCCCATTTCCTGAAGCAGAATAAGGAGGATTAAGGATAAAAGCATCCGCAGGAAATTTGGTATCGGGTTTTCCAAAACCATACTTACCGTCAAAATCTTTAATTGAGTCTGTGTTTAAGATGTTAGAACTACCATCACCCATCAAAATCATATTTAGGATTGCTAACATGTAAACACTTGATAATAATTCTAGACCAAGTAATTGTTCTGCTTTGATTTTAATTTCCTTTTGTGTTAGTTCGTCTGGGGATTGAATGTTGTTTTTAGCATCATTCAGCATTTCATTCATTGCAGCAACCAACAGACCTGCCGAACCGGTGGCAAAATCCCATACATATGAATCTTTGTTAACTCTGGCAAGTTTGACTAATAGAGAAGCAACATAGGAAGGTGTAAGTACAACGTCATTTAACTTGTCTTGAGAAAAGCCTAACCAGCCATACATTTCGTTAAACAATTTACCTGTAAAATCTGTGGTCAGACCAATTTTGTAGTAAATACCCAAATCATCCACAATTTTAGTAAAAACCCTTTTTAGTTGAGTTTCTCCATTTTCAACTTTGTTAATATTTTCGGTTGTTAATGTATTTTCTAATGTTCTTAGTATTAAATTTTTCTTTTCTACAGGTATGTCTTTTTCATCTAGAAAAGCACGAATTTTTCGTATAATAATGTCGCCGTCTTTATTACCCTTTTCGTTTGAGGATTTTAAATCGGTTTTTTCTAGTGGTGAAACTTTTCCTGGTATGCCAAGTGTCGCAATAATGGAAGCAGCAACTAGATATACCCGATCATTTTCACCTAAACCTTTTTCATTTTGATAGATATCATTGTTCAACTTGATTAAACTAGTATCAATTTCTCTCTCCCTTTGTTCCTTCAGTTTATCAAGTTCTTCCTGAGTTAAGTCTAATGTATTTACCTTTTCAATAAAAGCATCAAAATTTTTGGAGGCTAAAAAAGAAAAGTCCGTAAATTCTCCAACCCTCTGTCCTGCTCCAAGATTTTTTTTAGAAACAAGATATACACCTATTTCATATTGTAGTTTTCCTATATCATCTTTATAGCCTGTCATACCAATGGCTATTACATCTGTATAACTAGTGTGATGAAGTAAAGCATTTGCATAATGGACTGCGCCATTTACAGCGTAAGCACTAATGTTTTTTAAATTCGGTTCATTTTTTACTGTTCTATTTTCCACCTGACCATTAGCATCTACTTTTACAAGTTTGCCCTTGTATCCTTTATATTCAATTAATACAGGAAAAAAAATTTGATATTTATCTTGTAATAGTAGTTTTACATCTGGTCGATTTGCTCCTGCTCCGCCATTCTTTGTAAAATAGTATGAAAGAGCTTTGTCAATTTCGCTGTTTAGTGACTCTTGCTCTAGCTTGTAATCTAATTTATATTTTTTAAGCCATCCATTTGCTAAATCTGCAATATTTGGTTCAATTGATTTTGTTGTTGTTTTTACTTTCATTACTTCAATGTTCAAATCGAATTTGGCACACAAAGATAAAGTTTTTGATGGACTTGTTTGTTTGGTTTTTGAAGTTTAACAATACAATTATCTAATGCAATCTCTTACTATTAATAAGACATTTTATAGAAATGGAATCAATTTGATGAAAATCTGTAATTTACTGTTGTATAAAGTAAATCAATATTATTAGAGTAAAGAAGCAAAAAATTTTAACTAGCATAGAATCAAAGTGAGAATTCTGCTTTTGTTAGGATTTTTTATTCAAAATATTTTTTTGAAATTCTAAAATTTGTTCATTTGTTACATTGCTGTATTGCTGACCAAAATCTGACATTGTAAATCCCATTGATTCGACAATAAGAGTTATTGTTATCATTGATGATCTTTTTTTTACCACTAAAAGCATTTGTTACAGTTGCTTTTCTAATATCAGCATTAGAATTGATAGCAATTTTTTCATAACTATCAATGTTGTCAGAATCATAACTTTGAGAATGACTTTTATTACGGCTAAGTAATAGCCGTAATGCAATAGCAGTCTTTATCATTATGATTTTTTCAACATCATTAAACATGAGTGCAATTAAGAACTATTCAAATTTTTATTCGGTACGCTTTTGTTTACCAATTATATTTTTATTATATTTGTAAAATAGGTTACAATAAATGTAACTTTGCGATACTTCAAAAGAAATATAGAAGCTATTGCTTAGAATCTTGTAATAGAAAACTGGTAATTTTAAGGAAACAAGAGGATAAGTATTAAGCTCACGACCTAGGCGTGGGCTCTCTTATCTGTTTCCAAGGTATACCAGTACCCCTATTACTGATAATGTAGAGTCCCATGCCGTTTTTTTCAATGCAGTTCGCTTTATCTCTACATTACAATCTAAGCCCGCTTCCTAAAAATAGTATCAGACACGATACAATAGGAGGGTACAACCTATTGCGGCTTTAACAAGCTTACACGGGAACACAGATTTCATTCATATTAAATTCTTTCCGGTGCCTTAAGGTCCCTGCTTACAGAACCTCACCAGTCTTTTTCATACCGAAGGGCATCAGGAAAGTCTTTACATCAAAAATGAATCAAAAAACTACTCAACTTAAAATCAGAAGAAAGAAAAAAGCCCCTTCCCATGCAGTTTGGACACTTACGGGAAAGAGCGTAGTTCAGTAATTAATCTTTAAAAATTAAAAACCTTTACAAATCTATGAAAAATTCCTATTACCATATAGGAGGCATTTTCTTTGGGCTCATGCTTACTGGTGTAAGCATTACTACAAAAGCCCAAACACGCACCATTTCCGGTACCGTAACCTCATCTAGTAAGCCCCTTTCAGGAGTTGTAATCTCCCAAGAGGGTAGTGATCAGGTAACCATGACTGGCAACAACGGAACCTATACATTACAGGTTTCAGCAGAAAATCCCATCCTATTGTTCAGACACCCTGATTATGCAGAAGAAAAATTCACACTCAGTAATCAGGAAGTCGTTAATATCAGCTTAGAACAAAAAGTAAAGGGAATCGAAGAAGTTATTCTCAACGCCGGCTACTACAAGGTTAAAGACAAAGAAAGAACCGGAAGTATCGCCAAAGTTTCAGCAAAAGATATAGAAAATCAGCCTGTCTCCAATGTCCTGTCAGCAGCACAGGGACGAATGGCAGGAGTCAGTATCACCCAGAATTCAGGAACTCCCGGAGGTGGATTTGATATTCAGATCAGAGGCAGAAATAGTCTTAGGACCCGAAGCAATTCTGTCATTGATGGCAATCAGCCGCTCTATATTATTGATGGTGTTCCGGTGGGTACGGGAATCAGTTCCTCCTATGCAGGAAGTATCCTTCCCAATGCAGATATCAATCCGTTAAACAATATAAATCCTAACGATATTGAAAGTTTCGAGATCCTGAAAGATGCGGACGCTACTGCTATCTATGGTTCAAGAGGTGCTAATGGAGTGGTATTGGTAACCACCAAAAAAGGAAAAAAAGGAAAGGTAAAACTGACCCTGAACTCCTCCTATGGTCTGAGCCATGCCATTTCAAACCTTAAAATGATGAATACTGCTCAGTATCTTGATATGAGAAAGCAGGCATTTGCCAACAGCAATATCTCTGTCTATCCTGCCAATGCCTACGACATCAACGGAACCTGGGATTCCAACTGCTATACCGATTGGAGAAAAGAACTGATTGGCCATTATGCCGCTCTGTCTAATACCCAGCTTTCACTCAGTGGTGGAAGTGAAAATACCAATTTCCTGCTCAGTCTTGGTCATAATGAACAAACCACGGTGTTTGGCAGGGATTTCAGGTACAGAACCAATACCGTTTCAGGAAATATCAGCCACAGATCTGCTGATCGAAAATTCAGTTTCAACTCATCCAATATTTTTACCGCAACAGACAATAATCTGATTACCTCTGATGCAACAAGACAGTCGTATATACTGGCTCCCAATGCACCCGCTCTTTATGATGCGGAAGGTAACCTTAACTGGGAAAACAATACGTTTACGAATCCCGCAGCTGCCTTTGAGAATTCCTATTCCAATAACAATCTGCAATTCCTTAACAACATCAGTATGGAGTATGAAGTTTTTGAAAACTTTAAGCTCAAACTCAATGGAGGTTTAACCTATCAGACTTTTGAAGAATGGTCACTTCGTCCGAGTACGGCGTATAGCCCTTCTGCTGGGGCAACACCTCTCAATTCCATGTCTTCAAAATCCAACCAGAACAGACTGTCTATGGTGATAGAACCCCAGATAAGCTGGATGTACAGAGCAGGTAAACATAAATTTGATATCCTGATGGGAGGTACTTATCAGAGAGATGTTTCAGACCGGGGTGAAATTCAGGGATCTGGTTTTGAGAGTAATGCCTTTATCTATAATATAGGTGCTGCAATCAATAAAGTGGTCCTTGACCAGATCACTACTGAATACCGATACGGTGCTTTTTTCGGCAGAATCAACTATCAGTACGATAAAAAATATATCCTTAATCTTACAGGAAGAAGAGACGGCAGCAGCCGATTCGGTCCCAATAATAAATATGCAATATTCGGTGCTGTTGGGGCAGCATGGTTGTTTTCGGAAGAAGATTTTATGAAGAACATCTCATGGCTCAGTTTTGGAAAGCTGAGAGGAAGTTATGGTTCATCGGGAAGTGATAATATCGGGGATTACCAATACCTTGATACCTTTGCTACGGCTAATCTCATCTATAATGGCAGCACCGGCCTGGCTCCAACAAAACTCTACAATCCTGATTTCAGCTGGGAAAGAACCATCAAAACAGAAGCTGCTCTTGAACTGGGATTGTTCAACAACAGGCTTAACCTAAGTGCTGCCTATTACCGAAACCGCTCAGGAAATCAACTGGTAGGTTATCAGCTTTCCTCAGTAACGGGATTCAGCAGTGTACTGGCCAATCTGGATGCTGTTATTCAGAATACAGGATTTGAATTTGAGGCCAGCGGAGAAATTATCAACAAGGGGAATTTTTCATGGAAAAGCTCTTTCAATATCACCATTCCCCGAAACAAGCTGATTTCCTTTCCGGGACTTGAAGGTTCATCCTATGCCAATACTTATGTGATCGGGCAGCCTGTAAATATTGTTAAACTCTACCAGCTTCAGGGGGTAAACCCTACTACCTTGGTCTATGATTTTACCGATTTCAATGGCGACGGAAAGATCGCATCACCGGATGACAGGCAGGTGATCAGAAATCTTGGACAGCAGTTTTACGGAGGGCTAAGCAATGAGTTACGCTACCGAAACTGGAACTTTTCATTTTTGTTACAGTTTGTAAAGCAGCAGAGCCGGAATTATAACTCAGCAATGTCTTCACCAGGTATTATGGCGAATCTCCCGGTAGAGGTATTGAATGTATGGTCGCCTTCGAATCCCAATGGCCTTTATATGCCGTACCGCTCTACGTCAAATTCTTCGCACAGCCTTTTTCAAAATAGTGATGCCAGTGTTTCTGACGCTTCATTTATAAGGCTTAAAAATGTGCAGCTTACCTATAATCTTTCTTTGGATTCAGGTTTTTTCAGGGAAGTAAAACTTTATTTTCAGGGGCAGAACCTCTGGACGTGGACGAAGTTCTTTGGAATTGATCCCGAGATGACCTCTTTTGGATTCCTGCCTCCCTTGAAAACGTATTCATTGGGCATTCAACTTACGCTGTGATGAATGCTTAACGGCAACCAAAGACCGTCATATTATTTAACCCAATACAAAAACAATGAAATCAATATTCAATAGTATAATAATGGCTGCACTCATCTATCTGATGAGTACCGCCATAT
>NZ_AKJY01000073.1 GCF_000282115.1 Chryseobacterium populi
CTTTCCTTTCTTTTTGAGCATAAAAAAAAGACTGTCTCACTTTTGAGACAGCCTCATTTTTATTTTAATATGATTTTATATTTTCAATAAATCTGATATCCGGATTCAGGATTTCCAGGATCAGGCTTCGGACCGATTTCATGGCATCATCAATATTTCCTTTCTCAAACTGCAGGGAAACAACTCCTTTTCTCGCTTCAGCAAAACTCCAGATTCCGGTTTCAATGGGAAGCCCCCAGAATTCAGGAAGATTCTGAACAACATACTGATAAATACATAGCTGCAAAGCCTGCTTTCTGTCATTGTTGTGGAAATACTCCTCTACATTGTCCTCATCGATTTTTACTGTAAGATTTTTAATTTTTGCTGTTTTATAATCAATGATCCTTAAAGTTCCGTTCAGCCGGTCAATCCGGTCTATAAACCCAAAGAAAGAAATCCGGTCGGCTTGGGCTTCATCAAGATAAAAATCTACTCCTTCAAACCTTTTTTCAATATCAAGAATCTCTAATTTATTTCCACTTTTAATCAGTTCAAGATCATGATTCAAAATGCTTTCGATTACTTTCTTTGCAATGGCACGGTGAATAAAATTCATTCCTTTTTCATAGAATTCAGGCTGGTGTTTCAGCTTATCTATGGCCATATTTATATATTGATCTATTGCTTTAATTGATTCTTTTAAATCATTTTCTTTTAATATTTTACCTTTTAATACTTCATATACTTCTTGAAGTGAATAATGAACAAGGTTTCCGTAGTTTTTCACCGATAATTCTTCTTCAATTTCATCCGTTTCCGAGGTATTGAGAATCTTCGAAAGATAAAAATCTATAGGGTTATAAAGATAGCTTGTAAGGTGTGAAGCCGATACTTTTTCTTTCCACTTCTGAAGTCTTTCGAGAACAATCTCTGTTTTAGAAATCTCTATGGGCTGACTCGAAATCGGTTCAGAAGAATTCTCAATAATCAAGTGCTCGATAGGATGAGAGCTCTCCATTTCTATCTGCGTAATAAACCGGCTCTTTTCTCCTGTATTAACTCCGGAGCTTAAAGCATTGAATAATAAGTGAACATTATGGGAATCCTGGATTAATCTGTAAAAGTGATAGGCATAAATACTGTCGTTCTCCAAAAAGGTATGCAGGTCAAAATACCGTCTGATATCAAAAGGGATATAGGTATTCTGCGAATTTCCGAGTGGAAGTTTTCCTTCGTTTACAGAAAGCATAATGACATTCTCAAAGTTTAAAAGCCTGGTTTCCAAAAGCCCCATGATCTGCAATCCGCGTAAAGGCTCACCCTGAAAATCAATGCTTTCAGAATTGATATGCTGATTGATCAGAATTTCCAGCGTCTCCATTTTGATCTCAAAATTATAAGGTATGATCTGGTTTTTTATAATCCTGAACGCATTTTCAAAATGGGAAACGTTTTCATACTGAATGTCATCTATTTCCAGCCATTTGATCTGCTGGCAGAATGCGATAAGCATATCCAGATAACCACTTGTAGAGTCAGCTTTCTGAAGCAAACTGAAATAAGAAAGACCACTTAAAAGCTCCTGTAGAAGTTTTCTTGAAATATACACGATATTCCGTTCTTCAATTTTGGATTTAAACTGGCTGATCACGACCTCATCTTCAGCCGATTTCGGAAGTTCTTCAAGGATTGGAAAAATATCCCTGTAATAATAAGACGATTTATTTTTTTCTAATTGTTTCTGCAGATAGAAAAGTTGTTTTACCGCATTCGAAAAGGACAGGTTTTTAAGAGGAAAACCCATGGTAATATTAAGGTTTTCAATCTCATACATTACATCCAGGCTTGCAGGAAGCAGATTCTCATCCAGTAAAACGAGTGCTGTATTTGAATAGGTTTTATTATCAATTTCTTTGAAGATTTCCGGCAGTATTTTAGTCTGGGTTACATTTCCGGATACTTCATATACCTTTATATTTTTAGGCTGGTTAAAGTCGTCTTCTATCCATTGAAAAGCCCTGCTATCATTAAACTCTTTCCATGTTTTGTGGTTTCTGAGGAATTTGCCGGCTTCCTGTCTTTCATCATCAAAATAGTAATGGTCTGCCTGGAAAAAACACTGCGCTTTATCCCACTGTAAAAGACTTCTCACTAATTTTTCCTCTACAGGTGTAAAAGCATTAAATCCACAGAAAACAAACTGTTCAGATATTTCCTTTGCAAATTGACCAATTTTAGCTTTGGCTGTTTCATGGATCATTCCGGAAGTGGCCCAGTTTCTTTCCTGTAATTTTTCTTTTAAAACAGGAAGGAAAACATTCATGTTTCTCCAGAAATTCAGGAATTTTTTTCGCGGAACATCATCGTCTTCCCCTAAATTCTGTGCCCAGTCTTTTATTCTTTCCTCATCAAACATGTATTGTAAAACCGCCTGATCACTTTCAGAGAACTTTAAAATATCATCCCAGTCTTTCTGCAGGGTCGGAAACCATTTTAAAAATTCTGCAAAATCATCGTTAGGAATAAGATTTAAGCTTTTATACACATCAAATGCAAAAAGCCATAATGAAATGCCCTGAATCGGCTGCTTATCGGCGATCCGGTCTATTAATTCCTCAATGGTAAAAAAATTGGGAAAAAACCCCGAATAATTATTCTCTTCCAGGATCTGCCTGATAAAAACAATAGGACGCTTTCCCGGAATTACGATATTAAATACAGACAGATCAGTATTTTGAGCTAATAATTCGTGAATAATTTTATTAAGAAACTTCAAGACTTCTGATAGCTTTTTAGGTTTTCCAGTTCTTCTGCAACCGTTACATCATATTGCGCCTGCTTCTCTTTATCCATTCCATGCTTCGTATCTTTGTCATACGCCATCTGGAAAGCCTTGTAATCATTTAAAATCCTGTTGTAAATTGATTTGAAGCTTCTGTCATAATCACCGGAAGTCTTTATTTTCTCCATGACTTCCTTACGGAGTTTCCGGGCATATACTTCAGTGATATCAAAATGCTTCTGCTCATGTCCCAGAATATAATCATTGATTCTTTTCACATCTTTCCATGACTTATCTTCATTGAAAATAGTTTCAATCTCAATTTTCACATAAGATTTGGGATCAGATGATTTAATGACGGTATACTGCAGTCCACAATGGGTATACGCTACAATATCACTGTTATTTTTGGTATTGGCAGGGCTTTTAAAATCATTCCATGTAAGTTTTCTGTTTTCCCGCCATACAATCTTTTGGGAAAATAATGTCGCTGATGTTAATAAACCACATGCTAAAAAGATCCATTTCATTGTTCTACTACAATTGTTTTGGTGATCCAGTTTGTGCCACCATTCCAGAATTTAAAAGTATAGGTGCCGGTATACTGCGGGTTAAAATTGATCTGGTTTTCACCTGTATGAATAGCCTGTGAACAGTTTCCGTCTGTACGGAATTTATAAGCAGTGACCGTTCGGGTTAAATTATCATTATAAATGTAATCATATCCATAAAAACCCTCGCATTGGGAAGCGTAATCAGAATAGGTTTTAATGCTCTGAACATCAAAAATATTCATGGTGTCATTCACAATTTTCACGCTGTCAATTTTCACTTTATCTATAGATTCAATCGTTTCATAATCATCGTCGTCATTACAGGAAGTAAATATCAATCCTACAATAAGTGCGGAAAACCCTATATTTAAAAGTTTTTTCATAACACAATATATATTTTGATTATCAATATAAAATTAGCAAAAATTGTTCTTCAATTATGTTAAATTAAGAATTAAAATTACCTTTCGATACATAAACTACTCGTTTAGTATCAAAAAATTCTTCATCAAAATAGTTTTTAAGATTGAAAATCTCACATTTAATTCCGGCCAGCTCTTCAGCTAAGTCACCGCCTTTTAAATATAGGACTCCGTTATGTTTGGGATTAAACTGTTCTTTTTCAAATTTTCCTTTCAGCCATCTCAGAAATTCCGGCATCCGGGTAACCGCTCTGCTCACCACAAAATGGAATTTATCCTTTATTTTTTCAGCTCTTCCGTGAATGGCCGTCAGGTTTTTCAGTCCGATGCCTTCTGCTACAGCATTTACTACGCTGATCTTTTTACCGATAGAATCAATCAGGGTGAATTCTGAATCGGGAAATAAAATCGCTAAAGGAATCCCGGGAAAGCCACCACCTGTTCCGATATCCAGAACTCTCGTTCCCGGTGCAAACTCCATGACTTTCGCAATTCCCAATGAATGCAGAATATGCTTTTCATACAGAGATTCCATATCTTTCCTGGAAATTACATTGATTTTTTCATTCCAGTCATTATAGAGATCTTCCAGTTTTGTAAACTGTTCTATCTGATTTTCTGTAAGATCCGGAAAGTATTTTAATAGTAACGATATAGGCATGTGAATTATTATAAAAAGCAAAAATAAGTTATTTCACACTTTATTCAAATTTAAGTTTGATTATTCACCCTTAAATAAATTTCTCCGGCTACTTTGCCATCCCCGGAATAACGGGTAAGCTTAAAATTCCAGCCTGATTAACGGTCTGTACCGCAAAAATATAATTATCTTTTGAGTACGGTATTTTTATAGAAAGCTCTGTTGTAAATATTCTTTTTTGCCATAACGGGCTGTCTGTTTCTCTCATCAATACATAATATCCTGCCGGTGTTCCCGACTTAGGTTTTTTCCAATGCAAAGCAGTGGAATTTGTGAGCTCTTTCACTTCCATTTCTACATGCTCGGGTTTCGGGGCAGATTTGGCAAGGCTGGCGAGCACGGCAATATTGGCAGCCACATTTTTTTTCAGGTATTGATAATCTATAAATTCCGGAAGATCACCATATTGTTTATTATTTTCCGTTCTTACGTTCTGATGCTGATGGTCATAATTTTCATAATATTCAGTAAGCCTTACCGAAGGAAATCCGTAATTGACAAAGCTGGAATGGTCTCCGCCACGCAGGAACCTGTCATTCCGGTAGATCAGCTTCACATCAAGCTTTTTCACATATTCTTCTGCAATTTCTTTTATATATCTGGCTAATTGCCTCGATTCGCCGTCATTTTCCAATCCTGAATTTCTTATTCCAAAAGCCTTTTTATCCAGCTCCGGATAAGGTAAGCCTTCGCTGAATACCCGTAATGTATGATTATTGATCTCATTAGTCTCTCCTGCCTTAGTATTGCCTATCATATCATTATTCAAAACAGCTTCTATCTGCCAGTTTTCTTTTTTAGCCTTTTCTGCCAGTAATTTAGAGCCAAGCAACGATTGTTCTTCTCCGGAAAAGGCAACGAAAATAACAGATGCAGGAAACTTAGACCTGCTTAGAATTCTTGCCGCTTCTATGACTGCACTTACTCCGCTTCCGTCATCATTCGCTCCAGGAGCAAATGATTTTCTATCCATCACATCGGTTACACGGGAATCAAGATGCCCGCCGATCAGGAAAATTCTTTTATCATCCGGATCTGTTCCTTTCAGAAAAGCAACAGGGTTTCCAAGACTGGTTACCCGGTCTACCCTTTTTTCATCCGGCTGAATCTCCTGCTCCAGCAAATACCCTACCATTCTTCCATTGGAGTTTCTGGCATATGCTTTAAATTTTTCAAGCACCCAGTTCCTTGCTGCCCCTATTCCTTTATTAGGATCATCAACAGGGCTCAAAGTATGTCTGGTATCGAATGCGACAAGCTTGCTGATATAAAATTTCAGGGAATCTGAATTTACTTCAGAGACATATTTTTTTATTTCATCGTCTTTAGACTTCATTTGCGAAAAAGTAATAAAAGGAACAATCAGTAAAAAAAGAAAATATTTCATGTGCGGGATCTTTTAAACAGATGGTTTTAAATATACGAAATCTCTCATTCTGAAAGCATTTTTTTTAATTCACGTTTTATTCCAATCAGGTTTTTATTATATATTTGTTATCATACAAAAATACTATATGGACAAACTTTCAGACAGAGTAAAAAGACTAGGTTACTCACAAACTTTTGTAATGTCTAATAAGGCCAGAGAAATGAAAGCCAGCGGAATAGACGTTATCAGTTTAACCCTTGGCGAACCCGATTTCGATGTTCCTGATAATATAAAACAAGCGGCTTTTGATGCCATCAACCAAAACTTCAGTCACTACTCTCCTGTTCCCGGTTTTTTAGAACTTCGTGAAGCAATTGCTTATAAATTAAAAAGAGATAACAGCTTAGAATATAAACCGACACAGATCTGTGTTTCAAACGGAGCCAAACAGGCTATTTTAAATGTGCTGGCAGCAATTATTAATGACGGTGACGAAGTTCTTCTTCCTGCTCCTTATTGGGTAAGCTATGATGAAATGGTAAAAATGATGGGCGGAACCTCCGTAATGCTTCCTACCTCTTACGTTACTGATTTTAAAATCACGGCAGAACAATTGGAAGAAGCCATTACAGACAAAACGAAAGCAATTCTTTTCAGCTCACCATGTAATCCTTCCGGTGGATATTATACATATGACGAGCTTCAGTCTTTAGCTAAAGTGATTGCAAAATATCCTTACATCACTGTAATTTCGGATGAAATCTATGAGTTTATCAATTATGAAACCAAGACAAAATCAATAGCACAGTTTCCGGAAGTTTACGAGCAGACAGCAGTTATCAACGGAATGTCTAAAGCTTTCGCCATGACAGGCTGGAGAATCGGATACTCTGCATGTCCTGAATGGCTGGCAAAAGCCTGTGAAAAAGTACAGGGACAAATGACCAGCGGTGCCAATACAATGGCCCAGAGAGCTTCTATCACTGCTTTAAAAACCGATCCTTCGGAATATAAATACATGATTGATGCTTTTGAGAAAAGAAGAAATCTTGTCTATGAATTAATAAAAGAAATTCCTGGGTTTAAGGTGGTGTTGCCTAAGGCTGCATTTTACTTCTTCCCTGATATATCTCATTATATAGGTAAAACTTTAGACGGAACACTCATCAATGATGCTGATGATTTTGCCATGTTCCTTTTAGAAAATGCACATGTAGGATGTGTAGGTGGCGTTTCTTTCGGAAGCCCGGAATGCATCAGATTCTCTTATGCAGCTTCAGAAGACGAATTAAGAGAGGCCATGAGAAGGATTAAAGAATTATTGGAAAAATTTTAATAATTGTTGTATATCTAAAAATATATCACTAGTTTTAGAATATTAAAAAAAATACAAAATGAAAAATTTAAAAAAATTACAAGCGAAACAATTGACAAGAAAAGAGTTACAAACTATTAAAGGAGCAGAAACTTATTACATTAGTTGTTCAAACGGAATAAATGGTCAGGCTCATAATGTTGATTCTTTTGATGAACTTGTAGCCGCAGGTAAACAAATTTGTGGAAGTGGAACTTTCACTATTTCATAAATTTTATCCTCTAACTAAATGGAAAAGCGTCTCTAATAGGCGTTTTTTGTTTTATCAAAAAGACAAAGCCAAAAAGAGAAATCAATAAGGTTTCCGGTGAAGCTTCAAAATTTGCCATTGCCAACGAGTACGACAAAATGATGTCCGGAATGGGCGCTGATGGCACTAATGCCTTTACTTCTTTCGAGCAGACCGTTTATACGGAAGATATTCCTGCAAACGTTACCGATAAATTTCTTGCAGTTCAGGGAGAAAGATTCAGACAGCCTGTCCTAAGGCTTTTCCATACGGAACTGGAAGCTGTTTATGAAGAGAAAAACAGAGGCCTTGATAACGATCCGAGAAAAGTGTATGAAACCATGTTTGCCGCAATTTTCCCTAATAATAACTACGGAAAGCAAACCACTATCGGAACGGTTGAGCATTTGAAAAACCCTTCATTAAAAGCAATCAGAGAATATTTCAACAATTATTATGTTCCTAACAACATGGGAGTGATCATGTCCGGAGATTTTAATCCCGATGAAATGATTGTAAAAATTGACAAAGCATTCTCTTATATGAAGTCAAAACCCGTTCCTGAATATAAAGTAGGAACGGAAAGTCCGATCACCTCCCCTATCGTCAAAGAGGTTTATGGGCCAACTCCTGAAAATATCACCATCGGATTCAGATTTCCGGGAGCTACGACGAAAGATGCAAGAATGCTGAATTTTGTAGGAAGTATGCTAACGAACGGACAAGCCGGATTAATTGACCTGGATCTTGTTAAAAAGCAAAAATTGCTGGCGGCGTATGCTTTCCCATATGTCCTGAAGGATTATTCAGTTCTTTTACTACAGGGAAATCCTACGGAAGGCCAGTCTTTGGATGATGTAAAAGCTTTATTGCTTCAGGAAATTGATAAGTTGAAGAAAGGAGAATTCTCTGATGATTTAATTCAGTCTATCGTTAATAACGAAAAGAAAAACGTAATCCAGAAATATGAAAAATATACATCCAGAGCAGAATCTCTGATGGATGAATTCACTTCTGAAGTAGACCACAAAGCTCAGCTGGAATATATCGAAGAGATTTCAAAGCTTACGAAAAAAGACATTATGGATTTTGCAGCAAGATATCTTCAGGATAATAATTATGTAGCGGTTTACAAGAGAAAAGGAGAAGATAAAAATATTGTAAAAGTTGATAAGCCGGCTATCACTCCGGTTTCCGTAAACAGGGACGACCAGTCTCCATTCCTGAAAAAGGTAAATGAAATGCCGGAAGCTCCGATCTCTCCGGTTTGGTTGAATTTTGATAAAGATATCGCTAAAAACAAATTAGGAAGTGTAGATGTACTTTCTGTAAAAAATACGGACAATGATCTTTTCAGACTATATTATCACTTCGATTCCGGAAAATGGAACAATAAAGTTCTTCCTTTAGCAGCGGAATACCTTCAATATTTAGGAACAAAAAACAAATCTTCAGAAGACATCAGTAAAGAATTCTATAAACTGGCTTCAAGCTTCAACGTAAGCGCAGGAAACGAAGAAACTTATGTTACTCTGGAAGGTTTAAATGAAAATTTTGATAAAACTGCAGCCTTATTTGAAGATCTGATCAAAAACTGCCAGCCGGACCAGAAAGCACTGGATGCTTACAAAGCAAGGCTGAAAAAATCAAGAGCCAATGCAAAACAAAATAAGTCCACGATCATGGCAGGTCTTAGAAGTTATGCACAGTACGGCGCTCAGAATCCTTTCAATAATACCTTAAGCGATGCTGAACTGGATGCCTTGAAAGCAGAAGACCTTGTGAATGCCCTTCATGATTTATTTAACTTTAAGCACAAAGTTCTTTACTACGGTCCGAAATCAGGAAATGAAACCGTTACTGCTTTAACGCCTATTCATAAGGTTTCAAATTCATTGAAAGATATGCCTAAATCTAAAACTTTCGCACAGATTCCAACGGATAAAAACAAAGTTCTGTTTGCACATTATGATATGGTTCAGGCAGAAATTTTCTGGGTAAGAAATGGTGATGCTTACAATTCCGGCATTACTCCAACCGTAAGTTTATTCAACAATTATTTCGGTGGTGGAATGGGGTCTGTAGTATTCCAGACCATCAGGGAATCTAAAGCTTTGGCTTATTCTACTTATTCTTATTTCTCACTTCCAAACAAAAAAGAAGATAAAGATATAGTTACTGCTTATGTAGGAACCCAGGCTGATAAATTCAATGAGTCTACCATAGCCATGAATGAGCTTTTAAATACCCTTCCAAAATCCGATCAGTTATTTGAAACAGCAAAAAGCGGATTGAAAAAATCTATTGCTGCCGAAAGAATTACCCAGGACGGGATTATTTTCACTTATCTGAGAGTGCAAAAGCTTGGAAATACGTCTGATATAAGAAAGAACATTTATGAGCAGTCTCCGAAACTATCTTTTGCTGACATCAACAGCTTCCATGATAAGGAGATGAAAGGCAAAAACTATACATATTGCCTTGTAGCTTCCCAGGATAAGGTAAATGAAGCCGATATGCAGAAACTCGGTGAAGTGAAAAAGCTTAATTTAACCGAAATATTCGGTTATTAGAAATACACAAAAAGCTCTGAAATCAGAGCTTTTTTCTTTATTCCTTTCAAAAACAATCATAGATTTATTTATAATCAATTTTGTGATTAAGTTCTATAGGATTATTATTTTCTTTTATTCTTTTTTTCATCTTATTCGTATAAACTTTCATATCCGGAGTAACACCATTACCTTTACCATCATCGACCTTAATAGGGGCTCCTGTAGCTTTTATTCGGGATAAAGGATCTGAATAGTAATTTTCAGACAGTTTTTTAAATTGTTCCCAAGTTAATTCCGAACCTTTATTTCTATAATAGACATTCTTATCTCCATTTTTTATTTCAGTTAAATTAA
The DNA here is from genome assembly GCF_000282115.1 of Chryseobacterium populi. GTDB lineage: Bacteria > Bacteroidota > Bacteroidia > Flavobacteriales > Weeksellaceae > Chryseobacterium > Chryseobacterium populi. The sequence goes on from NZ_AKJY01000073.1 coordinate 10,323, forward strand.
AAATATAATTATTCTGATCATCAGAGATTTTAATAATCAAACCCGGCAATCCATTAAAAATATAAGGCCCATCCTGAATAGGAATTTCAGTTGCAAACCAAGCTGTCCAATTTCTACCACCGTAATTTACTCTTGCTTTTTGAACACTAAAATTTGCAATCTTACTTTTTTCAGGCAATATTTCCCAATCAAGCTTTTCATTTATCTTTATAGAAAATATTTCAGAATAAATTGTCTGGATACTTTTTTGAATTTCATTATTAGGCAATTTTTTTACTATGTAAAATTGATCTTCAAATCTAGGTTTTCGTCCCAGACCAAAACCTGTTTTTGCAATAAGGGAATCGGATTTTTTTTCAAATTCTGTTCTGAAAATAGATAAATTTTTATCTTCAATATCTAGAACCATTTTTTCTAAAATAACACTATCTTTTAAAGGATTTGGCTTATATGCCAATTCATATTTAAATGATTGATTCTGAGCAACAAAATGACTGCAAAATATTATACCAAAAAAGAACAACGAGACATTTAAAAATTTATTTTTTTTCATAATGCAAAGATAATATTCATATTAAAATATAAGACGTAAAATTTACGTCTTATATTTACGATCTCAGCTTACATGCATCTATTACATGAATTCCCATTTGAATCCATCCACCATCCACAAGTAAGCCCATATTGTGCACATATATCGGCAGGACCTGCTCCCATGCGTGGTGTACACATATTTGCACAACCATCCACAGGATAAAGTTTTCCTCCAGTTAAAGACTTCAAATCATTTCTCGAAAGTTTTTTTAAATTTTTCATAATTTAATGTTTTAAAAAATTAGAATTAGTTTGTTACACTACAATTTTCCGGATCAATTGCTTGTCACGAATATGAAAAATTCTTTATACCTTTACCAATCAGAAAATTAATTATTTCAATCAGAAAACTAATTAAATCTAAACATGGATATTGGAACTAAAATCAAAAATTTAAGAGAAGACAAAAATTTATCTCAAAGCGAATTGGCTTTTGAATTGGGCATTTCACAAGGAACTTTACATAATATAGAAAGTGGAAATTCTAAGAAAGTAGATTTTTTATTAATGGATAAAGTTTGTCAATTTTTTGATAAGGATTTTGAATATTTCTTAGAAACAAAAGTAGTCAATAACATTCATGAGAATAATGGACAAGTTAGCTGTGAAGATTTTACAATTAATAATAATTTTCCGGAAAACTTTTTAGAAGAATTTAAAAAATTAGTTGAGCAAAATCACGCTAATAAAAAAATAATTGAAGATTTAAAAGATAAACTAAAAAATAAGAATTAAGATATAAACAAAAAGCTCTGAAATCAGAGCTTTTTTCTTTATCCTTTTCAAAAACAATTATAGATTTTATTTATCAATTCAAACCTGCTTGATAGATAAAATATTTATATCTTTGCAACAGAAAATTTAAATATAAAACAGAAAATTATGTCTTTAGTAGGAAAAAAATTCCCAAATGTAACAGTAGATGCAATGTCTGAAATGGGTGATGATCTTAGAATCAACATTCTTGAAGAAGCTACAGCTAACCAACAAAAAGTTCTTTTATTCTGGTACCCAAAAGATTTCACTTTCGTTTGCCCGACTGAGCTTCACGCTTTTCAGGAGGCTTTAGGTGAATTCGAAAAAAGAAACACTAAAGTAATCGGTGCTTCTTGCGATACAAATGAAGTACACTTTGCATGGTTGAATGTATCAAAAGATAACGGTGGTATTGAAGGGGTAACTTACCCGCTTTTAGCCGATACCCACAGACAACTGGCAAACATTTTAGGAATTGTAGATCAGGATTTCGAATACAATGAAGATGGAGAGGAAACTTTCACAGGTTCCAACGTCACTTACAGAGCAACCTATTTAATTGATGAAACAGGAAAAATTTTCCACGAGTCTGTAAATGATATGCCTTTGGGAAGAAACGTAAAAGAATATTTAAGATTAATCGACGCTTATACTCACGTTCAGAAGCACGGGGAAGTTTGCCCTGCAAACTGGGAAGAAGGAAAAGATGCAATGAAGGCTGACAGAAACTCAACGGCTGAGTATTTGGCTAAGAACTAATTTAGTCTAGCAATGTAGCAATCTAGTAATGTAACAATGATATCTAGCAAATGGCCAATTATATTGGTAAACTATTAGATTGTTATATTGGACATTCATATTTTGCTACATTGCTAAATTTTAATTTTTAAAATTTAACTTATGTATACAGAATTAACAGAAGATACGCTTCAGAATATTGTAAGCGACAATGAAAAGGTAGTAGTACAGTACGGAGCCACATGGTGCGGAAACTGCAGAATTATGAAGCCGAAATTCAAAAAGCTGGCATCAGAAAATGAGGAGATCCCATTTTTATATGTAGATGCTGAAAAGTTACCGGAAAGCAGAAAACTAGCTAAAGTTGACAATTTACCTACGTTTGCTATTTTCAAAAACGGAGAATTGGTGAATCAGGTTCAGTCTAACCAGGCTGAGAGTTTAATTAACCTGTTTAATGAATTAAACTAATGAAGTTACCTGTAATCAGACAGTTTTATCAGAATCAGACTCCTGAAAACCTGGAAAAAACATTAGAGGTTTTAGAAAGCTTCTGTGAATTCAGAGGAACAAGTGAAGAAGATCTGAATGTTGCCGGAGAATTGATCACCAATATCTGTGGAGCTTTGGAAGTTCATGCCAATGTTCAGAACGGATTGAGTGAAAAGGATGCTTTAAATTCTTTTGCCCAGAAAGTTTTAGGATCTATTGATAAATAAATCAAATCATTAAAAAACTGAAAGATTTAATGATTCAAAAATTTAAGAGTTTCTTTTAAAAAATAAAAATCCCGATGAAAAGTACATCAGGATTTTTTTCAGTTTATAAAGTCAATCCCGCTGTTTAACAATAAAAACAGTTCCTGCAGGGTCCGTGATCCAATGCATATTATCTGGGATTTTTTCAAATTCATCGCATGTTTCTACATGATGATCTTTAAGATGAGATATTGCAGCAGGTACATCCGGGACATTAAGCTCAAGCCATGTTTCTGAATGGGTATAATTGTCAACACAATCCAACCAGACGGTATTGTTTCCAAATTTCACTTCATGAGTTTTTGATACTGTTGGGTTATCAATAGGTTTCTCTTCAACCTCCAGCTTTAGAATATCCTTATAAAAAGATACCGTTTGCTCATATTTATTTTTAGGGATTTTAATGGCAATGTTAATACCGCCCTCAAATTTTGCATTCATAATTAAGTTTTTAGATTAAGATGCCAAGTCTAAATTACAAAAAATAAAGTCAAATAAAAATCCCGGTGAGCTTTCACCGGGATTATATTACCTTTAAGTATCTGTTTATAATACAAGATTAGCTTCTTCTGCTCATCAGAATTCTAAGGATGTACCAGAATAAAAGCATAATAGAAGCAAAAAGCTGTAGGGAAGCTCCCACATACTGCCCTGTTGTATAAGTATCTTTAAGCTTACTGGTTTCATATAAAATACTTGCAGAAGCCAGGATTACCATTCCTACCGAAAACCAAAGCCCAAGATTGAACCCAAAAATAGCTCCGGCAACAATTAATCCTAAAGCAAGGAAACCTCCGATAATTATAATATTTCTGAGGAAAGAAAAGTCTCTTTTAGAAGTGAAAGCAACAGCAGATAATCCTGCAAACATGGCAATCGTTAACATGGCCGCCTGGAAAATAACAACTCCACCGGCGGTAGCTACTGCCATATAAATCAATGGCAGAAAAATCACTGCTTCCAGCAAAATATAAAATCCGAGCCCTAAATATTGTGTTGATCTGCTCTGAGATAACGACCATTTATTAGCCAGAATCGAAGCCAGCCAGAATACACCGATGATAAGCAACCACGTATATTTCTGGGCAAACATTAAATTAATCAGCTCTACCGGCACTGTTTTTAGCAGAACCGTTTCAACCCCTATAAATGCAAGGATTGACAAGGCAACGTGCAAATACGTTTTTTTGTAAAAATTGGCTCTTTCAACTTCTGAAGAATGAGCAACCAAAACATCTGTGATCATAGTCAGTATTTTTTATCTATTTATTTCTCTTTATCGGCCGGCTTGATCCCAAGGATCTTACCATCTTCTTCAAACAATACGGTAACTGCTTCCTCTACCGGAGAATCACCTTCATATTTGTATTGAATCATCGGATAGCTTTTCCCATCCATTAAAGATTGATAACCCGTTTTTAAAACTGCCAGTTTCTTATTGGTGTCAATGCCCTCAGATACTTTTTTAAGAATATCATCCGTTACTAAAGTTTTTACTTTATCTGAAAGCAATAAGTCTATGATTTTACGGTCAGAAAATCTTAAAGCACTCATAAACTTAAAAAACGTCTTATTATAAGAATTAATTTTCTCTTTGTTCAATTCCGGAGGCAACTGTTTTTCCTGCGGGTTTTCAACTTTTACATCCACTACTTCCTGTGAGAAGTAAAACTGTGCAACCAGCATGGTAAGTACTAAAAATACTTTTTTCATAACCTGTATTTTTTAATTTGGTGAAAAATATGGGAATCAAGATACAAAAAAATCAGATGACCTCTAAAAATTTCATCGTGTCTACATTATCTGCATATGTATTCAGCCCCGGATTCTGAGCTTCTCCAAAGGAAACCGAATCAAACCCCAGTTCATCCTTAGCCACTACACACTGAATGCTTTCTTCATTTTCAGCAATGAATTTCCTTACATCTTCCAAAGAAGAATATCTGCTGAAATTAATCACAGAAAGCGGGCTGAACAATTGCTCATCCTCTTTCAGCATTACAAAATTATTATCCCAGAATTGAGTTTTATTCAGAAGGTAAACCGCCCTGTTGTAATCATAATTATTGGCATATTTATTATGATTGATAATATCCTGAAAATTTAAAAAGTTTTCAAACAACCTGTCAATGACAAAATCTTCCGGAATAAAAATCCGGGTTACATTTCTGCAGCCTAATCCAAAGTACCGGAAAATGTCGTTGGCTAAAAGCTGTAATTCCTCATTGGTTTCATCACCTTTTAAAACAGCTGCTGAAGTTCTGTTCTTACGGATAATGCTTGAATGGTTCTTAAAATAATATTCCAGGTATCTTGCCGTATTGTTGCTGCCCGTTGCAATCACTGCATCAAAGTCTTCAAGTTTTTCCACAAATTCATACTCAACCTGTCCATCGGAAAACTCTTTCCATTTTTTTAATAAGAACGGAATCATATATCTGTCTTTAGAAGACAGCTTAATCACCGGGATATGATTGCTTAAAACAACGGAAACCACATCGTGAAAACCTACTAAAGGGATATTTCCCGCAAGAATTAGCCCTACTTTTTTTGAAATTTTAGAGATCGAATACTCTTTAAGCCAGTTGTTTATATTCTCTTCTGTCAGCAGATCCGTCCACTGTTGTAAGGCAAATTTCTGATTATCAACAGTAAACCATGGATTTTCTATTTCAGATTTTTTCAACAATAATTCAAAATCAGAATCATTTTCATTATAATCTTCAATATTCTTTGTCAAAAACTCTCTTATATAATCACTTAGCCTAACAAGACCTAAAACTTTATTTTCGGTATCCATAATTACTTCTAAATTGGGGAATATTTTGTAATTTTGTGCAAATTTAAAAAAAATTAGCGATGGCTATTAAAATAACTGATGAATGCATTAATTGTGGTGCCTGTGAGCCGGAATGCCCCAATAATGCAATTTATGAAGGAGCAGTAGACTGGAAAGCTTCCGAAGGTACCGGGCTTAGCGGTACTGTGACATTAACATCGGGCCTCACAGTGGACGCAGATGCACCTCAGGAGCCTGTAAGTGATGATGTTTATTTCATTGTGACTGATAAATGTACAGAATGTAAGGGTTTCCATGAAGAACCACAGTGCGCCGCAGTTTGCCCTGTAGACTGCTGTGTTCCGGATGAAGATCATATAGAATCTGAAGAAGCCCTCCTTAATAAAAAAGCGTTTTTACACGGTGAATAAAAAATGCCGTCTCATCCAATTTGAGACGGTTTTTTTAACTATAAAATTCAAATAATCTAGTAAAATATTAATAATGAAACTGCAAGCATAGAAAATCTTGCAAAAACAAAAAAAATAACAATATGAGCAAAAAGCACAACTTTAGCGCGGGGCCATGTATCTTACCTCAGGAAGTATTTGAAAAATCAGCGGAAGCTATTCTTGATTTTAACGGTATCGGCTTATCTCTTCTTGAAATTTCTCACAGAAGTAAAGACTTTGTTGCCGTAATGGATGAAGCACGCGCCATTGTAAAAAGACTGATGAATCTTGGTGACGATTATGAAGTGTTATATTTGGGCGGAGGTGCCAGCTTACAGTTTGCAATGGTTCCTTACAACCTGTTGAAAGTAGGGGGAAAAGCAGCTTATCTTGATACGGGAACATGGGCTGCCGGAGCTATTAAAGAAGCTAAAAAATTAGGAAATGTAGATGTGGTAGGCTCTTCAAAAGAAGATAACTATTCTTACATTCCGAAAGATTATACGGCAGGATCAGAATACGACTATTTCCATTGTACTTCCAATAATACCATTTACGGAACTCAGATGAAATCATTCCCGGAAGTGGATACTCTGATGGTTTGCGACATGAGCTCTGATATTTTCTCAAGACAGCTTGATTTTTCAAAATTTGATTTAATCTATGCCGGTGCTCAGAAGAATATGGGCCCTGCAGGCGTTACTCTTGTGGTTGTAAAAAAAGAGATCCTTGGAAAAACAGGAAGAGAAAATATGTTATCAATCTTAGATTATTCCCAGCATATTTCAAAAGAATCAATGTACAATACCCCACCGGTTTTCCCTGTATATGCTTCTTTATTAACACTTCAGTATCTTGAAAAGAATGGTGGAATTGCAGCTGCAGAAAAAAGAAACGAAGCAAAAGCCCAGCTTTTATATGATGAGATCGACAGCAACCCGCTTTTTGAAACATTCTGTGTAAAGGAAGACCGTTCTTTAATGAATGTCTCTTTCAGATTGCTGGATGAAAGCAAAAAAGAAGAATTTGACAACGCATGGAAAGCAGCCGGAATCAGCGGGCTTAACGGACACAGAAGTTTAGGCGGTTACAGAGCGAGCTTGTATAATGCTTTACCGATTGAAAGCGTGCAGGTTTTGGTGGATGTAATGAAGTCAATAAAATAAACTAAATTAGGCGACTGAAAAAATAGAAGTATGAAAGTTTTAGCTAACGACGGAATTTCCAAGGCTGGAGAACTCGCTTTAAAACAAGCCGGGATTGATATTCTGGATCACCGTGTTGCCCAGGAACACGTCATTAATTTCATCAATGAAAATAATGTGAATGTTCTTTTGGTAAGAAGCGCAACCAAGGTAAAACAGGATGTTATTGATGCTTGCCCGGGACTACAGGTCATAGGACGAGGTGGTATTGGCATGGACAATATCGATGTTGAATATGCTAAAAGTAAAGGCATTAAAGTAATCAATACTCCTACTGCATCTTCAAAATCGGTGGCAGAGCTGGTTTTTGCCCACTTTTTCTCCCTGGCAAGATTTCTTCATGAGTCTAACAGACTGATGCCACTGGAAGGTGAAACCCACTTCAATGCCTTGAAAAAATCTTTCAGCAAAGCCTATGAGCTTTCAGGAAAAACATTGGGAGTGATCGGTTTCGGAAGTATTGGCCAGGAAGTAGCGAAGATGGGGATTGCTTTAGGAATGAAAGTTAAAGTTTTAACCAGAAAGCCTAAGACAGAAATGCTTACTTTAAGCTTTTTCGACGGCCAGTATGTCAACTTTGAAATTACTTCTACCAATGATACAGATGCATTCCTCAGAGATACGGATTTCATCAGCATCAATACCCCGAAAACGAATGAATATATTATAGACACCGAACAGTTTGAAAAAATGAAAGACGGTGTTTATATTGTAAATACTGCAAGAGGCGGTGTAATCAATGAGGTAACCCTACTCGATTTTATTGAGTCCGGTAAAGTAGCGGGAGCTGCGTTGGATGTTTTTGAAAACGAACCTACCCCTGAATTGCCTTTATTAATGAACCCTGCGTTATCACTTACTCCACATTTAGGTGGAAATACCGTAGATGCACAGGAAAAAATCGGAGTTGAACTTGCAGAACAAATCATAAAGCTAAAAAAAGAAACTATACTATAATATGCCTGTTTTTAAACCATTTCGCGGAATCAGACCTCACAAAGACTTTGAAAGTATTTTTCCTACCCATCCTCTTGACAATTTTACTCAGGAAGAGATTGCGGAAAAAGCTCAAGTTGAAAATACTTACATCAATATGATCAAACCTTATGTTGTAAGTAAATCTAAAGATATCGACCGGAACTTACGAAAGATCCGATCTACTTTTGAAGAACTCATGGACGAAAAGAAACTCGTTCAGGACAACTCTGCCTATTATCTTTATGAACAGATCTATCCGAGTAAACAGGTTTTCAGAGGGCTGCTTGGCCTGGCAAGTATTGAAGATTTCTGGAACGGAAAAATCAAAAGACATGAAAGTACCATTCCCCAGAAAAAAGAAAAGCTGGCTCATTATCTTGAGAAGGTAAACCTGCAGGCAGAACCTGTACTGCTTACCTACCCTGCCAATTCCAAAATAGAGCTGCTGATGAACCATGAGGAGAAAAACGTTCCGATTTTCAATCATGTAGATTCAAAAGGGATCAGACATAAAATCTGGAGAATAGACAACCGCCTGAAATTACAGCAGTTTAAGGAAGTAATCGATCAGATCGACTCTTTCTACATTGCAGACGGTCACCACAGGATCGGTTCTACTGCCCTGAACGCCAAGCACCAGAAAGATAAAAACAAAAGACATAACGGGACAGAAGCGTACAATTTCGTTTATAGCTTTATTGTTTCCAACCAGTCAATTAAAATTCATGATTATAACAGAATTTTAACCGACTTAAACGGTATCCCGAAAGAAGAGTTCTTAAAGCTGCTTGAAAACTATTTTCTGATTCATGAAAAAGGAGAAGCTGCATATTTTCCTTCACAGAAATTCCATATTTCAATGTATATGGATGGTAAATTCTACTCTCTTCACGTAAAGCATGATCTTCGTTCCCAGGAGATGTCTCTTGACAATCTTGACCATCATCTTTTAGATAAGTATATCTTTAAAGGGATTCTGAAAATTGAAGATCCGGACAGCTCAGAGAAAATATCCTATGTGAAAGGAACTTCCAATATTGAAGGTATTAATATTTTAAAAGAAAAAGTAGATAGTGGCGAAGCTTATGTAGGATTCGGTATTTATCCTGTAAGCTTTAATGATATGATTAAAATTTCCGACCTGAGATTAAGTATGCCCCCGAAATGTACATTTATTGAACCGAAATTGATTACAGCATTGCTAATGTATGATATGAAACCTTAAAATATTCCTATTTTTTCCCTACTTTTATACACGGAAAAGAAAGGTAAAAGAACAATGAAAAGAATCTTCATTATAATACTTCCACTCTTTTTGAGTGGATTTTTATTTTCTCAAAAAAAACCTCAGAAAAAACCAACTAAAAAATTAACCGTTGCCAAGTTCAACTATCATGATGAATTTACAAAGATCTCTGATGAAATCTTAAGCAATGGTACAGCCTACGAAAATCTTGGTGAATTGACCAAGGGAATCGGCCCACGTTTTAGTGCTACTCCCGGTTATGATAAGGCCACAGAATGGGCTGAAAAAAAATTAAAGGAAGCAGGTGCAGAAAACATCTGGAAACAGGAAGTACGGGTTCCGGTTTGGATAAGAGGCAGGGAATCTCTGCAGATAAAAGCAGGGAGTGGTGACTGGAAGAATATCAGGATGCTTTCTTTCGGAAACTCGGAAGGAACCGGCGGGAAGGATCTTTCTGCAGATATTCTGCTGGTAAAAGATATTGCAGAGCTTAATACTCTGACTTCTGCCCAGGTAAGGGATAAGATCCTCTTCGTCAATTCTTCCATCGATCAGAAAATCGTGAATACGGTAGACTCTTACCTGATTGCAGCAAAATCAAAATTACTTTCAGCCTCTATCATCGGTAAAAAAGGAGCAAAAGGCTTAATTATACGGTCATTGACAACCGCTTCGGATGATGTTCCGCATGCTAAGATGATTTATTATGAGCCGGATGACAAAGCCCGGATTCCTGCGGTAACCATTGGGGTAAAATCAGCAGATGAGCTGGAAAAGCTGTTAAAACGGCAAACCGTTAAAGCCAGGTTAAACATGTCTGCCGAATCCAAAGGAGAAACCATTAATCATAATATCATCGGGGAGATTCCGGGGAAAAAAGATTCCAAAGTGATCGTTCTGGGAGCCCAGCTCGATTCCTGGGATTTTGCAGAAGGCGCCCATGATGACGGTTGTGGCGTTGTACAGTGCATCGAGGTATTAAGGGCACTGAAAGTTCTAGGATTTACAAATAATCATACAATACGCATTGTATTGTATGCCAACAGTGAAAATGGCGGCCAGGGAAGAGAATCTTATGCTGCCTACGTTAAAAAGAAAGAAGAAAAACACATTTTTGCCCTGGGAACAGATTCCGGGGGATATTCCCCGAGAGGTTTTTCATTAGACATGCCGCCACAGCGCAGGAAGCTCATCTTTGAGTGGAAAAAATATTTCCTGCCATATGGTATTTATGATTTTGACCAGACTTATGCCATACAGGATATCTCACCATTGAAAAAGCTTGATATTCCTTTGGCAGAGCTTGTAGTAGATACCCAAAGGTATTTTGACTACCATCATTCTACAGAAGATACTTTCGATAAAGTAAACAAAAGAGAACTCTTGCTGGGGGCAGTTGCTATGACTCAACTGATTTTTATGGTTGATAAAAACTGGTAATATGAAAAAGATTATCGCCTTTTCACTACTCCATCATACAGCAGAAGATACTTTTGAAAAAGTAAACCGCAGAAAGCTGCTTCTGGGCTCTGTATTGATGGCCACTTATTTATATGATAGACAAAAATTGGTAATATGAAAAAGATATTAGGAACTACCCTGCTTCTTCTGGGCATGACGACGGTATTCGGCCAGGCCAAAGAAGATTCAATACAATTCAGCAAAATTGCTACGGAAATTCTGAACAAAGGAAAAAGCTATACGGAATTAAAGGACTTAACTAAAAATATAGGTCACCGTTTAAGCGGATCAGATGCTTATGAAAAAGCTGTAAAATGGGCAGAGCAGAAACTCCGTGATGCCGGGGCCGATAAGGTATGGCTGCAGGAAGTAATGATCCCGGTTTGGGTAAGGGGAAAAGAATCTTTACAGATTAAAACCACCGCCGGAAAATGGAAAAGCCTGAAAATGCTTTCCCTGGGAAATTCTGAAGGAACCGGTGGAAAAGATGTTTCGGGGGAGATCGTTATGGTAAAATCTATGGAAGAATACGACAAGCTCCCTGCTGAACAGGTAAAAGATAAGATCGTTTTCTTTAATTACCCATTCAGCCAGTCATTTATAGAAACTTTCAGGGGATATGGTGATGCCTCAAAATACAGGGTTACAGCCGCTTCCCTTGCTGCTAAAAAAGGCGGGAAATTTGCGATCATCCGTTCATTATCCTCTGCTTTAGACGATGTGCCGCACACCGGAGCGATGCGTTATGAAGATAATATCACTAAAGTTCCCGGCGTTGCGATCGGAAATACCACGGCAGACGAGCTGGAAGCTTTAATAAAAGCTGGAAAGATCACAGCCAAACTCAACTCCAACTGTGGAATGAAAGGTGAAAAACTCTCTCATTCCGTTATCGGAGAAATCACCGGAAAAAAAGACAAAAGCGTGATCGTGGTAGGCGGGCATTTGGATTCCTGGGATGTGGGTGAAGGTGCCCATGATGACGGAACTGGAATTGTGCAAAGTATTGAAGTACTGAGAACATTCAAAAAATTAGGAATCCAGAATAATCATACCATCAGGGTGGTATGTTTTGCCAATGAGGAAAACGGACTGAAAGGTGGAATACAATACGGGAAATCTACAAAAGAAAACAATGAGAAACATCTTTTTGCCATAGAATCTGATGCCGGAGGCTTTGCCCCAAGGGGAATCTCCCTGGAAATGGATGATGCAAAAAGAAGCCAGATCAAAGGTTGGGCAAATCTGTTCATTCCTTACGGCGTTTATAATTTTGAAGGGACCTATTCAGGAGCCGATATTTCTCCGCTTCATAGTATGGGAGTTCCTACGGCAGAGCTTGTTCCCGATTCTCAGAGGTATTTTGATATTCACCATACCGATGAAGATACTTTTGAAAAAGTAAACCGCAGGGAGCTGCTTCTGGGTGCTGTTGCCATGACACAGATCATTTATATGATCGATAAAAACTGGTAAGGCGCAATACCAAACAACAATTTTCTTTATACTTGTGCAAAGCACATATCAGATCATTATGAAAAAGCTAAGAAAGCAAAGAGGATACACACAGGAATATATGTCTAAAATTTTATCAACAGATGTTTCCAGCTATTCCCGGAAAGAAAGCGGAGATGTGAAAATATTTGATGATGAGTGGGAAAAGCTGCAGAAGCTTTAAACGTTCCTGTGGAGGATATAAAAGAAGAAAGAGTAGCTACGATAGTACAGAACAATGATAACTTAACTTTTAGCGATCATGCTTCCGGTATCAACTATAATCAATATTATAATATTCCTGATTATATGTTAGAAAATCACAAGGAGTATATCAACCTGTTGAAAGAGCAGATTGAATCTCTGAAACAGGCGATCAGAAAAATAACCTGTTTAAAAAACAAACCATCTTATAAAAATACTGCTTCAATGAAGCAGTATTTTTTATGGTTAATTGTAAAACTTTAAAATGGCCACCGTTAACAAAATAAGAGTAAACTTTTTAATGCAAAGATTTAATAAATAAACTTCATATTATAGCCAAGCAAAGAAGGAATCAACAAGTATAAAACCCCTGTTGATCCACAATCTTTGTCATTCCGTAGGAACCTCAACCCCGATATTTATTTTAAACATTTAGATTCCTGCGGAATGACAAAAGGTGATGAATAATTGAAAATCGCCGATTTTCTTGTGTCTTAAAAACAGTACAAAAATCAAATTGCGCCTCTGCGATTAACTTGAAAACACCATCCGTAGTATGGAAGCCGTTTTCTTATCACATCCCCTTCACCCAGTTATCTAGCTACCTTTACCCGGTTCGGAAATACCCGAAAACACT
>NZ_AKJY01000074.1 GCF_000282115.1 Chryseobacterium populi
AACAAACTAAATTTAATAATTTTAATTTGTCTGAAAAACAGGGAAGTCTACCAAAACAGGGAAGTCTACCGGAGCACAATATGCACAAAACGTACAGTTATCAGCTAACGAAACAACATTGGTGACTTCTTCTAACGGAGGTGTAGATAAAAAAATCAGCGTTGAATATAAAGGTGCAGGAGCTAATGCTTACCTTGATAACTATGTTGCAGGTCAGGATCCAACTGTATATACTACAGAGCTAACCTATACAATTATTTCTCAATAAAAAATATTAAAAATATTCATTATAAAGTGTTACAAGCTAATTTGTAGCACTTTATCTGTATTTAAGTGCTAAATATACGCCATGAATAAATTGTTTTTCTTCTTTTTAACGCTTAGCCTTTGTTTTTTTTGTAAAGGATATGGACAGACAGGTGTTTCTGTTTCACCTCCCAGACTCTATTTTGATTCGGATTCAGGGAACAGCAACACACAGAAAATAACGGTGACCAACGTCAGTGCAAAAAATTCACTCGATCTTGCTGTAAGCCTTGGTGACTGGGAATATGATAACAAAGGTGAAAATATGATGTATCCTGCCAATACACGTCCAACCTCGTGTGCAAGCTGGGTAACCATAAAGAAAGAAGACAATTACTTTACACTGGCTCCCGGAGAAAGAAAAGAAATCGATGTTACGATTACGGCTCCAAGTGCATTAACAGATCATTTACCGGCCCATACTGCTGTTTTATATGTAAGTCAGATGAATCCTGTAGATGATATAGACAGTAAAGGTGCCAATATAAAGGTCAGTATCCGTTCCGGAATTAAACTTTTTCATAAACTGACTTCCGCTAAAAGTAAAAAGCTTGAAATCCAGAACATGGTTTACGGAAAATCACAAAAAACAATTAACCTGTTTTTTGAAAACCAGGGAGATGTATGGGTTGACGGAAAAGTTTATACAGATCTTGTCAATACACAAAACGGGAAAAAGATAACACTCGACCCTATTGTTTTTTATACGATGCCGGGAAACAAAAGAGAAATGGATATTCCTCTGCCTTCGACACTTGAAAAGGATAAATACACCGCTTCCGTAATGATTGATTATGGAGACAGCAACAATCTGGAATTAGGGGAATTAAACTTCAATTATGAGTAATAAAAAGTTTTTCTGCCTGCTTTTGCTGATTTCCCTGAATTGTTTTTCACAGGTTAATTATAGCTCCTGGGTAAACAGTTATTTACAGATTAATTCATACAGCGGGAATACAAATTCTGATGCTTATACTCTTACTTTGGCAGGTAACGGCAATTTTAGCATTCCAAACTGGAGAATATCTATGAGATTGAAACAACCTATTACCTCGAATGGCGGCAAATATACAATGCCGGCGAATAAAGTTTCTTTTCAGCCGGTTTCCTCTTCTGGTCAGGCCTATCCCAACCCGGTTCCTACAATCCCTCAGATCGGGATGCCGCTTAACGTTTTTCTCCAGGAAGGACAGGAGGTTTTCCTTATTCCACAATCGAATGCAGCGCTTTATAATCAGCCTGCCAAGCCAAACGGCTATTACAATCTTCAGTTGAAATACAGTCTGAATGTGATGGGAGGATCCTATCTGGGAAATTATCCGGCATGGATTACTTTTATCGCTCCGATACAGTTTACGGTGTATGATCAGTACAATAATATCATTGGTAAAACAGATCATAATTTTCAGTTTCAGATTGGCCAGCTTTCCGGGACCCCGACAGATGTCCCGGAGCTCTCTTTAAAGTTTTCCGCAAATGCAGTGAACGGTTCATTAGAGTTTAAAAGCATGAGCGATTATGTAAACGGAGTAAGTGC
Organism: Chryseobacterium populi; assembly: GCF_000282115.1. GTDB lineage: Bacteria > Bacteroidota > Bacteroidia > Flavobacteriales > Weeksellaceae > Chryseobacterium > Chryseobacterium populi. Next base: position 1,844 of record NZ_AKJY01000074.1, read on the forward strand.
AACCTATTCCAACGGCCTGATTGTAAGCAGCAATACCAATTATCAGATTAAATTAAAATCTCTTCAGGGGCAGTTTATGTCTCCGGCTGGAAACTCCATTCCCTTGGAAACCATCAAGCTTACCTTATATTCTGTTTCAGGAAAAGGAAATGTATATCCTGTTTTACTAAGCGCTTCACCACAGCTTATTGCTACGGGAAACTCTACTCAGGGTTCCAGTGTTTATTATGATATCAAATATTCTACAGGGGCTAATGATGAAAGGTTTATCAATGCCAAGACAGAAGAATATGCCACCACCCTTCAATATGAGATAATTCCTCAATAAAATTTATGCCTTACAAATTTTTCAAAAAAATATTTATCGTTTTTTTGATGTCTCTTTTTGTTTTGATTCCCGCTCAGGAAAATTCCGGGATCAGCATGGAAATCCGCAATGAATCGAATGCGGGTAAGGCTAATATTATAGATCTTATTTTAGTTTTAAAGAACGAAGGAAGCAATCCTTTCAAGGGAAAAGTCGAAATCAATACTCCCGCAGGTTTCAGGAACATTTCAGGCAGCAAAATTGACGTTGACTTACTACCCGGCAACAATCTTTTTTTACCGGTAAAAATATTAGTCAGCAATAATGCAGGCTCGGGAGACACCCAAATGGTTTTTAATCTTACAGACCAAAAGAATACTCCGGTTTCAAAAAAAGAAATCGCTTATCATGTAGCAGAAAACAACAGTATGCGGCTTGTTACGGAAAGTCCTGTGATTTATATGAATAAAGCAAATGATTCTATCGAGGTAAGAACAAGGGTTTCCAATCTTGGGAACAGAAAACAAAACATAACGGTTGTATTTAAAATTCCGGAAGCTTCCCAGGAAAATATTTTCGTAGAGAAAAAAGGAAGCATCGGAGTTCAGAAAGATTCAGTACTTACTTTCCGTTTTATGCCTTCGGGCGCAATGCTTAAAAGTCCTCAGTTTACCGTTACTGTTGCCGGCTTCAGAGAACCTGATAAGGAAATATTCGGGAGTACCTCGGTTTCCGTTCAGAAT
>NZ_AKJY01000075.1 GCF_000282115.1 Chryseobacterium populi
CCTTTCTTTTTGAGCATAAAAAAAAGACTGTCTCACTTTTGAGACAGCCTCTTTTTAAATACATTGGATTCTGTTTCCAAAACCTGAATTTCAGAACAAAACAAAGCGTTTTATAATCCTGGGAGTAATTCATAAATTAAAATTTTGGTTATAAAACCTGAAATAATATGCGGATGGAATATATAGGATAACAGGTTTTAGACAGAACAAAAATCATCTGGCTTCAGCCAAAATTTAAAACGGCATCTGCAATTTTCATCTCTCAACGAAAAATCGTATTTTTGTACATCTAAAAAGTAATAAGAAAGAATGAATTCCTACAAAAATCCATTGGAAGAGCGCTACTCCAGTGAAGAAATGTTATTTAACTTCTCACACAATAACAAATTCCAGAATTGGAGAAAGCTTTGGATAGCTCTTGCTGAAATCGAAAAAGACCTTGGACTTGAAATTACAGACGAGCAGATCGCTGAGTTGAAAGCTAATGCTGAAAATATCGATTATGAGAAAGCAGCTGAGTATGAGAAAAAATTCCGTCATGATGTAATGGCTCACGTTCATACCTATGGAGATGTGGCACCATCAGCAAAAGGAATCATTCATTTGGGAGCTACTTCGGCGTTTGTAGGAGACAATACAGATTTAATTCAGATTCGCGACGGACTTTTAATTTTAAAGAAAAAGTTGGTTAACGTAATGAAGAACTTAGCAGATTTTGCTATTCAATATAAAGATTTACCGACTTTAGGTTTCACACATTTTCAACCGGCTCAGTTGACAACAGTTGGAAAAAGAGCGACACTTTGGTTACAGAGTTTGGTTCTTGACATCGAAGAATTAGACTTCTTCCTTGAAACACTTCGTTTCAGAGGTGTAAAAGGTACAACAGGAACTGCAGCAAGTTTCCTTGAGCTTTTCAATGGTGATTATTCCAAAGTAAAACATTTAGATAAAGAGCTTTCAAAAAGATTCGGTTTCGAAAAGGTTTTTGGAGTTTCCGGACAGACTTACGACAGAAAAATAGATGCGAAAGTGGTTGCTTTATTAGGAAATATTGCCCAATCTGCCCATAAATTCACGAACGATTTACGTTTACTTCAAAATTTGAAAGAGATTGAAGAGCCATTCGAGAAAAACCAGATCGGTTCATCAGCAATGGCTTATAAGCGTAATCCAATGAGAAGCGAAAGAATAGGAGCATTGGCAAAATATGTAATGTCTTTGACTACAAGTTCTGCAATGGTAGCTTCAACACAATGGTTTGAAAGAACATTAGACGATTCTGCCAATAAGAGATTAACAATTCCCCAGGCGTTTTTAGCGGTTGATGCAATCCTATTGATCTGGAACAACATCATGAACGGAATTGTTGTATATCCGAACAGAATCAACAAACACATTATGGAAGAGCTTCCTTTCATGGCGACAGAATACATCATCATGGAAGAAGTGAAGGCAGGAGGTGACCGTCAGGAAATCCACGAAGTGATCAGAGTTCATTCTATGGAAGCTTCTAAAAAGGTAAAAGAAGAAGGAAAAGAAAACGACCTGATTGAAAGGATCTTAAATGACGATTCTTTAAAACTGGATAAATCAAAATTAAAAGAAGTTTTAGATCCCAAAAACTTTATCGGGTTTGCTCCGGTTCAGACGGAAGAATTCATCAGCAATGAAGTTCAGCCGATTCTGGATGCAAACAAAGACCTGATAGGATTGGAGGCTGATCTTAAAGTATAATACATGCAGCTTCGGCTGCATTTTTTTGTAATTTACATGAAGTTTTCACTATTTATCATTCAGATTCTGTTTCCTTTGACTGTATTTTCTCAAAGCTTAAAACCAAACAAGAAAATTAAATCTAGTCAAGATTTTGAACATACAGTTTCAGGAATTATGGCTCCGGCTAATCTGATGGATTTTTCCAGAACGGTATTGCTTACAAATTCTAAAAATGACAGTGTTTTTGCAGCAGAATATGAGAATAAAAATAATGATGCATTGTTTCAGTTTAAAATTGTCCCCGGTTTTGTAGATGAAGAAAGGCTTCTGAATTATTATTATAAAAATTTTGATGAACGAAGGTATTCGCCTAAAGAGAGCGAAAAAATAAATAAAACAATAACTTTTAAGGAAGGGAAATTTAAGCTTAATGGAATCAGTACTTATTTTACTCATCTCAACAGGCTGATTAATGTTAGGATTTATGATGCTGGATTTTGGATGTTTATTTCAGAAATTAGTCAAAAAGGGAATGATACATTGTTTCTGAACAAAAAACAGGATGAATTTTTAAGTAAGCTGTTACCAACAAAAATTGTAGAAAAAAATCCGTTAACAAAATATTCAAATATTATTTATGCACCTGCTGCTTTACGCGATACCTTGATGTTAAGAAGTACTATGAGCAGTGCAACAAATAAACTGAAATGGCTGCACGAAAATATTAATAAATATGAAAGATCGGCTGGGATTCCCGGAACTCTTTTAGATTATCAAATTGCAGGAATTAATGGTTTTATAGATTATAAAACGAAAAAAAATCCTAAGTCAAGCAAGGGAGGATATGAAACGACTAATTTAGTAGAATTCTTTACAAAACTCAGGAATGCGGGTTTTATAGATGAATTTTTGATGGAAAGTTATTACTATTTATTGACTCCCGCAGAAAATCATAGTTTCAACTATACTGATTATCAAAAGTGGAAACAAGAGAATTCAATTGATTATAATGTGAATCAAAAATATTATATTATTGTAAATTCAAGAAAGAAAACCGATCTTAGCAAAGATGAGTAAATTAAAAATATGAAAAAAATACTTGTATTCATTTTACTGATACCCATTTTTTCCTTTTCACAAAAAAAGGAAGTTTTAAAGTATTTTAAATCAAAAGATTCTTTGGTTGGTGTAAAAAACCAGGATGGTAAAATCATTGTTCCTGCTCAGTTCAAAATTTTTTCCTATTTGAAGGATGGGGAATTGGTTCAGGAAAATACCATTTATTTTGATGGACCCCAAAAAGATGAGGTTAAAGAAAAAAATGCATGGGGATACGTTTATGACAGAAAAGGAAATTTCCTGTACAGGCCTTTCTTTTATGACAATGGAGCTGATTATTTTGCAGAAGGGGTAAGAAGATTTGTTAAAAACGGAAAAGTTGGTTTTGCAGACAGAAACGGAACCGTGATCATAAAGCCCGAACATGATTTTGTTTCTCCTTTTAATTATGGTTATGCTGCATTTTGTGACGGCTGTGATTGGGAGAAAACAGAGGAAGAACACAAAGCAATAGTGGGTGGTACCTGGGGCGTGATGAATTTCAAAGGTGAAATCGTTCAGCCGATAGAAAAGAAATCGGAAAAAGAGGTGGAGGTAAACGGAAAGCATTATCCATATCCATTTGCATACAACGAAAAAGAGAAGAATATTCTTCAGTTTTTTGAAAAACAAAACAAACAGCTTTCTGAGATCTATTATGTTAATCATTATACTGAATTATCTCAAAATCAAAAGAAATTATACTTTGAGATTGTTGAGAGGCCAAAAAATGATTTTCCATTTTATCAGGTATACGCCTATGATTACAGAAAAGCAGAAGCAGGAATATCGGATTTTAAATTTTTAGTTTCAGAAGATGGTAAAAATGTTCTGGCCCTGGAATTTGAAAATGAAAAAATCCCTTTTGAAAAATGGCTGAAACAGCAAATGGAAAACGCTATTCAGTTTCAGAAGGAACATCCGGATAATCCGAATAAATTAAGTAAATAAGTCTAATAATATTTAATATCTGGCATCTAATGTCTAATAACAAAAGAATTTTCGTAGAAAAAAGAGGAATTTTCGATGTAGAAAGTCCAAAAATTTTTGATGAAGTAAAAGCGGTCGCTCCGTCGGTTAACCATGTGAAAGTATACAATGTGTATGATATTTTTAACCTGAATGACGGTGAATTTGAAAAAGTGGTAAACAGTACATTCGTAGACCCTGTTACTGATATTCTGCACACTGAAAACCCTGCAGCATCTGTTCATTTTGCCATGGAGTTTTTGCCGGGCCAGTATGATCAGCGTGCCGATTCTGCACAGCAGTGTATCGCTTTACTGACTGAAAATGAAAAGTCTAAAGTAAGAAGTGGAAAGCTGATCGAATTCGAAGGCGTTTCTGAAGCTGATTTAGTAAAAATCAAAGACCTTTTAATCAATAAAGTGGAGTCTCAGGAGAAAGATTTATCAACGTTAAACATTCCTGCTGAAGAAACTCCGTCAAAAGTTATCATTCACGAAAATTTTATCAGTTTTAATGATGCAGAGCTTGAAAGCTTCTTTAATAATCACGGATTTGCATTAGGATTGGATGATTTAAAATTCATTCAGGAATACTTTAAAACAGAGCAGAGAAATCCTACGGAAACAGAACTGAAAGTTTTAGACACTTATTGGAGTGACCACTGCCGTCATACGACTTTTGAAACGGAATTGTCAGATATCCGGTTTGAAGGACAGTTTAAGCATACATTGGAAACTATTTTCAATGATTATATAGAAAAAAGAAAATTCTTGGGCCGTGAATTAAAGCCGATTTCCTTAATGGACCTGGCAACCGTTTGCGGAAGGTATTTCCATAAAACAGGTAACCTGGAAAACCTTGTCGTTTCCGATGAGATCAATGCCTGTACTATCCAGATTGAAGCTGAATATGATGGAAAAAAAGAACCGTGGTATTTACTATTCAAAAACGAAACCCACAACCATCCTACGGAAATTGAACCTTTCGGAGGAGCTTCAACATGTTTAGGCGGAGCAATCAGAGACCCTTTATCCGGAAGATCCTTTGTATTCCAGGCGATGAGGCTGACTGGTGCTGCTGATGTTTTAGAACCGGTTGGTCAGACTTTACCCGGGAAATTACCTCAGAAAACAATTACAAAACAGGCTGCCAACGGATACTCTTCATACGGTAACCAGATCGGTCTGGCGACTACCATGGTTTCTGAAATCTATGATGAAGGCTATAAAGCAAAAAGAATGGAAGTTGGTTTCGTTACCGGAGCAGTTCCTGTAGATTGGGTAAGACGTGAAAAGCCTGCAAACGGAGATTCTATCATCATTTTAGGTGGTGCAACGGGTCGTGACGGAGTTGGTGGAGCAAGCGGAAGCTCAAAAGAACAGGATGAAACTTCTATTCATACCATGAGTTCGGAGGTTCAGAAAGGAAACGCCGTTGAAGAACGTAAAATTCAGAGACTGTTCAGAAACCCCGAAGTAACCCGGCTGATAAAAAAATCAAATGACTTTGGAGCGGGTGGGGTGTCTGTAGCCATCGGAGAAATTGCAGATTCTTTAGAAGTAAATCTTGATGTTCTACCCTTAAAATATGAAGGATTAAACGGAACCGAGCTTGCTATTTCGGAATCTCAGGAAAGAATGGCTGTGGTAGTAGATCCGAAAGATAAAGAACAGTTTATCAAATATTGTGAAGATGAAAACATTGTTGCGGTAGAAGTGGCAAAAGTTACAGATTCAGGAAGAATGCAGATGTTCTGGAAAGGAGATAAGATTGTTGACCTTTCAAGAGCGTTTTTAGATACCAACGGATGTGCTAAAAGCCAGGAAGTGGAAATTACCCACCTTGAGGAGGTTAAAGCAGACAATAAGCCTTTCTCTGAAGAAGAATTCCTGAAAATTTTAAGTGATAAAAATGTAGCCTCTCAAAAAGGCTTGCTGGAGATGTTCGATTCATCTATTGGTGCGACTACGGTTGCGATGCCTTTAGGTGGAAAATTTCAGCAGACTTTGATGGAAGGAAGTGTTCAGACATTGCCGGTCATCGGAGCAAAAAATATTGAAACGGTTTCTTTGGCAAGCTGGGGATTTGATGCCGGAATTTCAAAACAAAACTCATTGCTGGGATCAGCTTATGCCGCAGTGGAAAGTGTGGCTAAGATCGTTGCAATGGGTGGAGATTATAAAAATATCAGACTGAGCTTCCAGGAATATTTTGAAAAACTGGGCCAGAATCCTGAGAAATGGGGGAAACCTTTAGCTTCTTTACTGGGAGCTTATGATGCCCAGATTAATCTTGGTTTAGCGGCTATCGGAGGAAAAGATTCAATGAGTGGAACGTATCAGGATCTGAACGTGCCACCGACATTGATTTCTTTTGCCTGTGCCAACGGAGAAAAGAAAAATATCATCTCTCCTGAATTTAAAAAAGAAGGAAATAAACTGTATTTCTTCAATCATATTCCACAGGAAAGCGGACTTCCGGATTATAATACTTTAAAAGAGATTTTCAGCTTCATTTTTGAGAATATCAAAACAGGAAAGATTGCCTCTGTGAAGACCGTTAAAGATGGTGGTGTTGCCGTAGCTTTAGCAAAAATGAGCTTCGGAAACAGGTTAGGTGCTGAAATCAATGTTGACGAAAATGTTTTGTTGGCTAAAAATATCGGCAGTCTAATTATTGAATCCACAGAAGAATTAAGCTCAGTATCCCTGCAGCTGATCGGAGAAGTTAAAGATTCAAATGCTTTAAAAATAAATGGCCTTGAATCCAGCATCCTGGATCTTGTGTCTGCTTATACAGGAACATTTGAAAACCTTTTCCCAACGGTTGAAAAAGAAAAGCTGACGATTGAGCCGGATGAAAAATCAAACTCGATCCATCCGAGAAATATTATCATTAAAAAACACGGGATCGCACAGCCTAAAGTATTTGCACCGGTTTTCCCGGGAACAAACTGTGAATACGAAACACTGAATGCATTCCGGAAAGAAGGTGCTGTGGTAAGCAGTCTGCCTCTTAAAAATATCAGTCATCAGTTGCTGGATGAAAGCATTGATGCCTGGGTAGAAGAAATCAGACAATCCCAGATTCTGGCTTTCTCAGGAGGATTCTCTGCCGGGGATGAACCTGATGGTTCTGCAAAATTCATTGTAAACGTTTTGAAGAACGAAAAAATGAAAAATGCTGTCCATGAGTTGTTAGACAGAGACGGGATGATCATCGGGATCTGTAACGGTTTCCAGGCATTGGTGAAATCAGGATTGCTGCCTTACGGAAGAATCAAAGACTTAGACGAAAACTCTCCTACACTGGCTCATAATGCCATCAGAAGACATATTTCCCAGATGGTCAATGTGAAAGTGGTGAATGACGAAAGCCCATGGTTGAAAGGAATGAAAGACCAGGTGTTTACCATTCCGATTTCTCACGGGGAAGGCCGTTTCATGGCTTCGGAAGCAGAAATTCAAAAGCTTTATGAAAACGGACAGATAGCGACCCAATACATCGATTTCGATGGGAATATCGCTCACGGAATGCCTTTCAACCCTAATAATTCTTTATTCGGAATTGAAGGAATTACCAGCCCATGCGGAAAAATTTACGGTAGAATGGGGCATCCGGAACGTTTTGCCGAAGGTCTTATGAAAAATATTCCAACTGCGAATTATCATAACATCTTTAAAAATGGAGTCGAATACTTCAAATAACAATAAAAAGAAAATGATCGTCATTAATGGCGGTCATTTTTCTGATCTGACCGAATTCTACGAAGAAATTTCCAATATCCTTATGAAGAATGCAGGCTGGAAGGCCGGAACTTTAGATGGATTCAACGATATTTTATACGGCGGTTTTGGTGTATTTGAAAACGGACAGGAAGTTGAATTAATCTGGAAAGAATCCCAGAAATCAAAAAGTGATTTAGGATTCAATGCCACCCGTGAATTTTACGAAAGAAAAATCAGACAGGGGAAACCTTTTAATATAGAACTGATTCAGCAAAAACTGGATGAATTAATTTCCGGAAAAGGACAAACGTTATTTGATATTTTAATAGAAATTATAGAAGATCATAAAAATATAACACTGATTTTAGATTGAAAATTGAAACTATTAAGATTAATGAAGGTTTTAAGTTAAATTAAGCTGGCTGGAATACATAATTCCATTGCTTAAATAATAATTTTCAGCTATGATTCTAATTTATCTTAATTGCTCAATGTTTCAAAATATTTCAGTAAAATAGTTTAAAATGAAGAAAATAAGATATGGTTTATTCTTCGGTGACAGTATCACATACGGCGAATACGATAGGGTTTTTGGCGGTTGGGTAGATATTCTGAAAAGATATTCTTTGCAGAAATTTCACGAAGGAAGTGATGAGCTGATCCTTTTCAATCTTGGAATCGGAGGCGAAACAACCGATGGTTTGTTGAAAAGAATCCCTCATGAATTAAGTGCAAGGAATTCGGCAGAAGGAAACATCGTTTTCATAGGATACGGAGCCAATGATTTAGCTATAAAAGACGGAATTCAGATGGTAAACCCTGACCAGTTTAAAAACAATGTCCAATCTGCAGTTCAGACGGCAAAACAGTTTTCAGACGACATTTATCTGGTCAGTATACTCCCATTCTCTGAAAAAATTGACAAAGTGGTAACGGCTTCCGGAAAGTTGAGAATAAGTGAAGATGTTTTGCAATACAATCAGATTCTCAAAAATATTGCAGCTGAAAATTCACTGATGTATATTGATTTCTATTCAGCATTTTTAAAAGACAAAGAAATCCTGCTTTCAGGCGATGGCGTACATCCCAATGAAAAGGGATACGGAATGATGGCTGAAATTGCGATTCCAATCATTGAAAAATATTTATAATGCCTTATTTATTTTCATACGGGACTTTGCAGAAAGAAGATGTTCAGAGGGAAACATTCGGAAGGCTGCTGAATGGTGAAAAAGATCTTTTAACAGGTTATAAACTTAAAATGCTCGAAATTACCGATCCGGAAGTTTTAAGAAAAAGCAGCCAGAAATACCATCCCATTTTAGAATTTTCCGGAGATAGGGAAGATGAGGTCGAAGGCGTTCTGTTTGAAGTTACAGATAGGGAAATTCTTCAGGCTGATAAATACGAAGTGAATGATTATAAAAGAATTGAGACTGTTTTTAAGTCGGGAAAGAAAGGATTTATTTATGTTGGGAAATGACTTTTAAACATAATTAGCACAAAATAATATTTACAGTTTATATCAATAGAAACGGGCTTGAGCCCGTTTGCTTGTTTTTATATATCCATTGGCTTTAGCCCAACCTATTCTCAAGCAGGAAAAACAGTGAAAATATATTTCCAGTAAACAATAATCCCCACAGCAACCGAAGCAATGGTCATCAGCAAAGTGGCTCCCGCCGAGATATCTTTAATAAAGCCAATCCTTTTGTCAAAATCGGGTTGTATTATATCACAGATCTTTTCAATAGCCGTATTGAAAATTTCAGCACTTAAAACACCAAAAGAGACAATAAGAATAAGCGAGGTATCAGTAGCGGAAAGCTTCAAATAAAAAATTAAAAAAAGATTGATCAGAAAAGCAGCAGCTTCTATCCGGAAATTCCTTTCTGTTTTGATCATCAAAAAAACACCTCGGAAAGCATTGAAAAAACTTTGATGAATGGGTGGTTTTCGCATGACAAAAAGATTATTTACAAATATAATTAATTGCTTAAAGAAAATCCCTATCTTTAATCCGTTATGATGATCCGGTCATCAAAAACGGAACTGGAAATGGTTTTGAAAATCTTTTGATGGTTGTTAATAACTCACAGGATTATATTTTTTAATCTATTTTCTATTTATTATATTTGTAAAAATTTATTTTTAAATCTATGAAATTTATTATTTCAAGTGGTGAACTGCAGAAGGCTTTGCAAACTGTAAGTGGCGTAATATCAAGTTCTCAGTCGAGACCTATTTTAGAAAACTATCTTTTTGAGTTAAACGAAAATAATGTTACCATTACAGCATCTGATGGCGAAACAACGCTTGTAACTTCTCTGGAAGTGAAGTCTGATGATTCGGGTAAGTTTGCTGTTCCTGCTAAGATTTTTCAGGATTTTATCAAAACTTATGGTGAACAGCCTTTAACGTTGTCTGTGAAAGATAATGCAGAAGGTACAGGAAGCCAGCTTGAGATTTTAGATGAAAAAGATAATTTCGCAGTAGCATTGGATAACGCAGATGATTACCCGGAGCTACCGGAATTTGATGCTTCGCAAAATGTGACAATGCCAGCGGGTGTTTTATCTGAAGCATTAACCAATACCCTTTTTGCAACAAGCAACGACTCCCTTCGCCCGGTAATGACAGGAGTGCTGTTCCAGTTTGGAGAAAATGAAACCAACTTCGTTTCTACAGATTCCCACAGACTGGTTGTGTATAAAAGAACAGACCTGATGAATGCTGAACCTATGGAATTCATCATGCCTAAAAAACCTCTGAATATTTTCAAAAATATTTTAGCAAGCTCAAACGACGATGTAAGCATCGATTTCAATGAGAATATGGCTAAATTTACTTTTGATAAGCATATCTGGATCTGCAGGCTGATCGACGGAAAGTATCCTAACTATACAGCAGTAATTCCAAAAGAAAACCCGAATGTGCTGACGATTAACAGAAACCTGTTATTGGGAGCTATCAAAAGAGCATCGATCATGTCTAACAAATCGACCAATCAGGTAAGATTCAAACTGTCTGCCAACATCCTTCACCTTCATGCAGAAGATACGGAATATGCAAACAAAGCAGATATGCAGATTCCTTGTGACTATAACGGAGAAGATATCAATATCGGATTCAGTTCTAAATTTTTAACTGAAATGCTGACGGTTCTTGGTTCTGATGATATTACCATGAAAATGTCACAACCCAACAGGCCCGGAATCATTGAGCCTCTTGATGGTCTTGAAGAAAATGAAAATATCTTAATGTTATCAATGCCGGTAATCGGATTATAATATTAAAACTAAATAATAAAAAAGAGATTGATTTTTTTCAGTCTCTTTTTTAATGCGTTAATTTTGAATCAGTTCAATATGAAAAAAATATTTTTTGTATCATTCTTATTTCAGTTTATCATTCTGTTTTCTCAAAAAAACACCAGAATATATTACGAGAAGAATAGAGATACAATTACATATTATGCCGACAATCAGGAACTTTTTCCTGTATCTTTTGTATTTTCAGCCCAACCGGAATTGGAAAATATGAATAAGCCTGAAGCTTTTAAGATGACTCAGGTATTGCCCTCAAAATCACTGAAAAACAAAATAGCTTATTTTGTAGTTAATGATAAAACAAAAAGATGGGCAGTGAAAAAAATGCCGGGTTATCTGATCTATATAGGAGACATTACTTTAAAGACCTATGATTCCGGATATGTATATGATCTTCCTTTTCCAAAAGGGAAATCTTTTAATGTGTATCAGGGGTATAATGGAAAATTTTCCCATCAGAACGAAAATTCTATTGATTTTTCTATGCCCGAAGGCACTGAAATTCTGGCCGCCAGGGAAGGTCTTGTGGTTGATCTGGTTAAGCATAATAATTCAGGTTGTGCTGAGATAAACTGTGCTAATCAGGCCAATTATATTACCATTTTGCATCCGGACGGAACGTTTGCCCAGTATTATCACCTGAAACAAAACGGAGTACTGGTGAATATCGGAGATCAGGTGAAAAAAGGCGATATAATAGGGTTGAGTGGAAATACAGGTTGGAGCAACGGACCCCATTTACATTTCGTAACGTATCTTTCCGATTCAAAAGGAGATAAATTAAGAACAACCCTTAAGACCCTTTTCAGAACAGGTAATGGCAGTAAAACAGAATTTGTTTCAGAGAAAAAAACATATTCAAAAAACTATTGATTTAAAAATGTTTTCCTGGTATCTGACTGATTTTTTATAGGGAATCGTTAGAAGAAAAAACATGGAAAACATACAAAAACAACAAAGTATTAACCTTCAAAATTTCGCTGTTTCTCAAAAAAACACGACATTTGTACGGAAAAAAATGTGCAGTAAAAATCGCACAAAATTCAAAATAAAATTTTCAAAATAAACGGATGAAGATATCAAATAACTGGCTGAAAGATTATATAAAAACGGAATTGAAGCCTGAAAGAATCGGGGAGTTCCTTACAGATATAGGTCTTGAGGTAGAAGGGATAGATAAATTTGAAAGTGTAAAGGGAAGTTTGGAAGGTATTGTAGTAGGTAAGGTTTTAACCTGCGAAAAACATCCGAATGCTGATAAACTGAAGAAAACAACAGTAGAGGTAGGAAACGGAAAGGTGTTAAACATTGTTTGTGGTGCTCCGAATGTAGAGGCAGGGCAAACCGTTCCTGTTGCAGTTGTTGGAACAAAAATCTATGACAAAACCGGGAACTTTTTTGAGATCAGGGAAGCAAAAATCAGAGGAGAGGTTTCACAGGGAATGATCTGTGCTGAAGACGAATTAGGATTGAGCGAAGATCATGGTGGAATTATGGTTTTAGATGAAACCAAATATGAAGTCGGGAAAGATTTTGCAGATTATTTTGAATTAACCAACGATGATGTTTTTGAAATCGGATTGACACCGAACAGAACTGATGCAATGTCTCATTATGGCGTAGCCAGAGATTTGTATGCTTTTCTTTCAACCAACAAACAGAAATCGGAATTTGAAAAAGTGGCTTCTGAAGCCTTGAACGGTGAAGGAACTCACGACTTTACCTTAGAAGTGGAAGACGCTGAATTATGCCCGAGATACATCGGTGCTGTCATTGAAGATGTAAAAGTGGCTGAATCTCCGGTTTGGTTAAAAAACAGATTGGAAGCTATCGGATTAAGTCCGATCAACAATATTGTAGACATTACGAATTATATTCTTCATGGTTTCGGACAACCGCTTCATGCTTTTGATGCAGATAAAATTGCAGATAAAAAAGTAAAGGTGGGAACGGTAAAAGAAGGAACTAAATTTACCACTCTGGATGGTGTTGAAAGAACCCTGAACGGTTCTGAAATCATGATCAAAGACGGAAAAGATAATCCAATGTGTATTGCCGGGGTTTTTGGCGGTGCTCATTCAGGAGTTTCGGACGAGACGAAAACTATTTTCCTGGAAAGCGCTTATTTCAACCCGGTAGCGGTGAGAAAGGGTGCTAAATTCCACGGTCTGAATACGGATGCATCTTTCAGGTTTGAAAGAGGAGTAGACCCGAATATTACTAGAACGGCAATTACCCATGCTATCAGAATGATTCAGGAATTGGCAGAAGGAAAATTGATAGGAGACCTGCTGGAAGAATATCCGACGAAAATCGAAGACAGCTATGTCATTATAAGATTCTCTAAAATTGAACAGATTCTGGGAACTAAAATTCACAGGGAGAAAGTAAAAGAAATTTTGAAAGCTCTTGAGATAAAAGTCCTTAATGAAATCCAAAACGGATTGGAAATTTCTGTTCCTGCCTACAGAGCGGATGTTACAAGAGAAATCGACGTTATCGAAGAAATTTTAAGAATCTACGGTTATAATAAGATTGATGCCCCGCAAAAGATTTCATTTACTCCGGTGAAGCTTAGTGCGAATGATCAGGATGAACTGGAAAACAACTGGGCGAGAACTTTGCAGAGCTTAGGTTTCAATGAAGTAATGAATAATTCGCTTACTTCTGTGAAAGATGAAACAGATGCCGTAAAATTACTGAATCCGTTGAGCAATGATTTAGCATTTATGAGAAAATCTTTATTGGAAGGGCTTCTTCAAAATGCAATCTACAATATCAACAGAAAGAACCAGGATATTAAATTCTTTGAATTTGGTAAAATTTACCATAAAAGGGCCCGGTATGAAGAAAGAAAACAATTAGCTCTCTTGGTTTCAGGAAGAAATGTTGCAGAAAACTGGTTACAGCCAAAATCTGCTACTGATTTCTATAACCTGAAAGCTTATGTGAAGGTTTTACTGGAAAGACAGGCTTTAGATTACAAAGAGGTTGCTTTATCTGACGAAAGATTTTCTGATGCCCTGGCTTACGAAGTGAATGGAAAAACGCTGGTAAGAATTGGAAAAATAGCTCCTGCTTTATTAAAAGACTTTGATATTGAGCAGGATTGTTTCTATGCGGAAATAGAGCTGGAATATGCTCAGGAATTACGTTATGAAAATGAATTGAAATTTAAGGATATCCCTAAATTCAATAGGATCAGAAGGGATTTAGCTTTGCTGATTGACAAAAACATCAACTATCAGGATTTATACCAAACGGCTAAAAAGAATAAATCTCCGTTCATTAAAAGCATCAATTTATTCGATGTATATGAAGGGAAAAACCTTCCGGAAGGTAAGAAATCTTATGCGATGAGCTTTGAGCTTCTTAATGAAGAGAAAACACTGGAAGAAAAGGAAATTGCAGAAGTAATGGATTCTTTGGTGAAGTCTTTCCAGAAAGAATTCAATGCGGAATTGAGATCTTAAAATATAAAGATTATATCATATATATTATATTGAAACGGGCTTTAGCCCGTTTTTTTATGTTTAATAATATGGTGAGCGGATTAATAGGAACGGGCTTCAGTTCAACTTAAGATCGCAAAAAAAAGGAATATTAATTATTGAAGGTTTGGCTAAAGCCGAATGAATTTATTTGATTTGAAAACGGGCTAAAGCCCGTTCCTGTTGACGGGAAAAAATCTATTTTATTAAATTTTTATGACTTTTGTTATTAAAAAGCTCATGGGTAATTAAATTATTTTAAAAGCCTGGCAGATAATAAAACTGATCCCAAACCGTTTAAATAATATAATTTCCGTAAATTTGATCAAATCAAAAAAGAAAAAAATGAAAAATCTTTTTTTAAGTGTATGTGCAGCAGCAGTTTTGGCGTCGTGTGGAACAATGTCGAGCGCTTCCGCTTCAAAAGTAGGAAAATCACAGCCTTCACTAGCGAATACAAAATGGACGCTGGCTGATAATGTAAAAGGAAAAGTTCCGACCTTACATATTGAAGGTGATAAAATCAATGGAAATGCAGGATGTAACAATTATTTCGGGACTGCTAAAATAGACCCTTCCACAGGTGATTTCTCGGCCGGACAGATGGGATCTACAAAAATGATGTGTGATAACATCAGTGTGGAGCAGAATTTTATGGATATGATGGGGAAAGCCAACAAATATGTAATCTCTGGTACAACTTTAGAATTGTATAAAGACAATCTTTTATTATTGAAATTCAATAAAACTGAATAAAATAAAAGGAACTCAGATCTGAGTTCCTTTTTTTATTGTGTTAACGTTCGTTTTATTCTTCTTCCTCTTCGTCGTATTTAGCTAACTCTTCATCACACCATTTGAAAGCAGCTTCAACAACCTTAGTAGCCTCATCTGCCATTGTTTCTTCGTCATCGCCTTCCAAATCATCCAACCACTCAACTTCTTCCTCCTCCACATTTAAGATAAATCTTGGATATTCTGTATGAACTACGAATAAATCTTCTGGAAATTCCGAATTATCTGCTAATAAAAACTTTGGTAATTTCATTTTTTTAATGTTTTAACTTTCTCAAAGATAATAAAATTATTGATATTTGTTCTTGTCGATTTTAATTTTTTGTAAAACTTTATATCTTGTGAGCGTGGTTCTTTGCAGGGTATCTTTAGGTTTAAAAGTAATGCTTATATCAGCATTTACAGTACTTATTAATTCTGCGATTTGTATTTTTTCCAGATCTTCAGCTTTTTCCAGATAAAATTTCAACGGAACATCATTTAAATGTTCAGATTGTAAAAACTGTTTGATCTCTTTTCTGTTTTCAAGGTAATCTCCCTTTGAAAGCCAGGTGAAAATAAAACCCGATGCCAAGCTTAAAATACCTATAGCATATACTACTTTAATACCCAGTATGTTATATAGTTTTCTGAAATAGACCAGCCAGATCGGCAGACTGAACGGAGCAATCAATCGGTAATCAATTGGATTTACCGAATAAAAATATTGAATAAAATAAGAGCAGATAATTCCAAAAACGCCTGTAAAGACAAAGAAAGATTCAGGATTTGAAAGCTTGTTTCTGATGAAAAGAAAAACAATAAAAAGAATATTCAGGAGACCGATCCCATAAATCCCGTAGTTGATGATTCCTCCGCCCGGATTGGCCATATGAATGAACGGATTAAAAGCAGTCGTTAACCCCTGAAAAAGTTCTGTCAGCAATTGTGAAGTGGGATGCAATCCCATTTCGAGAAACTGATTGACATAGTTTTCATTAAAATAATCAATAAATAAAAACTTATACAAAATGATAAAAAGACCGCAGATAACAGAAGAAATAATCAATACGGCAGCATACTTTCTTTTCAGGAAAATAAGTCCGTAAAGCCCTGTTCCGCCAATAAAAAATAAGGCACTGTATCTGATATTATACAAAGCAATTAAGGAAAGGGATAAATAGAATATGGCTCTTTGCTTTTCTAAATTTCCGTTAATGATCTGGTCTGAGACATATAAGAAAAGGAAAACAAAAGGAAGGGTGAGCGCCTCACTCATCGTAAATGCATAAATAGAGACAAAGCTGAATAAAGCACTTACAGTGATAGATTCTCTCAGGTAGAACTTCTTTTTCCATGCGAAAAAAACAATGAAAAGAAAAGCCAGAATCCCAACAGCCTTACTGCCCCAGAACTCATCAAACCCGAAAAGTGTAAAGAATTTTATGCTTAAGGGATATCCTAATGGAGTTGTTGTATTATCAATGGTGGGAAAAACATGTGCAAACCTCATATACCGTATGGAATCAGGGCTTACTCTGCCTTTTTCATTCAGTAAAAAACGTAAAATGGTCATCACTAGAGTAATGATGACCAATATTATCTGAATATTTCTTTCTTTTTTCATTAAGGTTGCAGCTTTATAACTCATAACTCACAACTCATAACTTATAACTATTTCAAAAACATTTTTGAAACTTTCTCCGCTTTTTTGATTTCAGAATAATCATAGAACCCTTCCCCTGATTTTACACCCAGTTTTCCGGCCATTACCATATTAACCAATAATGGATTTGGAGCGTATTTAGGATTTTTGAAACCGTCATACATCACGTTTAAGATAGCAAGACAAACATCAAGTCCTATGAAATCTGCCAGCTGAAGAGGGCCCATTGGATGAGCCATTCCTAATTTCATTACCGTATCGATCTCTTCAACACCTGCAACACCGTTGTAAAGCGTTTCAATAGATTCGTTGATCATAGGCATTAAAATTCTGTTTGCCACAAAACCAGGATAATCGTTAACCTCTACAGGAACTTTTCCTAATGTTTTGCTCATTTCGTAAATCTGGTCAAAAGTTTCCTTAGAAGTAGAATATCCCTTAATGATTTCTACCAGTTTCATGATAGGAACCGGGTTCATAAAGTGCATTCCGATTACTTTTTCCGGTCTTTTGGTTGCAGAAGCGATTTTAGTGATTGAAATAGAAGAAGTATTGGTGGCCAGAATACAGTTTTCAGGAGCGAATTCATCCATCTGACCAAAGATTTTTAATTTTAAATCCTGGTTTTCCGTTGCAGCTTCCACAATTAAATCAGCTGTTCCTACAGCATTTTTAAGCTCGGTAAAAGTGGTAATATTTCCTAAAGTTTCTGCTTTCTGCTCTTCTGTAAGATTACCTTTTGCAATTATTCTGTCAAGGTTATTGGTAATGGTTTTAATTCCTCTGTCTAAAGCATCCTGGGATACGTCTACCAGATTCACGTTAAATCCGCTTTGTGCAAATGTATGTGCAATACCATTTCCCATGGTTCCGGCTCCAATAACTACAATGTTTTTGATCATTTTCTTAAATTATTTTTTATAGAGAGTTAAATTTCTTGCTTTTGCTAAATCCTCTTTTGTGATGATGGTTGCTTCTTCAAAATTAACAATTCCGTCCCTGCTTTGGTTTCTTTTACCATTTTGTGACCCTATCACAGACTGAAGCCCTTTGATAAAACTGCTTTTCTGAACTTTTGAAAGCTTATCAATACCAATATACAGATTGAATTCTCCTTCCCGTCCCAATCCGCTTTGTCCATAAATTTCAAGAGCTTTGATTTTATTTTTTTTCTGAAACTTCTTTACATAATTTATTACAGGATCTGTAGACGGGGTTCCACAGCAGATGCTGGCATAACCGATTTGCAGGTAGTTTTGATTCTTCTGTGAGAAAAAGAACGTGGAATAGAAAATACTGAATATAATAGCTGTTTGTTTCATATTGATTTTGGGCTTTAAAATTAAGCTTTAAAAATTACTTATTAAAATATTCCCAGACAGTCTTTGAAACATCAGAAATAATTTTGCAGTTTATCGCATCAGTTTCTGTGGAATTGCTTACAAATACGGCAATTGCATAATGTTTCCCATCAGGTAGGGTTACAATCCCCATATCATTTTCAGCACCGGTTAATCCATCCTTATTTTTACCTGAAGACCCCGTTTTATGGGCAACAGGTGTCCCTTTGGGTAACTGCTCAACCAGTTTGTTGGTTCCCGTTTTTGTCCCGAGCATTACTTTCATGAGATATTCAGTAGATTTCCCCGAAAGAAGTTTTCCGTCATAGAATTTTTTCAATACCTGTACAATAGAGCCCGTGGTGGAGTAATTCTCATATTGTGCATTCCAGTCTTTATGCATCTCTTCTTCGTTAAATTTGATCTGAAAGCCTTTCACTCCTTTAGAATCCATGAATTTCTGAACGGTTGAAGTTCCCCCGATTAATTTTAAAAGGATATCGCAGCCATTGTTATCACTTTGTGCAACGGTAAAATCGATAATTTCACTTAATGGAAGCTCAATATTCCCGGCAGGATATTTTTCACGAAGGGGAGACCACGTATTGTCTAACAGATCTGATTTTTTAACAAATATTTTCTGATCCAGGGAGAGTTTTCCTTTATCAACAAAATCCAACACCGCAGCAGCAATATGGAATTTGAATACACTCTGCATCGGAAGTTTTTTATCTCCGTTTTTATTGTATGTAAACTCATTTTCAAAACCCAGGACTGAAACTCCCACAGTTCCTTTTTTATCTTTTATAATCGAATTGATTTTCTGGTCAAGTGCTGAGTTTTGAGCAAAGGTAAATCCTGAGATCAGAACAAGAAGAAATCCTATTTTTTTCATAGTCGTAAATTTAAAAAAAAATCCCTTTTAGCATCTAAAAGGGATTTGTAATTTGTATCAAATACTATTTTACTTCAAAATAATTCAGGTTGACGCCGTCATTTTCAAAAACGACCCTGATTTTATTTTCACCTTTTTTCAGACTGACGTTTTTGACAGAAACTGTTTTCCAGTTTTCATTTCCACCTGTGAAAGCTAGGGAAACATTAGCCAGTTGTTTTCCTGAAGTATCTTCAATTCTTATTTTTGAATCGCTGGTGGCAGCATATCTTATATCAAAAGTATAGGCCTTATCAGCTTTGCTATTGATCGTATATTGAATCCATTCTCCGGTTTCGGTTTTTCCTACGTAATACTGATTGGTAATTTTATCAGTGCATACATAGATATCCACTGCATCATTTCTCATCTGATGGCCGGCATTCCATTCAGATCTTTTAGCCGGATCACTTACCCAGAGGTTGGTAAAATCTTTATCCATGTAAGCAGAGCCCATTCTTCCCAAATCAAATTCGGTAGCAAAAATTTTTCCCGGAACTAAATGATTTTTAAAAGGTTTTGTGGAATCATCGGTTACCTGTCTGAACATTGCATCCACTACATCCGTTTTAATTTCTACCTTGCTGAATTTATAATTGTCCGCAATTTTCATTAAAGCTTTATAAGCGAAATCTTTTGAAGGTTTTTCGCCGCCGTTTTTCCAGTAATCCAGTAATTTCTGGTATTCGGGAGTGATTTTTACGCTGGTAACCCCTGCGGTATTATCGATTTTCTTCATCGGCCAGAATGCATATCCTATATTATGCTTATTAAGCAGCTGAATAAGCTCTGTAAACCATACATTCGAGTTTTCTCCCGTTTCTCCGAGCCAGATCGGCATATGGTGCTTCTCTCTTAAATCCAATGCGTTTTTCAGTGTTGCATCATCATTATTATTCCAGTATTTATGGAAGCTGAATACCATATTGTTATCCCAGATCGGGATCAAACCGTTATAATTGTTTCCCCAGCCGTTTCCTTCAATAATGATAATGTGCTTCTGGTCTGCTTCTCTGATGGCTGCAGTAATTTCCTTCTGTAATTTCCAGAGTGGGGCATTCGACATTTCGTCGGTACCGTTCGGATTTTTCCCGGTGAAATTGATATTCGGCTCATTAATCAGATCATAGCCGCCAATCCATGGCTCGTTCTTATATCTTTCTGCCAGTTTTTTCCAGAGGGCAATTGTTTTTTTCTGGTTTTCCTCACTTTCCCAAAGAGAAGGCTTTGATTTGTCATTATCAGAAATATTGACATCATTTCCCTGACCACCAGGCGCAGCATGAAGATCAAGAATCAGATAGATCTTGTTGTCGGCACACCATTTCAGCAAATCATCTGTCATTTTAAAACCTTCTTCCAGCCATGTATTTTTACCTTTTACAGGCTCCTTTTCAATTGGCAGAGTGTAAAGGTTGTAGTGCATCGGCAGCCTGATAGAATTGAAGCCTGATTTTGCGAGAAAATCAATATCCTGTTTTGTAATGCCGTTTTTCAGATAAGCTTTATAAAATTCATTCATGCCGTCTTCACCGATCAGCTCTGCAATCTTTTGCTTGATTTTATATTGTGGGCCTGCAAAATCTGCTGTTTTCAGCATATACCCTTCCTGCAGCATCCATCCTCCCAAACCGAGACCTTTAAGCTGAATATTTTCACCTTTATCATTCACGATTTTTTGACCATTTGTTTTCAGTAATTGAGATGTCCCAAATTGAGACAATAAAACTGCGGATAATAGAATGGCTCTTTTCATAGTTTTGATTTTAAAATATTAGGAGATTGTTTTAAGAATTACTTTTTTTAGGTAATCACAAATATATTTAAAAATTATTGAATAAAAATTAAAATTCCTCTCCGGATGAAAAAATATTCAGAGAGGAAATGAAATTTAATATTGATGGAGTTTGAACCATTAAGAATTAATTAAGCTGTTAAGAAGATGAAGCTTGCTTCACTTAACCTAATCCCTTCAAATTCCTTAAGATTCAAAGATATTTACTTTTATTTCTTAATTATTTAGTAATCAGTTTCATAATTTCCAGTGCTATTTTCAAGGCTTCTGTTCCGTCTTCCAGGGAAACTTCCACATTTTTACCTTCAGTAATGGCGTCTGCAAAAGAGTTTAACTCATCCAGAATTGCATTATTGGGCTGGATATTCGGATATTCAAATAAAATCTGATTCTTTTCACCATCTGCATTTTCGATGATCATATCAAATGGAGTTGGATTCTCAGGAGCATCTTTCATACGGATAACTTCCGCCTTTTTTTCAAGAAAATCTACAGAAATATAAGCATCTTTCTGGAAAAAACGGCTTTTTCTCATAGCCTTCATTGAAATTCTTGAAGTGGTAAGATTGGCAACACATCCGTTTTCAAATTCTATTCTTGCATTGGAAATATCCGGAGTTTTACTTACTACACAAACACCGCTGGCATGAATGTTTTTAACTTTAGATTTCACAATGCTTAATAAAATATCCAGATCGTGAATCATTAAATCCAGCACGACGGAAACATCAGTTCCACGCGGATTGAATTCTGCGAGCCTGTGGATCTCAATAAACATAGGGTCCTTAATATATTCCTTGGTTGCCATAAATGCAGGATTGTATCTTTCAACATGTCCTACCTGTGCTTTGATCCTATTTTCACGGCATTTATAAAGAATTTCCTCTGCTTGCTGCAAGGTCTGGGTAACGGGCTTTTCGATGAAAAAATGAAGTCCTTTCTGGATGGCTTTTAAAGCGTAATCATAATGATAAAGAGTGGGTGTTACGATATCCAGCATATCGATCTGATCCAGAAGATCATCAAAATTTTCAAAATATTTGTAACCGAATTCGGTTTCCAGCTTTCTTCCGTTTTCTGCATCTTTATCATGAAAACCCACGAATTCATATTTATCCGATTGATTGAGAAGCTTTAAATGTATTTTTCCCAAATGTCCGGCACCTACCAAACCTGCTTTCAACATAGCTTTTTTTAATTTTTGTAAAGATAAGAAAGAAGTTAGATTTTAGATGCTAGAAGTTAGATTTTTGTAAATAATTCTTTAATCTAATACCTGAAATTTAACTTCTAATTTCTTATTTTTGTGAGATGCAAGATACGTTTGTACATAAAGGAAAAAGAAAGATTTTGGTGGATTATCTCCGGTATAAAATCGGGATTTCAGATGAAAGCGTACTTTCAGCAATGAATGAAGTCCCGAGACATCTATTCATCGAAAGTATTTTTGAAGATTTTGCCTATGAAGACCGTGCCTTTCCGATTCTGGCCCATCAAACTATTTCTCATCCGTCGACAGTAGCAGAACAATCCGAACTTTTACGGGTGAAACCAGGAGAAAAAGTACTTGAAATCGGAACGGGTTGCGGTTATCAGACGGCTGTTTTACTGGCAATGAAAGCTTTGGTATATACCGTGGAAAGACAGAAAGATCTGTTTGATTTTTCAAAGAAAAAATTCAGGGAAATGCACCTGTTCCCAAAATTTCAGAGTTTTGGGGATGGTTTTGCAGGATTACCTACTTTCGCTCCGTTTGATAAGATTATTGTAACCTGCGGAGCCTCCGTTTTACCTACAGAATTATTAAAACAGTTAAAAGTAGGTGGAAAAATGGTGATTCCATTGGGGCCCACCGATGAACAGGTTTTATACAGGTTCACAAAAATTTCTCCTACGGAAATTGAAAAAGAAGAATTCGGAGCCTACAAATTTGTTCCGATGCTTAATAATACCAATCAATAACCATGATAAATCCCGATATTACCGATTATAATGAAATGCAGGCTGAGTCTGATAGAGAAATCTGCCGCTTACTTTCCACAATAATCGATCGTGAGCTGGATGATGCGGAAAATAAAATCTGGCACCGGCATCCAGTATGGTTTCTGGAAGGAAATCCGGTTGCGGGTTACAGTAAGCTGAAAGACTCCGTGAGACTACTTTTCTGGAGCGGACAGTCTTTTGATGAAGAAGAGCTTAAAGTGGAAGGAACGTTTAAAGCCGCAGAAAAAAGATATACTTCAGTTCAGGAAATTAATGAAGATAATCTGAAAAGATGGCTGGAAAAATCCAGAAATATCCAGTGGGATTATAAAAATATAGTCAAAAGGAAAGGACAGTTGATCAGATTAAAGTAAATTTTAATCGCAAAGATTGACAATTTATATCATCTTAATCTATCCTTTTACTGAGGCCGGCCGAGAGATAATTAAGATCTGAAATGACAGACTGACGTGATTTTTCGGAACGGAAATTGAAGCATTTCATTACCTAATCACGTAAATTTTATGGTCATGGATACGAATAGATTTAAATCTTCTCATGATTTTAGTAATATTCAGAAAAACCTGCATAATAATCCGGGATACCATGCAGAAAGTTATTCCCAAAAGGTGAAGGATTATCTGAATGATATGAAAAGTAAAAACAAGGAAGCTACGAAGCAGGGATTTATGGCTCATGCCCAAAAATCAGCGAAAGATGTTTGGGAAGAGATTAAGGAAATGGCTTCTGAAGCCTGGGAGAAAAATAAAGACAATTCGGATGAGAATCAATAATTTTTAATAGCAAAGTAAAAAACCTCACTTTTTAGCAGGAGTGAGGTTTTTTATTTCCGAAAATTTTAAGTAAAATAAATAATGAAAGTATTTGTAAATAAAAGAATACCGGAAACGGGAATGGAAGCCGGACTGGAAGTTTTCATTCCGGATCATGATAATCTTTCTCATGAAGAATGGCTGATTTATTGTCAGAATACCGATGCTATTTTAAGTATCGGCAATGAATTCTGGTATGATAAGGATTTCTTTGATCAATGTCCTGATATAAAGGCAGTTGCTCTTTATTCCGTAGGTTTTGACCATGTGGATATTAAAGAGGCCAACCGTAGGGGAATTCCAATTGGGAATACACCGGATGTTTTAAGCAAAGCTACTTCTGATGTTGCTTTTCTATTAATGCAATCGGTGGCAAGGAGAGCAAGTTATAATTTTCAGAAAGTAAAAGACGGGAATTGGGGCCATTTTGATCCGCTGCACGCTTTAGGCCAGGAATTATACGGAAAAACCTTAGGGATTTTGGGGCTCGGAAGAATTGGTTTTGAAATGGCAAAAAAATCCCGGAAAGCTTTTGATATGAATATTATTTATCATAATCGCCATCGGAATGAAGAAGCGGAAAAAGAATTGAATGCAGCTTATGTTTCTTTTGAAGAATTAATTGCACAGTCCGATGTATTAAGCATTCATGCGAATTTTACCCCACAGCAGAAAGAGCTTTTTAACGGACCTGTTTTTGAGAAGATGAAGGACAATGCGATTTTCATCAATACGGCAAGAGGTGGTTTTCAGAACGAAAAAGATTTATATGAGGCTCTGGTTTCAAAGCAGATCTGGGGTGCAGGTTTAGATGTTACAAATCCTGAACCGATGTCCAGGGAAAGTTCACTTCTAGGGCTTTCAAATGCCTGCGTATTGCCCCATATCGGTTCTGCAACCATTGAAGCAAGAACCGGAATGGCAAAGATGGCAGCAGAAAATATCATTGCTTTTTCCAGGGGTGAAAAAATGCCTTATTGCGCGAATCCTGAAGTATACGATTGATAAAAGATAAAATCTTATTAAAAATTTTCATAAAAAAGATGTTGGAATTATTTTTGTTCTGCTTTATAAAACATAAAAAATACTAAGATTATGATACCCGAAGATAACCTCAATGAGCAAAATAGAAAATTAGAACAAATGGATTACAATCCGAATGAAGATATGTTTAACAAAGAAAAACATATTTCATTGGATGGAGACGGAAATCCAATTGATGATGAAGATTATGGTGATATGGAAATGGATCTCGATGTTCCCGGTTCTGATGACGACGATGATATGGAAGAAATAGGATCTGA
This sequence comes from Chryseobacterium populi, assembly GCF_000282115.1. Lineage (GTDB taxonomy): Bacteria > Bacteroidota > Bacteroidia > Flavobacteriales > Weeksellaceae > Chryseobacterium > Chryseobacterium populi. The sequence continues at coordinate 24,964 of NZ_AKJY01000075.1, forward strand.
GGATGAAGAAAATAATTACTGGAGCCTCAGTGATAATGAAGATGACCACGAAGAAGAAAATGATGACCTGATCAGTTAATATACAGCCTTACTACATTTAGTAAGGTTTTTTTATTTTAGCCCATCACATTTCCCGGATTCCCTTTTTGGGGAGAAAAAATTGAGGCTGTCTCAAAAGTGAGACAGTCTTTTTTTTATGCTCAAAAAGAAAGGAAAG
>NZ_AKJY01000076.1 GCF_000282115.1 Chryseobacterium populi
TTGAAAAAGGGTAAGTCTTCAAAAACAGGGAAGTCTACCAAAAGGGTAAGTCTTCAGCTGTACATTGTAATTATAATTATTTTGTTTCGTTGTCATAGCATTTCCTAATGCAGAAATGTCTAATTGTTGTGGGTCTCTGTATTGTGTTGGCTGCCTAGATTGAGAAGTATTATTTGTTGTATAATATTCCCATTGTTTTGAGAAACTGTTATATTTTTCATAACCAGTCATATTTCCATTTGAATCAAAATATTCATATCGGTTCTGGAATGAGTTAAACTTTTTTGTTGTAGTTTGAGAAAACAAAAGCTGTCCAAGCAAAATACATGAAGAAAAAATAAGTTTTTTCATAAGTGATTTTTTGTATCACCCAACCCCAAAGTGAAAGGTTATTAATACAGAAAGCGTGGGACTAAACTTAATCTGCAATAGGGGGCTCTGGTAAGCCTGTAACACAAACAAGAATAGCCCACGCCATATGACGTGAGCATCAACTGTTTATTCCGTGTTACATTTTGAATTTACCAGATTCCCTATAACAGAATAAAAGCTAACGCTTTATTTTTTCGATAAAATTGAGGTGCTAATATAAGAATTTTTGTAATTATATGACAGTTTTCTTTATTGGAAATACAACGGTTAGCGTATCATCAACCAATAAAAAAGAGATACCTATCAAAGCCTCTTCTATTTCTTTAAAATATTTCTATTTAAACCTATAATAAAATTTTCCTACATAAAAAACAGCCACTAATAAGGCTGTAATGAGGTCGATATTTTTAGATTTGGGGATTCTTAAGGAGTTGTGCAACGGTTACCTATGTTATCTGCAGTATTTACTTAAATCCATTTTATTTCCTTTACGATCATACTATGGAAATTGATAATAAAATAAATTAGCGCGCAAATATTTAAAGTTATAATGCAACATTTTGCTTCTGTTAAAAAACGAAAATCAATTGAAATTAAGCAAATTAATGGTGAAACTACTCCAATTATTAAAGAAAACAGTATTAATAAGTAAATTAAATTATCGAGCTTGCTTAAACCCTTTGCTAAAAAAACTAATAATGAATGTAGTTCTGGAAAATAATATTCATTCATATCATCAGATATTTCCTTAATTAAATTCGCGTCAACACTCCTATTGTTATATTTTATATTTATTTTTTTTGCACAATTTTTTATATAATCTTGATTTTCCATTGAAATTCTATTGAAATGTAATATATCATAGCGATCGAAGAAGTTCCAAATCATAGAGCAATGATCAATTTCAATTACTTCCTCGACGAAAGGAAGAGTATAAATACCCTTTCTTTCAAAATCACCATATAAATCGTTTGATGAATAATATAACCTATCATTTTTTCGGTCATGAACTAAGCTCACAATCGCTAAATAAGCATCAGTATATACATCACTATAATTTATATCGTCTCTTAGTCGTTCAATATTCTCTTCACTTTCCGAAATATAATCACTTATTCCACTCATTCGAAATTCATAATATGTAATTCTTTTGTAATTGTCATTATGTTCCAATAAACTTTTAGATTGCACATCATTTATCCAAACATTATAATATTGAGTTAATTTGTTTAAGATTCTGCGATAATTTGTAATTTTCTGAGATAATAATTCTACTTCTTTATATTTTTCTAATTTGAGTGATTTTGCCCAAGAGATATTAGAGAAAAAATAAGTTATTAAAATTGCAGAAAATAGACCATTTACTGTTAATACAATTTCAAGAATTCCATTTAATTCAACTCTATCATTATTTATTAAAAGTACATAACAAAAAATTCCTATTTGAATTATTATTAAATATAAAAGAAAGTCTATAATTCTTTCAAATTTGATAGATTTATAAATTCGGATGAGTTTGTTCAATTGGTTGTACAGTTTTTTTAATATTGCAGATAACGCCTCAATTTACGCATTGCGCCAATATTAACAATAAATATTGCACTAATTTTTTTTAACGTTTATGAATTAATGTGTGTAATTGTTTGATTTTCAGTGATAAAATATGAATTATTTTTGCTTCTTTTTGTATGGGCACAATTTAATGTTATTTTATGATTAAAATACACTAGTGGAAATTATATCATATCTGTAGAAACTAAGGATATTACTCTATCTACAATAGTTTTATAAGTTATTGTTCGCTATAAACTACAAGATTTGATTCATTTTGAAAATTTTTACAAGTTTATTATGCCTTAGGTAAGTAATCTTTATGATTTCGACGGGATGTGGAAAAAATGGGAATCATAACAAGTGTATTTTTGTCAATATATATCTACCTATTTACCCCAAAACGAAAAAGTCCCTGGATAAACGTAAATAATGAAAAATCTATTACTTTTTATTGGTAAGTGTAACTTCACTTTGTAATCTCTGCAAACTACTGTAAATAGAGGTGTTTTCAGGATTTCTGCTACATAGTACCTATATATCCTAACATTATTCTATCACTCTCTAACTCACTTCTCACAACCTTAATCCAACATTTCGGGTGGCTAAGGTAAACGGTTTGTAGTTTTCTGTATAGAGGAGTGGTGGTTTTGTCTGCGGGGTTTAGAGAAAATGTATAATACTTGGTCTACTATTTACACCACCCGCCAAACTCTTGCTGTAAAAAAGCCCCCCATGTCGAGTTTCAAAATTTTTACATGGGCATCGGGTCTCTACCTAATATACGGATTTTGCACCCCGTCAAGGAGATTTTTTCGTTACGCCCCCTATGCTCGGATTTTGTTTTTCTCAGACTTGTTTTACTTTTCCTGCGCTCCGAGTGGTTAAAAAGTTTTTAACAACGGTTGATATTTTGGTTAAAAAGTGTTGTAAACGCTTGTGTTTATGGGCTTTTTGTCGTATATTTCTACTGCTTTTGTGAGCGACTTATTATTAAAATATATCTCAATATATACATAAAAAAGCCTTGAAGCACTGCAATGCGACAAGGCGAATCAATAAATTTTAATGTATCTAAAACTTATCAACATGACAAATTTACAAAATTGTCTGCAAAATTGTGCTATCTACTGTGGCACTTATGCGAAGTACAACAATTCAAGTATTTACGGCAAATGGTTTAACCTTAGCGAATACGGAAGCTATGACGAACTACTGGAAGCAATGCACGAATTGCACGAAGACGAACAAGACCCCGAATTTATGTTTCAGGATTATGAGGGTTTCGAACTATTTGAAAAATTGGGATTGATAGGGGAAAGTTTTTTATCTCCCGAAATTTATGAGATTGCCGAGCAAATAAATGAATCAGGGCATGATACAGAGGTTTTTAAAGCTGTTTTGAGCAACTTTTTAGACATGGATTTTCAAAGTGCCTATGAGTATGTAAATAATTTTTACTACGGTTGGTTCAATTCGGATATTGATTTTGTACATTGGTTATACGAAGATGATATACCTTTCAATCTCCCTAGCTTTGTTTGTATTGATTGGGATGCAACAGCCCGTAACATTATGTATGATTATTTTGAGAGTAACGGGCATTATTTCCGATCTTAACAATTATTCAGTAGATTTTGTTATCACAGATATAATTTATCTGTTTTTAGTATTCAGATAGATTAAATCAAGTTTAAGCAGATTAAAAAAAGAATATTTCTGAAATTTGGGCACAAAACAAAAAAGAGAAAATGCAATTATTTTATTTTCAATAATTTACAAATTCTCTTTTTATTAAAAAGTGACCGCAGAAGGATTCGAACCCTCACTGTCGGAGCCGAAATCCGAAGTTCTATCCATTAAACTATGCAGCCGGTAATTAAGAGTTTTTAGTTGGGGATAGATACTTTTAGCACCCTTCTCAACTGATAATTTCAATTAGAAACTGATCTTCACACCGCCAACAATCTGAGCACCCAGAACTTTATATCCTTTGTATGTCTGATATTTTGAACTTAGAAGATTATTTCCGAGCGCGAAAATACTAAAATTTTTGTGAATTTTATACTCTGCAGAAAGATTTAAATCTGCATAGCCTCCAACTTTGTCATTTTTGTCCTCTGTTGACCGATAAACCATTCCTGTAGGAGCATTGGCATCCGGAACAGCCTCGATCGCATAAGAGTTTGTAGTTCTGTCAGTTGCAAAGATTCCTTTGAAGCCTAACATCAGTTTTTTCTCTAACATCGTATACTTTGCCCCTATGCTTGCATTCAACAATGGAACGTTGTAAATATCTTCATAATTTTTCAGATCATACTTGGTAAATTGAACTTCCCCGTCCAAAACAAGGTTTTCCAATGGGAAATACTGGATGCTTCCTTTGATATCGCTTACATTTCCGTCATCATAAATGGCAGAGAATGTATTTGCGAAATTATACGCAGAACGGTTCAGGGTAAAGTCATTATTAAACAGATCATTCGCCTTATAGAAAAGAATATCTCTCATTTTTCCGTAGCCTGCAGAAACATCATACTTCACCGTTTCATCAATATCACCTCTTAAACCTGCGTAAAAATGATATTTCGTTTGCGTAGGTCTCAACATCTGATCTGAAACAATAAATGGATTCTGCTGCAGTAAATCACCATACGTATTCAGTTTTAAACCACCATCTACCCCACCGTAAAATTTGAATTCTTTTGCCGCTGCAAACTGGAACTCAGCCTGTGGAAACCAATAAGTTTTATTATTTTTCACTTGCTCCATCACATCATTTGAATTTTTAGCATTCAGGAAAGAGAATGAAGAACCTAGCATTAAATATGAATCCCCTTTTCTGAAAGTAACTTTCGGAGATAAGCTTGTATTGAAAAAGTTGGATGAATTTTTTTCCCTGATTGCAAAATCAGTTTTTACAGTTTCCATACCTATTCCTAAATCAGCATTCAGATTAATCCCTGACTTACCGATCTCAATCGCATGTTTAGATAAATTAGCCAAAATGGAAGCCTGATTTTCCTGTGCATCAAAATGATCTTTTAAAAACGAAGATTTTACCCTTACGTCATTTAAAATTTCATTGGAATAAAAATCATAATACCCGTTTACCTTAAACTGATTGACTCTCTGGTCCAGATCAACATCTCCCGGCTCTAAAGCATAAATACCATAATAATTATAGCTGTTTAAGCCATATTCAGCATTCAGGTTAAATTTCCCTTTATCCCCGTAAGAATTCACAAAAGCACCCAAAGTGGTTGAACTCTGCTTGGAATCCCACAGATATTCTTTTTTCAGTCCCTGAGTTGAAAGAAAATGGGCGTCTATTCCAACTTCCAGCTTATTGTCCAACGTTTTGGAAATATTGGCATCCCCTAAAATTTTTCCGAAGTTACCCATTCCGAACTGTATATAGTTGTTCTGGGCACTCCCCTGGAATTTCGGAGCTACATCTTCACCCTGAATGGTGGAAGTTTTAAAATCGGAAACCGCAGGTACATCTGTAATCTTGTATTGTACAGGATTCTGGGATTTCTCTTCCGGTGGATAATTCTTAATTGTTTCCACGGACGTTTTTTTCTTTTCGATTTTTTTAACTTCCGGCTCTCTTTTTTTATTAAGAACCAGCTTTTCTTCTTTGATCTGGGAAAACGCAATCTGCGAAACCCCTAAAAGTAATATGGATAATAATTGAATTCTTTTGTTCATTATTTTTTTGTATTTAAGTATTGAAGTAAAATGTATTCATGATAATTTTTCCACGAATACTTTTTACATGAATACAACAGTACATTTATTTCTTAATCATTTTCTTAACCTCTTTTGCCTCTGCAACAATCTCAGGGAAATCCTTGTAATTGTTGATGATCTGGTCGCAGGTATAGCTTGCCTGGTAGTTATCTTTCAGGCCGATATAGTTTTTCGCCAGCAATACCAGAGCTTTTGCGCCCCAATATTCTTCTGAAGCATAGTTATTGGCCAGCTTGAATATTGTTTCGTTAGAAGATTTAAATGCTTTTCCTTTATTCTGATAGAATGCTTTTGCATACAAAGCTTCCGCCGCCACTTCAGTGTTTGAAGATTTCTCAAGGGAAGTATAAGCGGTCTGGGCATCTTTATCTTTTCCTGCATTCATAAGGCTTCTCGCTTTGATCACTTTTGCAGTTTCTATTACTGCTGCAGAGTTTTTATTATTGGCGATTACAGCATCTGCCAGTTTTTCAGCTTCCGAGAAGTTCTTTTCTTCGGCATACATCTTCATCAGCTCTACATTTGCGTAGTTCTTAATGTTGATATTCGAAGAGTTTTTAATATTCTCAAGATATTTTTTAGCTTCAGCAGAGTTCCCCTGGGCAACATAGATCTGTGCTAAACGGGTTTCAGCATCATCCTGGTAATCATTCTGAACATCAGCAACCTCTTGTAATACCAGCAATGCCTTAGTTGTATTATTCGTCTGGTAATAGCTTTCCCCCAATTCATATTTGGCCTGATACAGGCCATCTCCCGTTGGATTCTGAGTTAAATATTTTTCATAGTAGGAAATAGCATTCTTGTAATCTTTCTTCGTGAAATACTGTTTCCCTGTTGAAAGGTTGATTTCATCAATTTCGGCAGCATCTACATTCACTCCGACATTCCTAGCAAAATTTTCATATCCTGAAACATCCCCGTTCTTAGTAAAGATCGGTTTGGCAGCCTGTACAATTTTCTGTGCATACGCTGTATTTTTATACTGCTCCCCCAAAGATTTCAGTTCAGAAAGTGCTTTATCGCTCTGGTTCTGGTCAATATAGTTCTGAGCCCTGTAAATAGAGGCATTGGCAATTAAATCTTTATCAGAAGATGTTTTGATCAGTTTTGAGAAATAATCGCTTGAGTTGACATAATCATCCTGATCGGCATAAGCCGTTCCTATTTCATATTGGGAATCATCATAATATTCAGAATCCGGATATTTGGATAAAAGTGTCTTTAAATTATTGATTTTTGCCTGGGTATCCCCTTTAAACCCTAAAGCCATGGCCTTCTGGTATAAGGTATAATCGGTGGCATCTTCATTTTTATCGTAAATGGCAATTGCTTCGTTAAGGTCGTTATTCGCATAATGAATATCTGCTAAACGAAGTTCCGCATCATTTTTAAATTCAGGTTTCGGATTGCTCAGATACTGTTTGAAATAAATCTGGGCCTGATCAAACTTCTTAGATTTAAAGTAAGCATAGCCTAAATCATATGGCAATTGCTGCTTTTCAGGGAAGGTCTCGTTAAGAAGCTTTTCATAACGTACAATCGCAGACGGATAATTTCCTTTCTGATAATACGTCTGAGCAAGCCAGTATAAAGCCCTGCTGTTAAATTCTTTATTAATATTGAATTCTAAGCTTCTCAGGAAATATTTTTCTGCTTCATCGAAATTCCCTTTATTGAATTCTTCTGTTCCCAGTAAATAAGAAACCTCCTGGTCTACTTTATCAATATCAGGTGTTGAATTCTGAAGCCTGTCAATCGCATTCAGTGTTTCTTTAAAGTTTCCGGAATACAGGTAAGATTTTACTAAAAGCGATCTCATTTCTGCTGCGTTAGGAGCATTCTGGTTTTCATTGATGTAGCTTTGAATCACCGTTGACGGATTCTCAAAAGGGTTACCGATATCATATCCCAATTTTGCATATTGCTCATGAGCCAGTTTTTTCACATTCGCATCATAATCCATCTGGTAAGAAGAACGGAATGCTGAAAGAGCCTCCTGTTTTTTACCTACCGCCAGGTAAGCATTTCCCAATTGATAGTATGCATTCTGGGCTAATGCGGAATTACTGTTGATCAGCTGGTTATAGTAAGAAACCGCTTCATCATATTTTTTTAGCTGTGCTGCCACAAACCCCATTTCATACAGATCATTTTCAGAAGGGTTCTGCTGAACACTGAGATAGTCTTTTAAATGCGGATAAGCCGAAGTATAATCATTTTTCATGAAATAACTTTCTCCAATGATCTTATGAACCTCAGCTTTGTAGGAATCTGAAAGATCTTCATTCAACAAAGAATTTCCTTCTGAAATGGCTTTATCATAATCCTTATCATTGTAATACATCTGCACGTAATAAGGACGAACCAGCTTCGAATATTTAGGCTGGTCTTTAATAGAGTCAAAATACCGGAATGCCTGGTCACTCTGCCTGTTGGAATAATACAAATGTCCCAGCATGTAAGCAATATCCCCTTTCTGAGATTCATCAGCTGTTTTGTAAGCTTCTTCCAGGGCATCGGTTGCTCCTTTGGAATCTCCCATCATGAATTTGGCATAGCCTAATTTCAGGATGTATTGGGTATTTTCTTCTTTTGAAAGCTGGTACTGGTTTACTTTCTTCAAGGTTTCCAACGCCTTTTCAAAATCTTTTTTTGCCAGATAATAATCTGCCAAAGGTAAATTTGCCTGAGCAAAATAAGCAGAATTCGGGTATTCTTTCATAAAAGCGGTTAATCCTTCTTCTGCATGATTCTTCTGAAGAATTACCCCGATTACGTTATCAAAAAACTGCGCAGCTTCCTTTTTCGATCTCGACAGATTCTGATTATAGAAATACTGTCGTGCATATTCGTATTGGGAAGCATTATATATTTTGGTCTGGTAAAGATTTTCGGCTAGATTGAACCTGTAATTTTCCTTTTGGGTAAAGTATTGAGACTGTTGAGCTTCGGAAATTCCGAAATAAAACACAGCAGCTGCTAAAAGTATTTTTTTTGATTTCATTCTTTATTTGAATAAAAAAATTAGTCTATATAAGTTAACGAAAATATTAAAAACTTATTGTTTAAGCAAGTTTTAAAAGGGTTAATAATCTAAAATATCAATTCATATACATTTCACTACATCATGATAAAAATTGATTAATTTAGTATGCCAAAAGTTTAAAAAATTTTAGCACAATATGATCAGAAAAAAATTTGATCAGACCCTTGTTTTACACCATCTAAAAATATACCATTACATGAAAATTAAGATACTTTTAGCATTATTATTTATCAGTCTGGTGCAGGCTCAAAAATTTCACTTTCCGGGAACGGCGGTGGAAGACAGCATTATTCTGGAAAAAGAAATGCCTGAACTTGCTTTAAAAGTCATTGCAAAACAGGCATTGAAACAAAAACCGGAAAACAAGGTTGATTTTTTAGACAATCTCTTCCGTCTGGAAATTATAGCAAAAGATTATACCCAATCAATAAACACCTTATCGGAATACAGGAAGCAATATGCCGATCACAATATGGCCGGAAATAAATACATTGCACTGGAAGTCTATAGTCTGGCAAAATTAAATGAACAGAAAGATAAGACAACTTTCCCTGCTGCACTGCAAAAATCTTTCAATCAAATATACAACGGCCTTTCAGATCAATTAATTACTAAAATAGGAATTGCCTTTGACGGTAATGTCAATGATACCAGAAAGCTTCTGAGAAAAGCGCTCAGCAAACAAAAAGATAAGGACAGTATAGATTACAGCTCAGCTTTGGCATTGTGTAAAAGTTATTTAAATTACAAAACTTATTCGAATATTAAACCTCAGATTATGCAACTCCTGGCATTAAAAGACCAGGAGGAATTCATTATAGAAACTAGAGATTTAAAAACAAAAAGCGGGCATACCCTGACCATTACCATTGTCCGAAAAAAAGAAAACAAATCTCCGCTTCCTGTCATTCTTACCAATAATATCTATGCAGGACAGTTCGATGCTTTTTTTGGAAAAAGAGCTGCGGTCTATAATTACGTAGGAGCTGTTGTCAATACACGTGGCAAAAGAAACAGCGATGATGAAAATGAGCCTTTTGAGCACGAATCAGAGGATATTTATGATGTTATCGACTGGATCAGCAAACAGCCCTGGAGCAATGGAAAAGTGGGAATGATAGGCGGAAGTTATCTGGGATTCAGTCAGTGGGGAGCTGTAAAGAAATTGCACCCTGCCTTAAAAACAATTGTTCCGCAGGTTGCCGTGGGAATAGGAATCGACTACCCTGCTCAAAATAATATTTTCATGAGCTATATGCTGCAATGGATCAATTATGTCACCAACAACAAATTAACTGATGAAGCTGATTTTAATAATTTCACAAAATGGGATTCTATCAATACCGCATGGTATAAAAGCGGAAAATCATTCAGGGCTTTAGACACCATAAGCGGCAAGCCGAATAAGATTTTCCAGAGATGGCTGGATCATCCCGGCTATGACCAATACTGGCAGAAAATGGTTCCTTACAAGGAAGATTTTGCTAAAATAAATATTCCCATACTTACCACCACCGGATATTATGATGATGACCAGATAGGTGCTTTATATTATTTTAAGGAACATTATAAATACAACAAAAATGCAAATCATTATCTGGTAATCGGACCCTATAATCACGGAGGTGCGCAGAGTTTCGGGTTTACGGTTGTCAATGGCAATACAATAGATCCCGTAGCCAGAATAAGTATTGATGACCTTGCTTTTTCATGGTTTGATTATATTCTGAAAAACGGTAAAAAGCCGGAAATTTTAAAAGATAAGGTCAATTTTCAGGTGATGAATACCAATACCTGGAAACACGCTCCGGATCTTGAAAAAATGCATACATCAACGATTAAATTTTATCTTCTGGATCACAAGAACAGTCCTTCTGTTTTTACTCAGCCTGTGAATAAAACTTTCACAAAACAAACGGTCAATTTTAAAAACCGGGATGAAAAGGACTCCTATTATGTTGTCAGCAAAAAAGACAGTATAAAAACAACGCATTCGGTTTATTTTGAAAGTGAGGTTTTACATAAAGATCTTATCATCAGTGGAAACCTGGCCGGGATTTTTAATGTTGCTATCAATAAAAAAGATTTTGATACCGGCACTTATTTGTACCAGATACAGCCGGACGGTAAGTCATTTTTATTATCAACCCATATGGTAAGGGCCAGCTATGCAAAAGACAATGCTGTACGACAACTTCTTGAACCCGGTAAAACTGAGCAAATCCCTATACACAATTCAATATTCATCAGCAAGAAGGTGGAGAAAGGAAGCAAATTGCTATTGGTAGTCGGTGTTAACAAAAATCCTGCCTGGCAGATCAATTACGGAACGGGAAAAGATGTAAGTGATGAAACCATACAGGATTCTGGTGAACCTTTAGAGATAAAATGGTATAATGACAGCTATGTGGAAATCCCTGTTTACAAAGAATAAAAGCTATCGATTTGCTTAAACCGTTGCATTTTTACTTAAATATTTTAACTACTGTTACCATCAAAATAAAATTTCATTACATTTGCTTTTTTTCAAACTCAAATATAAACATTGAATGAATCAACTTTTCAGAAGGAAAAACTATTCAGAAACAGATACATCTACCAGTCTTTTAAGGGTTTTAGGTGTTTGGGATATCGTTTTTTTTGGTATTGCGGCTATTATTGGAGCAGGAAGTTTCAGCAGTTTAGGTGAAGCAGTTTTCAGAGGCGGCCCCGGAGTTATTCTGTTATATTTGATTTGTGGCTTTGCCTGTGGATTTACAGCATTATGCTATGCTGAATTTGCAAGCAGAATTCCGACAGCAGGTTCTGCCTATACTTATGCTTATGCAAGTTTCGGAGAATTGATCGCCTGGATCATCGGATGGGCATTAATTATGGAATACTCATTCGGAAACATCTACGTTGCTTTCTCATGGTCAGACTATTTCACAAGTTTTTTAGAGCGTCTGGGAATGCATATTCCGGATTACCTGACCTGCAGCTATACTGAAGCAAAAAAAGCCTTTCTGAACGGTTCTGAAAATAAAGAACTGCTTAATGCATGGAAAACAGCCCCGCTAATCGGGAGTTTAAAATTCATTGTTGATATTCCTGCATTAGTGATCAATGGATTGATTACCTGGCTTTGCTATATCGGAGTAAAGGAAAGTAAAAACTTCAATAATTCTCTGGTTATTTTAAAACTGGCAGTTATTGTTTTAGTTATTCTCGTAGGCTTCGCTTATATAAATACAGATAACTGGACCCCTGTAAATCCAGAGACACAGGTAGCTTCTTTCATGCCAAACGGTTTTGCCGGCGTAATGAGTGCGGTTTCCGGAGTTTTCTTTGCTTATATTGGCTTTGATGCATTAAGTGTGCTTTCCGAAGAAACAAAAGACCCACAAAAAACGTTACCGAAAGGGATGATTATCTCTCTGGTATTGTGTACGGTAATTTATATTGCTTTGACATTGGTACTGACAGGTATGGTTGATTACAGAAAATTTGACGGTATCGGGGATCCGCTTTCATTTATATTTGAAAAGTCAAATGCCAATGTAGCCTGGATGGAACTTGTCGTTTCGTTTGTAGCTATTGTTGCGATCACTACCGTATTGCTGGTTTTCCAGATGGGCCAGCCAAGAATCTGGTATGCCATGAGCCGCGACGGATTAATGCCCGAAAAGTTCAAAACCGTACATCCGAAATATAAAACCCCTTCATTCGCTACCATCATTACCGGTATTGCAGTAGGAGTTCCTATCCTGTTTACAGATAAAACCTTTATTCTTGATTTTACAAGTATCGGAACCATCTTCGCTTTCGTGCTGGTTTGTGCCGGAGTGCTGATGCTTCCTGCAAAAGAAAAAATCAAAGGTAGATTTCATCTTCCTTACATCAACGGTAAAATCATATTCCCGGTAATTTTTATCGGTGGAATAATCGGTTTTTATTTCTGGCAGCCGGAATTTTTCTACAACCTGATGGATTGGAATGACCCTAAAGAAGGTGAATTCAGAGCTTCTATCTTTGTTTTCATTGTAATCAACCTGATTCTGTGTATCTTTACTTTTATTAAAAATTTCTCTTTAATTCCTTTAATCGGATTAAGCTCCTGCTTATATCTCCTTACAGGAATGAGCCATGAAAACTGGTTCTGGTTCGGATTGTGGTTTGCCATAGGGCTTGTGATCTATTTCTGCTACGGATACCGCAACAGTAAACTGGGAAAAGAATCTGTTTAAAGATAATAAAAAGACTTAAAAGCTGATTCAGAAAATATAAAAGGTAAATTCAGGACATCTGGATTTACCTTTTTTCTATTTAAAGATTGGCGGAATAATTGCTCTCAGTTTCACAGAAACCTTAAACTAATACCATCATGCCTGAAAGAATAAAAGACTATAGGGAATTTTACCAGTTTTATCTTACTGAACACCGGAAAATGGGTACCCGCATTTTTCATTTTATAGGAACACTGCTTGTATTCGCTGTCATTGCTTATGTGATCAATTCAGGGAAAGAAAGGTTTTTATGGTACGTCCCGATTTTCGGTTATGGATTTGCATGGTTCAGTCATGCCCTCATTGAAAAGAATAAACCTGCAACTTTTAAATACCCGCTTTGGTCACTCATCTCGGATTTCAGGTTGTTTTTTGAGCTGCTGATCGGGAAGCAGAAATTTAAAGGAAATTAGACGTTTCATCACTTCAACGAAGCAGAGTGTATTGAGAAGTATCCCTAGATTTATTTATAGATTACAAAAAGACAAAAACTAAATCAATTTATTTAACCACGGATTTTACAGATTAGCACAAATGATTAAGATTAAGATTACTATTTACTTCATTTAAGACTCAAATTTTTATAAATTGTAATAACTCAATTGTAAAAAAGTTCTTGATATGATTTACAAAATTTATTCGAATCAATGGAGATTTGTCACAGGATAAAATAGTTTCGGCGGGGTTTGCTTCGCAAACCCCG
>NZ_AKJY01000077.1 GCF_000282115.1 Chryseobacterium populi
ACAAATTTTGAGACAGAAAAAAGACTGCCCCTTTTGAGACAGCCTCTTTTTTTATTTATAAATTACAACATCATCTTTTTTAAGCTGGTAGCTCATTTTCTTATTCTTCTTATAAGGAGTCAAAACATAGCTTTCTTTAATATAGCTTCCACTTTTCCAGATTTTGTTTTTTCCTTCTTTTTCAAGGATAATGCTTTTTGCCGCTCCGTCCGGGATGAAAACTTCGGCTCTTTTCATGTCTTTACTAAAAATAACAGCCGTCATCGAAGTATAACTTTTATCCGAACTTATTTCCTTTAATTTGATTTTCTGTTCAAAAACCCTTACGCAGTCATTTTTGATTTGTGAATAGGTATAGCCTGCCGACCCGATACATCCGTGAACGTCTCTGTCTCCGCCCACTTTTTGTGCAAAAGCAAAAGAACCTAAGAAGATCGCGCCGAGTAAAACTGTTTTTTTCATATTTAAATTTTTAATGGTTTTCAATTTGGTAAAAAGTATGCCAAAAATATGGTATTAGTTAATTTAATTCTAAGATACAAAAAAAGCCGCTCATTGTGAGCGGCTTAAAATATTATTTTGTCCAGTTGATTTTTGAATGTTTTACTTCTTCGGAATTGGTTCCGATCATAATATCAAATTCCCCGGATTCCCAGTCGTATTTTAAGTCTCCATTATAGAATTTCAGGTTTTCAGGCGTAATGTCGAAGGTCACCTTTTTAGATTCTCCTTTTTTAAGCATCACTTTCTGGAATCCTTTCAGCTCTTTCACCGGTCTGGTAATGCTTCCCACCATATCTCTGATGTATAGCTGAACAACCTCAGCTCCGTCATAGTTTCCGGAATTGGTTACCATAACTGAAGCCTGGATGGTTTGATTTCCTTTCGGGTTTGCATTGGAAACCGTAACATCCGAATAACCGAATTTTGTATAACTCAATCCATAACCAAACGGATATAGCGGTGTATTACACTCATCCATATAGTTGGAACGGAATCTCTGGTATTCACATTTATCGGTAAGCTCCTTGCTTAGCGGGCGGCCTGTATTTTTGGCATTGTAATAAACAGGAACCTGGCCAAGGCTTCTCGGGAATGTCATCGGTAATTTTCCTGAAGGGTTTACTTTTCCAAACAGCACATCAGAAATTGCATTTCCCGCTTCTGAACCGGCAAACCAGACATTCAGGATCGAATCAGGAGTATCTTTTATATTCGTTAAAGCTAAAGGACGGCCTGTGAAAAGTACAACTGCGATTGGCTTTCCTGTTTTCTTCAATTCATTTAAAAGGTCTACCTGAGACTGGGGAATGGTAATTTCAGTTCTTGAAGATGATTCACCACTCATTTCTGCAGATTCACCGATTGCCAAAACAATAACATCTGCTTTGTTGGCAACATCTACCGCTTCTTTTAGTAAAGCTTCTTTCGGACGGTTGTCCCGGTCTGTTTTTTTACCGTGGGCAGCATAGATATCTTCCAATTTAGCATCATAATCGATGTTGGCTCCTTTAGCAGAAATAAATTTCACTTCTTTTCCGAAGTTAGCCTGAAGGCCCTGCATCAGATTAACCGCCTGATCATGTTTTGCAGCTACACTCCATGTTCCGGCCATGTTTAACGAATTATTTACCAACGGTCCGATTACGGCAACTGTTCCTGATTTTTTTAAAGGCAGGACCTGATTGTCATTTTTCATCAAAACCATTGACTGAGCGGCAGCATTTCTGGCGATATTACGGTTTTCCATATTATACACTTCTTTTGCAGCCAGCTTTGCATCTCCGTAACGGTAAGGATCATCGAATAATCCCAGATCATATTTCGCCTCAAGAATTCTTTTTGCAGCGATATCGATATCAGCCTGGGTAATTTTTCCTTCTGATAAAGATTTTTTCAGGGTTGTTAAAAATCCTTCCCCAACCATATCCATATCAACTCCTGCTTTTAATGCTAAAGCAGAAACCTGCTGAAGATCTCCCATTCCGTGGTCAACCATTTCATTTATTCCTGTATAATCGGTCACTACGAAACCTTTGAAATTCCATTTATTTCTTAAAACTTCGGTTTGAAGCCATCTGTTTCCGGTGGCAGGAACTCCGTCCACTTCGTTGAAAGAAGCCATTACAGAAGCTACACCTGCATCTACAGCCGCTTTGTAAGGCGGAAAATATTCGTTGAACATTCTCACATGGCTCATATCAACGGTATTATAATCTCTTCCTGCTTCTCCTGCTCCATACAATGCAAAGTGCTTAACACAGGCTAAAATGGTATTTCCAACAGATAAATCTTTGCCCTGATATCCGTACACCATATTTTTAGCGATTTCACTTCCTAGATAAGGGTCTTCTCCGGAACCTTCGGAAACCCTTCCCCATCTGGGTTCACGGGAAATATCCACCATTGGGGAAAATGTCCAGTTGATTCCATCTGAAGATGCCTCTTTAGCGGCTACTCTTGCAGACTGCTGTACCAGATTCATATCCCATGAGGCCGCAAGCCCTAATGGAATCGGGAAAGTGGTTTCATAACCGTGAATGACATCCATTCCGAAAATCAATGGAATTTTCAGACGGCTTTTTTCCACCGCTACTTTCTGAACAGCTCTGATCTTGTCAGCTCCTTTTATATTGAATAGTCCGCCGACTAAACCTTGTTCAATTTTTTTTCCAATATCAGAACTCTGAGCCAAACCTGTAGTAAAATCTCCTGAACTTGGTAAATTCAGCTGTCCGATTTTTTCATCTAAAGTCATTTTCGACAAAAGGTTATTTACAAAAGCTTTTTTCTTTGCCTGATATTGAGCCGTTTGATAAGACTGAACCGGCTTCGATACCATTTCCTGAGCCGAAAATACAGGCGCCAGTGCTAAAGTGGCGATTACAATTAACTTTTTCATAAATCTATCTTCTTAAATTATAGTTCAATTTTTTGTTTTAATTCTCAGGTGAAACACAGGGTGCAAAGTTTCCTGATTAATTCAATTTTTAAAGCGATAAGCATTATATTTAGCTAAGATCGCGAAGTTTTTTATCCTGACGATTAATTTTTATTTAATTCTTTTCTTTTTGACAGCATCCATTTGTACAAATCCGGATTTGAATACGCTGAATCCCATGAATTGTGATTATCATTAGGAAAAATCGTCAGTTCTGCAGTTGGATTAACCGGATGTAATTTCTGATAAAAATCAAAAGCATTTTCGGGTAAAACTACATCATCCATCCCACCATGAAATATTTTCATGTTTAAATCTTTGTATTGATTGATGTTCGCTGTCATCACCTGATCTGTGGGAGCACAAACTGAAACAACAGCTGCAAACATTTCAGGATGTTCCATTGCTAGCTTCAATGTTCCCCAGCCTCCCATTGAAAGACCTGTAAGGTAAATACGGGAAGCATCAATTTTATATTTCTTCTGAATTTCTTTAATTAAATGATAGACCGTCACGGTATCCCACCACATATCAGCCGGACATTGAGGTGCCAAAATAGCAACAGGCTCTTTGATCAGGTTTTTGTATGTGAAAGGACTGTGCGCTTTTACCATTTCCAGGTTACTCCCTCTTTCTCCCGAACCGTGAAGGAAAACAATTAAAGGAACACTTCCTTTAACTTTCTGTGGGTAATCTAAAATATAGGATATTTTCTCTGTTCTTTTAAAATCCTTGTTCAATTCCGCTTTTATTTCCTGGGCAGTCATGCTTAGGGAAAATGGCAGAAACAGAAGAGGAATAAATTTTATTTTAAATTTCATTTAATATTCAGGTTTTGGCTAAAGCCGTTTGATTTTGTTTTTATTCAAACGGGCTAAAGCCCGTTCCTATTGATGTAAAATACTATTCTAAATTCACTTATTTATTATTTAGCCCCGATTACAGCGACATCCTTTTTTGTTACGGCCTCCGCTTCGCTCCGGCCGTAACAAAAAAGATACAGCGGAAAGCAGGATTAAGCTCCTGAAATATATTATTTAATGTTATATTTTTCAGATTTAAAGCTTAATTTCTTTAATCCCTGCTTGATTTCAGGAGCATTCATGAATAATTTCCATAAAAATCCGGATCTGTAATTTTCAATCATCGGCGCAATGGTTCCCTGATCAATAGCCAGGTATCTTGGTGTAAACCAGTCACTGTAATTGATTGATGTGGCATCGTAAGGACCTGCCGTACCTATAAACTGAGGTTTTTGGGTGTAGATGAATCTTAAAAAATCCATTGATTCTTTAGGGGTATACGGAAAACTGCTTAAGGCCGCGGTTGGCGTAATTACTCCAAGGTCATTTTGTGGGAAATGGGCGTTGTAGCCGGTGCTTCCATCATCATTTCTTGTGTAGCCGGCTGTCAGTCCCCAATAATTCGGGCCGTAGCCTTTCCATTGTTTTGGGTTTTCAACACAATATTTATAATCGATAAGAACCTGGTTTTTATTCAGATCAAAATAATTTTTCACTAGTTTATCCGACAATCCTGTAGGATCTAGCCCTATATATGAATAATGAGCCCAGAATAACGGGCCACCATATTCCTGTGCTCCATTATGCTTTACATACATGGGCAATCCGTATTGGGTCTTGTCGGAAACAATGCCGCCGTTTCTTGCCCAGCCTTTATAGTAAGTTTCTGCATCAATGGCATAGGTGGGTGATGAAGCTGCTAAAATGTAAGTGATTAAACATTCGTTATAACCTTCCAATGGGAAGTTCATTTCCCACTGATAATCCGGAGACCAATGCCAGTATAATACTTTCTCACCGCCTTTTGTATACCAGTTCCATTGAATTCCTTTCCATAAGTCATCGCATTTCTGAGCTAAGGCTTTTTCTTCAGCATTACCGTTTTTAAAATATTCACGAACCATTAAAATTCCTGATGTTAAAAATGCTGTTTCCACAAGATCTCCGCCATTATCTTTTTTACCGAAAGGCACTGTTTTCCCTGTTTCTCCATTGATCCAGTGTGACCAGGCACCTTTATGACGGTCTGCCTTAGCAAGGAAATCCATCATATTGGTAAGTCTTTTTACAGCTTCTTTTCTTGGGACAAACCCTCTTTCAACTCCTACAAGAACGGTAGCCAATCCAAATCCGGAACCTCCCGTAGTCACTACATGCTTATCATTATCCGGATAAATATTGTCTTCATGGTAACGCTCACGTCCCAGCATAGAATGAGGCTCTGCATACTCCCAAAAATATTTCAGGGCGTCTTTCTGAACTCTGTCCATCAGCTGTTCATCGGTAATATTACTTTTTACGGCTTCAACTTTTGAAATTTCAGGTTTTGAGGCTTGGAAGTTTTTGCAGGAATAAGCAAAAAACATAGATGCAACAGCAATCGATAATGTGATCCTTTTCATTATATCATTTTTTTAAAATCCGTATTGTGTAGAATGGAATCCTAATTTAACTAAACCTTGCTTAACATCCGGAGCATTCATAAACAGCTGCCATAAAAACTGAGTTTTATAATTTTCAACCATAGGTGCAATGGTTCCCTGATCTATTGCCAAATATCTTTGCGTAACCCAATTATAGTGTACAGAATAGGCATCATAAGGACCTGCTGCTCCAATATATTTGTTATAATTTTCATTATATAAAAACCTCAACATATTGATACTTTCTGTTGGTGTATAAGGCATATTTGAAAGGGCTGCAGTAGGAGAAATTATCCCTAAATCATTATTAGGCTGATGAGCAGAATACCCTGTAGTCCCATCAGCATTCCTAGAATAGCTTGCTGTAAGCCCCCAACTTTTAGAATTATACCCTTGCCAACCTTTTGGATTTGCCAGACAATATTGATACATAATTCTTGCGTGGTTTGTAGTTGCATCCCCATAATTTACGTTTTCGTCTGATAAACCTCTGGGATCTAATCCTAAAAATGAATAGTGTGACCAGAACATTGGACCAACTGATCCATTAGCTCCGTTATGATTAACAACAACAGGAATTCCGTATTGTGTTCCTGTATTTTTTATACCTCCATTTCTTGACCAGCCTTGTTGATAGACAGACTTGCTGATTGAATAATTCGGAGAAGCAGCAGCCAGAACGTAAGTAATCAATGTTTCATCGAAACCTTTTAATTGCATATTCATTTGAAAATCATAGTTTGGAGACCAATGCCAATACAGGACATTTTCTCCTTTTGTATACCAGCTCCATTCTATTCCTTTCCATAGTGTATCTGCTTTTTGAGAAAGGGCAAGTTCAGCAGAATCTGAAGAATTTTTAAAATATTCTCTTATACAAATTAAACCTTGAGCCAAAAATGCGGTTTCTACTAAATCCCCGCCATTATCCATTATGCTAAAAGGAATAACCTGGCCTGTTGTACCATTCATCCAATGTGGCCATGCCCCATGAAAACGATTGGCATTCTGTAAAAAATTCAGAGAAGTTGTAAGCCTTGAAACAGCTTCAGGCTTGGCAATATAACCATTTTTGATCCCTACCAGAATGGTCATCAAACCAAACCCTGATCCTCCTGTAGTCACTACATTAGCATCCTGTGAAGGATTATCTGTATGATATCTCTCTCTTGCCAGTTTTGATCCTGATTCTGCATAATCCCAAAAATATTTTAATGCATCTTTTTGTACCATTTCTATAAGCTGGGCATCGCTATAATTATTAGGAGTTTCCGTATTTCCTCCACCTATTGGCGTTCCCGTACCTGATGATGAATCATCTGATGAGCAGGAGTTGAATACCAGCCCTACAAATAATATTGTTGTCAGTATTTTTTTCATATATAATTTTGTAAAAAAAGAGCCTTTTTTGAGGCTCTTTTGCGATTATCTTCCGTCTTTTTCCAATTTATACAAAGCATCAATTTCTCCTGCAGACAATGCTTTATCATACATCCTGAATTCATCCATCATGCCTGTATACGTCAACATCCATCCATCAGGAGCTCCCCAAGGAGTGCCCAAATGTTGCTGATAGCCTCCAATGACAAATTTAGAAACATTGGAATTTGAAAGGGGGCCTAAAGCAACTCCTCCTTGAGTAGGATCATTTGTAAATCTTTTTGTTATACTATCTGGTAACTGAATTTTCGTACCGTCAATATATAAAGAAAACATAGAAGAAGTAGCGTCATAAGTCCAAACCATGTGCTTCCAATTACCATACATATTCTCTAATTTATTTGATCCTCCCGTTTCAATAAATTGTCCAGCCCAAGGAATACTTGGTGTAACATCTTTTTGAATATGAAATTTGACTAACATTTTCCCATCGGTTGACCCTTCAATTAAAACGAAAATATTTCCCCAAAAGTCTGTAGTTTTAGGAAGCATGAAAAGACATTGTGCACCTCCTGTATGTACCGAAGTTTTTATCCACATTGCTTGTGTAAAACTTTTAACATTTTTAATCTTATCACTTACGTCATTATAAGTAATAAAACCTGTCGTTGATCCTTTATAAGCTTTTCCTTTAAAACCCACATCAAAACTTGTTCCTGTAGCAGAAACAAATCCATTAATAACACCATTTTTGGCGTCAGTAATTGAACCTTCATCAAAGCTAATCTTACTGATCAAATTATCTGTTGCAACTTCATCTGAATTTTGATACCCACCAATAGAAGCATATGGAATAGGCGGATTATCTTTGTCAATACTGTCTTCGCAACTTAGATTCATTAGACCAAACAAAAAAGCTGCTCCTATAGATTTTATTAAATTTATATTTTTCATATTTATTGATTTTGTTACCAAGCAAAGTTTGATGACCAAGGAGTAAATTCAGACCATATACCCTGCATACATTTATATTTTACACGGAATCGAATAATAACATTTCCTGTAAAGTCATAAGCCTGAGCTCCTTGATACCATGTTAAGTTATTATTAGTTTCAAAAGTTCCCGTTTTAACCTGAGAAGGATTTGTTAATGAAACAATTTGGTATTCTACCTGATAAGAAACAACATTATTTATTGGTGTCCAACTAAATATTGCAAAACTTCCATATCTACCCGGTGTGGAACATGAACAATCATTTGCTACTTTTAAATCAGATGGTAAATTACCTAAATTACAATCAAAGTTATTTGGATTTACAGTTTGCCAATCTGACCAGTTACAACTGCTATCAGAAGCCAATCGAAATTTGAATTCATTTGGATTATTAGTATAATAGAATATATGATTTTGAGCCAAAACATCAGATATTCCTGTTTGATTTGTAATAAGATCTATCCATTCTATTTTATAAATTGCTATATTAGGCACATCAGCAAAGTCTAATCTATACCAATTACCATAAGGAGTAATAGTAATATTATTAGGAGGTAAGGGGCATTCAAGTGTTTTAAAAGTTATATATTGATTGATTGATAAGTTTTGAGAACTACACATTGCTGTGACTCTTACAGTATATGTAGTATTCGGTGTAAGGTTGTCTAAGGTTACAAAATTATCGGTTACAATTTTTGGTGTAGGGTTACCTGATGTATTTATTATTCTGTAAGATACAGCTCCTGAAAGTAAATCCCAAGAAATTTTAGCTGAAGATGTTTTAATATCATTAACAACAATATTTTTTATGGGAGCTAATTCACAAGTTTGACCAGCTCCTGAAGAATCATAATATAATTCTACCTTATCAATATCTACATATTCTCTAAAATTTAAAGTCGTATTCATATTGGAAACAATCCATAGGTATTTGTATGATTTAGTAGGTGCAATTTGACCTTGTTCTTTTGACTTTACTTGACAAGTATATGTGTCATCTAAGAATTCACCGTTGCTAAAAGTAAGGATTTTTAATTTGTCAGACACAACAGGTTCTTTCTCTTCATCACAATTATTAGTAGATTTTTCTATCAAACCATTAGCAAAATAAACATCAAAGTTTACTGCTCTATTAGGATTACTTGGCAATGAGTAACGATACGTAACAATAATTTTGTATTTTTTAGAAGTATCTAATGTAATACCAATATTATTAAGATCAATAAATATCCCTTCCGATTTCTTAGTTGTAATATTTTCATTTTTGCTATACAATCTTATTACTTTATTACCACAACCTAAATCCAAAACATTGGGGCTACCGTGACTAGGTCTCCACTGGTTAGAATAATTACCTGCAAGATTATTACACTGGGTTTGAGGGGCTGGTGCAGTAATAAATGCAGGCAATGCCTGTGATTTAACCAAATAAAAATTAACAATCAGTAATAATATGAATGTAAGTAATTTTTTCATTCTCTTTTTTTTTAGTAACCAGGATTTTGACCAGACATCCCCTTAGACTCTATAATAAACGAATTCGGAATTGGAAATAGCTCATGCTTTCCTGTTACAAATGTTTTACCATTTGCAGCCATAGCAGCCTGTGCCTGGCCTGTTCTTATCAAATCAAACCATCTATCATGTTCAAATGCCAGCTCCAGTCTCCTTTCTTTCCAAATTGCGTTTCTTAAATCCGCTTGTGAAGTTGCAGTCGTATTAGCAAGTCCTGCTCTATTTCTAACCTGATTTAAGAAGGGTGCGGCCTGAGCTGTTTGTCCCAATTCATTCATTGCTTCAGCTTTCATTAATAATACCTCAGAATATCTCAGGTATCTGATGTTAGCATCTGAATCATCAGAACCTGTAAATGCTGAAGAATATGCCTTATAATTATAATATGGAGCAGCAACTGTTGAAGGAACTACCCTCCCATCATATAATGTAGAATTTCTGAAAATAATTGTTGCATTCCTTCTTTCTGTGTCTCCTTCTTCATTATATGCATCAACAAGATTCTGTGTTGGAGTACAAAATCCCCAGCCCCAGCCACCGGCACCTCTCGCCCCTTGTACCTGAGAATATTGTTGAATACCCGGGGTAGCCTGCCCTCCTAATCCTTGTATTTCAAAGATAGATTCCTGATTATTTTCACCTGAAACTCTATAAATATCAGCAAAATTAGGTGTTAAAGAATATCCGGTTACAAGATTACAATTATCTATTACCTGTTGCCATTTCTTCTGGTAGAGGGAAACTTTTGCTAATAATGCATATGCTGCTCCTTTACTTGCTCTCCCGACATTGTTTCCTGTATAGGCACTTTTAGCTGGAAGAGCACTAATAGCTTCATTTAGGTCTTTTTCTATAAAGGCGTAAATTTCCTCTTTCGATTTTCTTGTAAGAGTCATTACTCTGTCATCTTCATTACCAGCTACAGGCACATGATCAACTAATGGTACTCCACCATAACATTTTACCAGCATAAAATAAGAAAATGCTCTTAAAAACTTAGCTTCACCTTCTAATCTGGCTCTCAAATTTGCATCAGCATTTGTTAATAATGGTAAAAACTTTAATGCCTGATTAGATCTGTTTATCGCCTGATAATGTCCTTCCCAAATAGATTGGAATGAAGGTGTAGTTGCCGTAAAAGTTAAAGCATCTAAAATATCTTTATCAGTACCTGCATCACTTGGATCGGACCCTTTATCTGCGTCATCGGTTATAATACTTGAAACGCCTATCCATGCGAATGAACTGATATTCCAATCTAAATACTTAGCATAAATAGCAGTTACAAAACTTTCTGCGCCTTCGTTATTGTTCATCAGTGACAACTCTTGTCCAGAGATTGCATCTGTAGGTTGTGTATTCAAAAAATCACCTTCACAGCTTTGATTTACCAGCATAACAGAACATAATGCTGCAATTAAAATTATATTACGTTTCATAGATTCTTAATTAAAATTTAACATTTACACCAAATACAAAAGATCTTAATGTAGGATAGGCATCCAATTCAACACCTGTCAAACCATACGGATCTCCATTTGCGTTCAATTCAGGAGAATATCCTGAGAATTTTTGAAAAATGAATGGGTTTATCGCACTTACATAAAATCTCAAACTAGACAGATAATCTACCGGTTTGCTTAAGGTGTATCCTAAAGAAATATTATTAATTCTAAAGAAATCACCTGATTCTAAATAATATGTGGAGGCAAGTGGTACAGCATTGAATGGTGCTGGATTTGGAGATCCTGTATTGCTTGACGACCAATAATTGTTTGCTACATCATATTCAACGTTTTCCCCACCAAATCTCTGTGCTTTTTTACCATTATATACTTTATGTCCAAAAGCTCCATAACCATTTACACTTAAATCTACATTCTTATATTGAACTCCAACATTGATACCTAAAGTTGATTTGGGAATATATGAACCAAAAAACCTTCTATCACTAGCATCATTAGCTCCAGTTGTCCCATTTCCGTTTGTATCCACATAAGTAAAATTGCCGTTTGAATCTAACCCTCCAAATTCCCATAAATAGAAACTTCCCAGAGGCTGTCCAATGGCACTATCATTAAGGTACTTCGTATCTTGTCCATTTCCTAATCCACCTCCTATAATAGGATTATAGCCATCAAATAATTTTTCAAGTTTATTTTTATTTACTGAAAAGTTTCCATTAACTGAATAGCTCCAATCTTTTCCAATAGTATCACTCCATCCTAATGAAACTTCAATACCTTTGTTAGATACTTCTCCTAGGTGAGAGTATCCTACTTTTGATAATCCAGTTGTAGAAACAGGTTTAGATGCTAAAATTAAATTTTTAGTAATTTTGCTGTATAAATCAAATGATCCTTTTAATCTGCGGTCAAGCAATTCAAAATCAATCCCACCACTTGTTTCTTCCGTAATTTCCCAACCTAGATTTGGATCATAAATTTGATCTATAGTAGTTCCGTTTGAAATACTACTTCCACCAAAAGCGTAATTATATTCTACTCCTGTGGCAAAAGGAAGATAATTTGTAGGTATTCTTTGATTTCCTAATCTTCCCCAACCAGCTCTTATTTTTAATAAATTGATAATCGAATTATCTTTTAAGAAGTCTTCTTCTGAAATTACCCAACCTGCTCCAAATGATGGGAAAGTCCCCCACTTATTTCCTTCTGAAAATTGCGAAGATCCGTCTCTTCTTACAGTAGCTGTTAATAAATACCTGTTCATTAACTTATATTGTAATCTTCCAAAGTAAGAATTTGTAGTATTGTTATTTCTATTAATTGAATTTGCTTTTACGATTTGATCGGCGTAATTAAAGGCTTCTGTTCCGGTACCGTAAATATCCCAATAATTACTATTTTCAATCATATTTTTTCTCTGAATTGTAAGTTCATTTTCACCACTTCGCATAGTAGATTCAGTACCTACAGTAATTTCAATATCATGAATATCAGAGAACTTTTTATTATATGTAAAGAAGTTTGTTAAAACCCAGTTAAAATAGTCTTTACGTGTGTTGGTTAATAAATTTAATGGTAATTGTTTTTCAGGATCAGGGTCTGTATTATACCCCCCCGGAACTCTTGTTGGATCTTGTGATAACCAGATAGCTAAAGAGGGTACATAGTTATAGCTTTTAAAATTAGAATATTCCCCTGAGAATTGAGACGTAAATTTAAGACCTTTAAACAGATCGATATCCATTTTTAATCCTCCTTGAAGAATAAATGAATTTTGTCTTTCATTATTATAAGCTAAGCTTGCTACAGGGTTTCCAACATTATTAAATGATTGTCCTGTTGGAGATGCAAAACCATTACTTCCTACAAAAGAAACACCGTACTGACCAGAAGGGAAATACACTGGAACTATCGGAGATTGTTTATACGCAGCAGTGAAAGCGCTTAATGGTTTAGGGGTAGTATTTGTAAATGTTGCGCTTAAATTTTGAGAAATTGTAACTCTTTTCAAAAATTTAAACTCATTATTTGTTCTTACAGTAGACCTGTTATAGTCCGTTCCCTGCAATATTGATTTTTCATCATAATTACTTAGACTTAAGAAATATTTAGCATTTTCTGAAGCTCCGGATAATGATAAATTATGTTGATTATAAGTTCCTGTTCTTGTAATTTCATTAAACCAATCTGTATTTACAGGTTGATCCTGAGAATATCTTGTTGCTCCAAAAGCTATATTATTATAACTGGAAAATAAATTGCTTCCAGCCATTTTCACTTTTTCCAACGGCATTCTTACTCCAGTAAAACCGTCATATTCCACAGTGATTCCTTTTCCCTTTCCCGATTTAGTTGTAATAATAATAACTCCGTTTGCCGCTCTGTTTCCATAAATAGCTAATGCAGAAGCATCCTTTAGCACATCATAAGTTAAGATATCATTAGAATTAATATTATTTATATTATCAACAAACAATCCGTCAACTACATACAAAGGATCTCGCCCTCCTAAAGCAGTTCCAAGACCTCTGATCATTACTGTAGGTGTAGATCCCGGTAAATCAGATGATGTTACCTGAACACCCGCTGCCTTACCCTGAATAGCTTGTGTTGCATTTAATACTTTAGTTTTTGTTACTTCTTCCGCATTCAGAGAACTTACAGCTGTAGTATTATCTACTTTCTTACGGCTACCATACCCGATCATCACTACCTCTTCAATCTTCTGCTCCTTAGTAACAGTATCTTGAGGAGTAACCTGTGCATTGACATTCATACCGAAGTATAAAACAGCAATGAGACATGAATACTTTAAATCACTTTGTTTCATATAGTTCATTTTTATTTCGTACAATCAAATTTCAAAACAAGCTTTAGCGCCTGTAAACTGCCTTTAATAAAGGAAAACATGTTATTCTCAAAAAAAGACATTATTCAAAATTATAAAAATATCTCTAACAATGTTAAGTTAACTTAATTTTTTTAATTTTTTTGTTAACTTAAAAATTTATTAAAATCATAATTTGTATTCATTTTTTTGCAATTAAATTCTTAAACTAAAGCAAAAAGCTGTTTTAAAAGGATAAAACAGCTTTTTTTATAAGAATATATTTCTACTTTATTTTATGATAACCTGATGATCTTCCTGTTGTTTATTGGTATATATTTTTAATGTATATACTCCCTGGTTTAATCCGTTAACATAAATTTTTCCTTTATTATGCTGTAATTCGGTTTTACCAACTCTTACTCCTGTTGCATTAAATAATTCTGCGGAAACAATTGCTGAGCTTTTATTTATTTCTGTGTCATTTTCATCAACTGGAACTATATTTATATAATCACTCGCCGGGTTTGGAGAAACTTTATAATTTTTTATACTTAAAGACATTTTGGAACCTCCACTTTGGAACAAAATATTTTTCCAGGGGCCCCAACCACAACTATTTTTGGCTCTTGCCCTTACCTGCATATAATTATACCCAGAAGTTATATATAATATGGCCATTCTTCCAGTTACTTTAGTCCCGTTGTTTGATACATTGGAATAATAACCATTACCATACGATGCAAACGTAAATGGCCCGTCAATTTTTTCCCATTCAAAATCTGTATCTAAATTTGGTGTGCCATCAAAACCTAATGCATCAACAACTACATTACTATATTGTCCGGTAGGCACATTATAATTAGAATTGAAACAAACGGAGTCATAAGGATTTCCACAATATGCATTAGGCATGTAAACCAATGGAGTTCCTGCCCAGATTTTTCTTGTTACAATTTTGGTTTGGTTACAGGAATTTGAAACGGTCGCTGTTAAAGTAAACTCTCCTTGTCTTTTGACAATAACATTTGTTGAAGTCCCGTTAACTGTCTGCACTTCTCCGACTGAGTTATCCGAGCTAGTCCAGGAAACAGTATTTCCACTTCCTGAATTGATACTAAAAAATTGGGTCGTTGGGAAAACACACACTGTGGGCGAGCCCCCTAAAATTTGCAAAGAGCCTGAGCTATCGAATATTTCTCTTTTGACTAAACAAGTTATACCAAAAGAATAATTGGTGTTCCAAATAATTTCCAATGAAATATTGGAAGGTAAAATATTAGGATCAGTAGGTGATAAAGTAATAGAATTAGTATTTGTTGTTATAATTCCTGAAACCGGATTACCATCTTTACTCCATCCATTTCCAACATTCCATTTATACACATAGGTTCCCACGTTTGTACTGCTGTTACAAGTAAGGGTAACAGGAGATGTTGAACCACATGATATTGTAATACTTGTTGGCGAAAGCGTAAATGAAGGAGTTTTTACAACAACCGGTCTTGGAGAATACCAAACTGCTCCCGAAGATTGTGCTACAAGCTCTACTGATAAATAATTACCAGGTTCATACGTAATATAGGTAGATGATATATTAGCATCAATAGCGGTTGCAAAGCTGGTTCCAGAATCCGGAAGATATATATTCAGTGGGTCCACTAAATCCGTATACTGTCCGTAGCTATTGTACGTTCTGATGAATAATTTACAATTACCTACTACATAGGTTGATGACTTTGTAAGCAATACTGTAAATTTGACATTTACAGATCCTCCTGTTCCCAGATTTATGGGATTGCTTATACTATGAGCACTATTATTTACCTTAAAATCTTTAAATGCCACAGTAACCTGTGATTTAACAATAAAGGTTATAAAGAAAAAAAAGAATAGGATAAAATTTTTCATAATAATTTTGATTGGGTGTTAATGATTCTATTATATGAATTTCATAGTCTTAAAATTATTAAAAATAAATCAAATAATATTGAATTATTTAATTTCTATAAAAATTTGTTAAACAGATAATAGTATTTAACTTTGGCTCAATAATTGAAAAAATAAGAAAAAAGATCAATGAAAAAATATATTTTCGCTGCAGCTCTTATGTTAGGCGTTGGTACAGTAATCTATACCTCTGTACAGTCATGCACTACTTTAGCCACAAGTGACCTTGGCTTATCAGTTATTAAAAGGTTTTTAATTAACGGAATTGATAAGGGAATGGGAATTTACAGCAATAAAGATGCTTTCCTGCAAAATAATATGGTAGATAAAGCGTTACCTAAACAATTGCGGGAAATCAATTCAACGCTGGAAAAAATAGCCCCTTCACTTGTTGCAAAAGAAAGGGAATATATTGCCCAGGCAGCTTCCTATACCGTGAATATTTCAAAGCCTATCCTTGTGGATGCAGTGAACAGCCTGAATGCACAGGACGTAACAAGAATTATTCAGGGTGAGAAAGGGACTGCAACACAGATCTTAAAAGAAAAAACTGCTCAGCGACTGGTAGCAGCTATTACCCCAAAAGTAGATGAGCAGCTAAATCAATACGGAATTGTGAAAACCATCAATACAGCTTTGTCAGGAAGCAATTTACTGGGAAGTTTGTTAGGCGGGAACAGCAATACCGTGAATGCAGGAGGCTTAAGCCAGCTTGCTTCCGAACAGTTGGTAAACGGACTGTTCAACATCATTGAAGATTACGAAATTCAGAACTCCAAAGCCCTGCTGGGACCACTTGGAAAATAAATAAAATTTCGTTATATTTATATATAATTTAAAATTTGTAGATGGATATATTACAAGGAAATCAACACGCCAGCCCGGAGGATTTTTATAAATCTCTGAAGGAAAAACTGGAAGATCATCACGATTTTCCGGAAGATTATTTATTTAAATTTATCATTCCGACAGACCAGGCAAAACTCACTGAAATTTATAAAGTTTTTGATGGCATTAAATTCACATTAGGAAACCGTGAAAGTAAAAACGGAAAATATACAGCCTGTAACATCAATGCATTTGTACTGGATGCCGATCAGGTGGTCAGAATTTACCAGGAAGTCGCCAGAATAGAAGGCGTCATTCTATTATAGAAAGCAAAAAGTCAGCGTAAAGCTGACTTTTATTTATTTTGATTTTCTTTATTTCTCTATAAAAAACTTTACATTTTCAATAGGTCTTCCCAACATGGCTACTGAACCTTTTATAAGAATCGGTCTTTGGATTAAGGAAGGGTTCTCCGATAAGATTTTAAGCCATTCTTCTTCCGAATAATTTTTGTCTGCAAATTTATCCGTATATAGTTTTTCCGTTTTTCTGATGATATGAAAAACACTCTGGTTCAATTTTTTTAATACCGTCTTTATCTCTAAAATGCTTAAAGGATCTTCAACGATGTTGATGATCTCAAAAGGCACTCCGTTTTCATCAAGATACTCCAGTACGGCATTTGATTTAGAACAGTTTCCGTTATGTAAAACTTTAACCAGCATAATATAAGTCAAAAATTAAATTCTATAAACAAATTTAGGAAGAAAAGAGTTGACAGCAGTATTAATTTCTGATAAAAACTGTTAAAACAATATTACTCATTAACTTTTATAATTCAAGTGTGTCTATACAGCTGGTGATTATTTTCTTCAAAGTTTTTTGTAAAAACTGTTTCCTTTAGAAGCTATACTCTACA
Organism: Chryseobacterium populi; assembly: GCF_000282115.1. Classification (GTDB taxonomy): domain Bacteria; phylum Bacteroidota; class Bacteroidia; order Flavobacteriales; family Weeksellaceae; genus Chryseobacterium; species Chryseobacterium populi. Next base: position 17,268 of record NZ_AKJY01000077.1, read on the forward strand.
TCATTATCTCTCAGCACAATCCGGAAAGATGATGGTATCATTCCCTTAAATTCAGGTTGTACGGTCGGATTTCCTGGATATGTTTTTCCATTATATTTTACCTGGTAATTTTGACCTCTGCTAGGAATAATCAGATCTGCCCAACCGTTTGCTTTATCGGAAGAAATAGCTATAGGCCCACCTACAACTGTAAATCGACTGATTTTTTGCCCTTTACTGTTTAAAAGGAAAACAGTACATCCACCGGTTCCGCAAAAATAGCTTCCATTCATCATAATAAAGATCTCCTTATTATTATCTCCATTCAGGTCTGCCTCTGTATAACGAAATATACGATCACTGCCGGTAAGAATATTCATATCGTCTTTCAGCAGTTTCTTTCTCAGGATTTCACCAATAAACAAAGCTCTCCCATCAATAACTTTCCTGACTGTATCTGTTTTAGATAAGGTAGCAGAGCCTTTTGCCGGTAAATCATGATCTTTATTTACAGCACTGCCGGCATCAGGAGAAACCGGCTTTTCTGTTTGCTTATTACACGAAAAACAACATGTTGAAACAAGGAAAAATATCAATAATCGTTTAATATTTAAAAACATAAATGTAGTTTGAAGGTTAAAAATTTCAAGATCAAATTATCATTATTGAAAACCGATCCTTTTCAGCTAAAATTAAATATTTTTATCCAATTAAAACCCACTCTCTTAAATTAACACCTCTACTTTATTTAAAAAGTAAATTTTATAAAATAATAATAATTTACAAAATAGTTTAAATGTATATTTTTAAGTCAATCATTGAAATAGTCCATGAAGTTCAGTCTCAATTTTTTCCAGAATAAACCCAAAATCTTCCGGCTTTTCAACAAAATCAAGATCATCCACTTCAATAATCAGCAGTTTTCCTTCTGTATAGTTTGAAATCCATTTTTCGTATTTCTGGTTCAGTTTTGAAAGATATTCAATACTGATGGATGCTTCATATTCCCGGCCTCTTTTATAGATTTTTTTCACAAGATTCGGTACATCAGATTTCAGATAGATCAATAAGTCTGGTGCTGAAACGAAAGATTTCATCAGGTTGAATACAGCAGCATAATTATTAAAATCCCTGTCAGAAAGCAGATTCATATCATTTAAGTTTTCTGCAAAAATGTGTGCATCTTCATAGATCGTACGATCCTGAATAATATTTTTACCGCTTTCCCTGATTTCTTTTACCTGACGGAACCTGCTTCCGAGAAAATAGATCTGCAGGGCAAAACTCCATTTGCTCATATCCGCATAAAAATCCTCAAGATAAGGGTTGTGATCTACGTCTTCGAACTGTGCATCCCATCCGTAATGCTTTGAAAGCATGGTTGTCAATGTAGTTTTTCCTGCCCCAATATTCCCTGTAACTGCAATATGCATAATTTTTTCCTTAATGTTTTTAATGATACTTATCCGGTAAAAAACTAAATACCCACGGCCTGAATTTCAGAAGTCTCTTCTATAAGCTTCTGTAAAGTGTCGTCTGCAGGTTTATCTGCAGATTGTTCTTTAGGCTGTTCCTCAACCTTTTCCACAGTTTGCCCGGTTGCATCATCCGACTGTTCTTTTGGTTGATCAGAAGGCTTTTCTGTTGGTTTTTGTTCAGGGTCGGTTTGTAGTTTAGGTTCTTTACTCTTTTCAAGGCTGTAAAGATAAAGGTTGTTCGCTTTGATTTCAAAATAAGAAAGCGTGTTTTTATCCACAATTTGTGCATCAGGATCTTCAAAAATTTTAACCAGCTCTTTTTCCGGAATGTATTTAAGAATCGAATTATTTGTGATCACCAGGATGAATTCATTTTCCCTTCTGAAACGTTTTCCATTTTCTAAAGGTACTTCAAAAAGCTTTTCAAATTTCAGGCTGTAAACCCTGAAGTGCTTCCTTGTTAAAATATAAACTTTATTCTCAAATACAAGAAGGTCCATAAGATCATCAAAACTGGCATCAAAAGGGTATGAATTTATCGTCGTATCATTCCTGAAATTATATTGAATCAGTCGTTTTGAGCTTTCATCCAGCAGCCATATCTGCTGAAGATCTTCTGCGTATGCCATTTTTATAAACGCAAACTTCTGCTTGAAATCTATCCGTTGGATCTCATTCAGGTTCTGATCTACAAATTTCAGTTCCTGGGCATTTTCCGAGAACAACGGAACACTTAAAGGATTCTGAACCGTCTGAACTTTATAGGGTACGGTAAGCATCATTTTTCCGATCTGCTTTCCCAGGGAATCGTATTTTGTAAAGCTAAAATCTTTGTTTTTGTAGATATACAGATTACCGTAATCATCAGCAAGCATATCTCCTGCCTCCTTTAACTTTAAAGTGTCTAGCGGAAGAGCTTTCTGTGCAGATAATGAACAGAAAGCAAACCCCAATATGAGAATAAATAATTTCAATTAATTTATAGCTTTATCTAACATTTTTTTGTTTAAACCTTGTTTATATCGCTTTGATAATTGGCAAATCTAAAAATCATTAACAATACAAAAGAAAGGGAAAATATTTTTTTATCAATTAGCTTTTCATGTACAAATTTAAACTTATAATTTACTTAATAACAACTTCATAAATTTTCGACCAGTTTTTTCCGGTGACCAGCATATTTGATATTGAAAGTGTTATCATTGTCACCCAACGTGAAAAACTCAGGAGCAATCGCAAGATTTGAAGTTTCTTTGTCACCAAAACTGATCATGGTCCTTTCAGCGTTTTCCGAAACCTCCTTCAGAAGATCAGACTTATCTCCGAAATGATTTCTCACTCAATTTCTAATTTGTTCTCCAAAAATAGTAAAATTTATCCCGTATAACTAATTTCATTAGCAGGCATAATGATCAGTAAAATTCTGTTTATTAAAGACAGATAGCGCTCCAACGGAACGCTATCTGCCATATTTTATCAGAGGATAAGCCATCTGAAATTTTATTATTTAATAGCTACTTCATATATTTTCGGCCAGTTTTTACCTGTTACCAACATATTTTCACCTTTAAAGGCAATTCCGTTCAGCACATCATCGCTTCCTTTGGTATTCTGCTTGGCAATTTCTGTAAAATCAAATGTTCCTACTACTTCTCCGTTGGCAGGATTGATCTTTAAAACAACCGGTTTTTGCCAGACATTGGCATAGATAAATCCGTTATGGTACTCAAGTTCGTTCAGCTGATCGTAAGCTTGACTACTTCCGGCAACCGCAATATATTTAATCATTTTTGAAGGATCTTTCGGATCAAGGAAATATAAAAGCTTGCTTCCGTCTGATGCAATCAGGTTTCTACCGTCGTACGTCAGTCCCCAACCTTCTCCAAGAACGTTTGGATAAGCAAATTCAGATAATAACTTTAAAGAGGTTTTATCATAAATATAGCCTTTTTTGCTCTGCCATGTCAGTTGGTATACTTTATCCCCCACGATGGTACTTCCTTCGGAAAAATCTTCCTGAGCCTGTTTTGTAGAAGCAAGCGGAGTTGTAGTTCCCAACGTGTATTTTAATATCTGTGATGCACCGTTCTGCCCGTCACTTTCATAGATGGTGTTTCCTTCTATCTGAAAACCCTGAACAAAATTTTCCGGGTTGTGGGGGTATTCGGCTATAATCTGATACGAAATATTTTTTTCGGGACTTTTAGCAAAAACGTTGATGGTAGCATCCTGATTCAGGGATGCCCCTCCTTTTGTTTTAATATTAAATGTTACAGCATTGTCTCCTAATGTAAAAAATTTAGGATCAATCGTCAGGTTTGAAGTTTCTTTGTCACCAAAACTGATGCTAATGCTTTCCGCATTCTCTGAAACATCTTTCGGAAGCTCGAGCTTATCACCGAAATGATATCCCTTCTGCTCCATTGAATTGTTATAATCGTTCAGGGTACTCAGGATTTTTTCATCTTTATTGGTACAAGATGCCAGCAATAGGATCGCTGCAAAACCTGCTATTATATTTTTCTTCATTGAATTTCTAAATATTTCCCCAAAAATAGCAAATTTTATTCCGCTTTGCTAATTTCATCTACAGGTTCACCAAATTGTAATATATAGCCGTTATTGTCATAAACCGCAAATTCCCTCATTCCCCAGTCAAAGGTTTCAATTTCATAGCAGATTTTTGCTTTGGCTTTAAGCTCTTCCCAAAGGTTATTCACTTCACTCACATTGAAATAAAATGATCCTGTAAAGCCTATTCCCTCGAATTTTTCATGCTCATTGGGAGCTGAAAGCATAATCTGTACATCATCTTTACAGATCGAGGCCCATTGCCAGTCATCATTTCTCCCCAATAATGAAAAGCCCAGGACATGAATGTAAAAACCTATGGTGTCATCGAGGTTTTCTGTCCATAGGACAGGACGGAGGGAAGTGTATTTTACCATGATGTTTTGTTTAAAATTAAAATAAGTTAAACGTAAAGACACAAATTTACCGCAATACCGGATCTTTAAGGCGCATGAAAATCAAAGATTTTCAATATAAACGGAATGGAGTTTTATCATAGTAAAATCCTTACTCCTTAAAGAAATTGATTGATGAAATTTTACTTCTTTGTGTTCAGCTCAATTATTCTTCAAGATAGGTTTTCAGGCTTTGTCCGATAATCCCGTTCCAGCCTTCTGTAAAACTGTTTCTTGAAAAATTATCTCCCAGCTCATTAAACTTATCAATATCCTCATGAGTAAGCTTAACAATTGTGCCCTTATCAGTCTGTTGAAGCTCCCAGGTCACATATGTTTTTTCTTTGGAAAATTCAGGGTAAGACCAGCTATGCTTCAGCTTCTTATGGGGATTAATTTCCAGAACTTCTCCCTGATGGTGATATTTTTTCTCTTCTCCCGGCTCATAGAAGTTAAATTCTGTTCCTGCTTCCGGCTCGAAATCCGGGATATCAAAATACCAGGATTTCATTTCATTCTTATCGGTCAATGCTTTCCATACTTTCTCAACGGGTGCATTAACGGTGTACTGAACAATAATCGGGGTACCCATTTTTGTGGATTTTAAATTTAGCTGTGTGAAAAACCTGTGATTTTCGCTTCATCAAAATCGAGCTGCATTTCTATGGTTCTCATCACATGATCGTCAAATATTTTCTCGCGTTTCATACGGTGAAGTTCGTTTCGCTGTGCCTGAATCACCTGCCGGAGCACATCTTTATTTTCATTCATCGCAGTAACGTAATCTCCTGTGGAGGCCATACATTGGGCTTTATCAGCCATCATCATCATTTCGTTTTCCAGCTTATGTTTCTGATGGCGTACCAGACTGTTTTTTTCTGCCAGCTCAGAGAAATCATCTAATTTCTGCAAAGCTGTTTCTTTTAATTTTCTCATTAAAATTACTTCCTGTTTTTCCTCAGGCAGCTCACTTCCGGCGTCATTTATTTTCAGTAGTTTCAGAATCGGAGACAATAATAATCCCTGTCCGACTAAAGTGATCAAAATGATAACGAAAGTTACGAATAAAATAATATTCCGGTGGGGGAATGCTTCACCATTAGGTAAAAAAGCAGGAATAGACAATGCGGCCGCTAAGGAAACCACACCTCTCATCGCTGCAAAACTGATAATGAAAGGTTCCCGCCAATCGGGTTTCGGGACTTTCAGCCTCAGTTCTTTAGAACATAATCTCGGAAAATACATCAGTGCATAGCTGTATACTATTCTGGTCAGGATAATGGCACCACCGATCACTACACTGTAGAAAATACCTTCAGAAATAGTATAATCTTTCATCGCAGCTACCACCACAGGCAATTCAAGGCCGATTAAGATGAAGATAATCGTATTCATCAGGAAGATTAAGACACTCCATACATTCCCCGACTGAATTCTCGAGGTATGGCTCAGATAACAGTGGGAATTGTAAGACATTAACAAACCTCCTGCAACAACAGACAATACTCCGGAAAAATGGAAATGTTCCGCTCCGATGTACATAATATAAGGCACAATCAGGGTAATAACGGTATCAATATTGGAGTTTGTCGGGATAATTCTCAACAGGGCCCCAAAGAGCAAACCTACTCCTACTCCCACTGCAATTCCACCAATAGCCATGGTGAAAAAATCCTGCACTGCATCCCTGAAAACAAACTGCCCTGAAATAACCGCTGCCAAAGCAAATTTAAAGACGATTAAACTTGAAGCATCATTAATCAGACTCTCGCCTTCAAGAATGCTTGTAATTTTTTTCGGAATTTTCATATGCTTCAGAACAGAGGTAGCTGCTACGGCATCCGGCGGGGAATTAACACCACCTAACAAGAATCCCATTGCTATGGTAAGCCCTGGAATGATGGATGATGAAAGATAAGCAACAACGACCGAGGTAAGAAAAACCAGTCCAAATGCCATTGAAAAAATCTGCTTTCTCCATTTATGGAAATCCTGCCAGGAAGTAAACCAGGCGGCTTCAAATAAAATAGGAGGCAGAAAGATCAGGAAAACCAGGTCCGGCTCTATTTCAATATGAGGCATTCCCGGAATAAGGCTTATCAGTAACCCGGCAATTACCAGGAAGATAGGATAAGCTACTCTTAATTTCTGGCCAATCATCACCAGTATCATCACAGACAACAATACCGCGATTGATATTATGACATAATTGTGAATCATTATTTCAGATATTTATTTTAAAGGTTAATTATTTATTAACCGTAAAGACCTATTTTTTTTGCGACTTAAAACATAAAATATTGCTATAAGATTGTGTCTTTGCGGTTAGCTTATTTTAAAGGACAATATTATTTTTCGGAGCAATGGCCGGCGGGAGATTACTCTCATCCAGCATATCTCTCATATCAATCTCAATGGTTCGGCTGATCTGCGTAATGGGAACATCATTCGGGCTGCCTTCAAAAGGGTTTACTGAAGCCTCCCCTACACTGTCTAATGTATAAAAACACCATGTCACCAACAGTGAAAAAGGAATATTAAACCACAGGGTAAAGCCTTCGAGTAAAGTTCCGTCACCCAGCTTATCAAATTCTTTCAACAATCCGAAAGGCACAAAAACAATAAATAACAGCAAAAGATAAGTCGTGATGGATGAAAAATTTCTTGGATAAGGAAAGTTTTTAATCCGTTCTGCTTTTCCCTGGTTATCTGTAAACTTTACCAATTGCTGGTTAATCTGTGTCCATTGAAAATCATTAATTTCACTTTTTGCATACGCTTCGGATAATTCTTTGCTCTGCCTTGCCATCAGCTGTGTCGCCCTGTTTTTCTTGCTCAAAATATAGGAAGTTTCCTGATCTGAAAGATATTTTCTGAGCTCATCTTCTATTTTGGAAAGCCTTTCCGGAATTTCATATTTTTTTGAATACTCATCAAATTGTGCCGTATTCATATTTTCCCAGTTTCTGGGTTCACGAAGCTGAAAACGGAGTGCTGTCAACCAGGCATAATGACGTGAGAACATTTCGTTTACTCTTCCCGGATTCTTTCCTGAAAGTGCATCTCTTACGATATATCCGAAACTCCGGCTGTCATTAATGATGGCTCCATAAATCTGCCTTGCCTCCCAAAGCCTGCTGTAGCTTGCATTATTTTTAAAGCCTACAATAAAAGCCACGGCAGTTCCCATAATTGCAATGGGTTGCCACGGAAACGAAAAGAAAGTCCAGCCACAAAAGTAAAGTACCGTAGGAATGGCTGATAAAATAATTAAACAATAGATACTTCTTCTTGTCCAGATAATAAACTCTATTGCGCCGAATTTTTTTCCTGAATGCATAAGTGTTTTTTTAGTTTTATTAATTTTTATTAAACGGAATATTATTATAAAAACCGATCTGAATCTGGCCACGGTTTCTGCTTTCCTGAAGCTGGTTCATATATCCTGCTTCAATTCTCAAATTTTTATTGATCACATATCCCAAAGCTCCATAAACACGATTTCTGTCGAAAACGGAACTGTCAAAATGAAGGAAAATTTCATTATAAACGGAAGCATACCATGTTTTCGGAAGCATTTCTTTCTGACTGATCGGAATATTCAACCCAAGCATATACCTGAACCTCATCCTGAAATCATCCTGAAGAAATCGTTCTTCCAGACGGTAGCGATGCTGAAGATTGAAACGCCCGAATTTCTGTTTGGTAATAAACTGCTGAAAAATCCTGTGCTCAATATTTTCCTTTTTTTCTCCGTTCACATAAGGTTGGCTTAAAATAAAACCGTACCCCAGTAAAACATTGTTATTATTTTCACTAAGGTCATATCCGATCCCGGTACGGATAAGCAGCTGTTCCAAATCTCCGACAGCATCAAAATTACGATACTGAACTTCATTATGCCAGTTCCATTTTTTACTGATCTTATTATTTCCGAAGTACATATACCAGACTCCCAAATCATTTTTCTGAGCCCATGAAAATGTTGCTGCACAAATAAAAACCACTAAAGCCAGCGACCTGAAAATCTCCATAGTTTATCTTTTACATTTATTATTAAAATCTATCACTTCAACTAAAGTTAATATGAAATATCAATAATAAGGAAAAAATATTGTTTATGAAAATTTTTCTTAATTGTTTACAATCAGTTAAATCCTTTCTATATAAACCTGCCCTACAAGAATTTCATTTTCTGGTTCATCAGATTTAGTTGGCCTGTAACCAATCCTTAATGACTACAACTTTAAAATTAATCAAAATTTAAATGCAAAGATTTAGTTTGCTTCTTGTGATCTGTAGAAAGCAAAGATTTAGCTTCACTTTCTGAAGCTTATGCAACCCCTCCCAAACCTTAAACCTATCTTTTGCTGCCTAATTCCTACTTTCCGGATTTCAAATTTACCATAAAATAAAAACCGACAGATCAATCTGCCGGTTAGTTTTAACTATGTTTCGTATACAAAATATTAATCTTACGGGTGAGCCTGCATTTTAGCCGGATCATCATAATTTACCATCCAGCCGATTCCGAATTTATCGTTAAACATTCCGAAATAAGCCCCCCAGAATGTATCAGCCATTGGCATTGTCACCTGCCCACCGGCAGAAAGTCCGTTGAATAATTTATCCGCTTCTTCCTTAGATTCTGCATTGACAGAAATTGAGAAGTTGTTTCCTGCTTTAAAATTAGAAGCCCACTCGCCTCCGGTGTCACTTCCCATTAATATCGTCTCTTTTGAAATAGGAAGAGAAACGTGCATAATTTTGTCTTTGTCTTCTTCAGGAGTTTCTTTTCCTTCCATTGGAGGCATTTCTCCAAAAGTTCCGATGTAAGGATATTCACCACCGAAAACTGATTTGTAAAAGTCGAATGCTTCCCTGCAATTTCCGTTGAATGTTAAATAAACGTTTACTGATGCCATAATTTGTTTCTTTTAAATATGAGTTAGTTTTAATTTGAAGGTTTCTCGGAGATTTCTTTCAGTTTTGAAAGCCCTTTCTGATAATCTTTTCCAATCGCATTTTCCATGTTCATAAACAGTTTCATCAGGGTAAACGGGTACGGTATTGTTGAAGTAAAGCCCCAGGTTGCTTTGCTTCCGTTTCCTTCAGGCGTAACCGCTACAAAAGCATTCGCTTCACTTTCATAAGGTGTTAAAAATTTAATCTGAGTCTCGATTCTTTTGTTTGAGGCATCTACTTTTTTAACTTCCTGGCAGCCCTTACCGGCATTATCATTTTTACTGTTCCAGCACATTTTTTCTCCCGGTTGTCCTGTTACTCCGGTCCAGTCTTTTTTCATACCCGGATCCAGATCATTCCATGGGCTCCAAAAATCCATTGCTTTTAATGTATTCGTATTTTGCCATACTTTTTCTGCAGGAGCATTGATCGAGATGCTTTTTTCATATTTGCACTCTCCGGAAACAAATGCTGCAGCTACAAGCCAGACAATAAGTATGGAAGCTAAAACAATGATGATCCACTTTAAAATTTTCATAATCAGTTTTTTTATTATTAATTACCTGTGCTGATCGATCAGAATCATATTTCCATCCGGATCTTTAAGGAAAATATGTTCCGGACCTGAAGTATTTTCGTCTGCTGATTTATCAAGCTGAATATTGTTTTCCTTTAAATGCTTCTGAATATCACGCACATCGTCAAAAGATTCAAGGTTCTGTGCATTTTCATCCCATCCCGGGTTGAACGTCAGCATATTTCCATCAAACATCGCCTGGAAAAGCCCGATCAGGGTACTTCCGTTTTTCATGATGAGATAATTCTGATCCATATTTCCACCCATCGAACTGAATCCTAATTTTTCATAAAAATCTTTCGACTTCTGAAGATCTTTTACACTTAAGCTTATTGAAAATGCTCCCAGCTTCATATTGTTTTTTTATTTAATGCTAATCTGTAGCCTACTAAAACCAATATCCATACTACAATTCCGAGGATCCAGAACCAGATTGGTGTCGGTAAAACAACCATATTATAAATGGTTGCCAGTAAAAAGAAAACCCCACAGATCAGGGCATACCTGTTTTTACCGTCTTTCCCGATTTTAGTCGATATAAAACCCGAAACCACCGCACCTAATGCGTAGCCCACGATTACAAGAAGTAACGCAGGGAACGGCAGATTACTTACATATTCTTTAAACTCAGCCATATTATTAGGACCTATACCTTTGGGAAGCGGGTATAAATAATGTCCTAAAGTCTCCATCAGCCAGATGGCAAGTGATCCTGTGATAATGCCTCCTACTACTGCTAAAATTCGTCTTATCATGGTTATTGATTTTTTATACGGGTTTTAAAATTCAAAGTTCCGTCGTAGCTTTTCCAGTCTCCGATGAATTCTATGTATTGTCCTTCAATCTTCTCCGTTGTTTTATTCCATTTGAAAGTATAGATAAATCTTCCTTTAAAGACTCCGGAATGCTTTCCTTTATTTTCCTCTGCTAATTCATATTCCCCGTAAACCGTTCCTTTTTTCCTGGCATCTTTATACTTCGTAATAGATATTTTGCCTTCAAATTTTGAATAATTCTTTTCTACTAAAGAATATCCGGAAACAAAATATTCCTGGTCATTCTTTTTATTCTGTTCAGAAATATTGATTTTAAGCTTGATTTCCTGATTATTGCTTCCGATAATTCCGGTATATGCCTTACTGTTATTAAGCCACACACTTGAAATATCAGGCATCTGAGCAAAAGCAAAATTGGAAATAAGAATGAGAAGGAATAAAATTTTTTTCATAGTGTTCAGGTTTTATTTGAATATTACTTTAGAGAGATCCTTTGGCTGAAAATTGGCCCACCAGACATCAAAATCCAGATTTCTGGAGTAATTTTTCCATTTTCCTTTGAAGGTCAGTGTTGTTCCGTTTTCTTTTGTCTGATCCTTCTGGGTCTGAATTCTCACCTTTCCTGTAAAAACCCCGGAATGTTTTCCGGAATCTAATTCTTTTAAAGTAAAATCACCAAAAATAAGCATGGAATCAGGTTCATTTTTCACATTATATTTTTGGGTGAAAATTATTTCTCCTGAAAACGGTGATTTATTATCTTCCACCTCAGAATATCCTGAAACAAAATACTGTTCCTGCTTTTTAGGATTTTTGTCTGCTTTTTCAATTCTTAACCTGATAACTGTTTCATCTGTTGAAATAGTTCCGGCAAAAGCAGTTTCATCATTCATCAACAGCTTACTGAAATCCTCATTTTTTAAAGGAAATTCTTTTGTCTGCCCAAAATGAATTGAAAAAGCAAATAATAAAAATAAAAGATACTTTTTCATTATACTCCAAACTGAGCCAGATGGTGGTTCAGATGCTTGGCAAACATATTATTCCATTCCTGAGAATTCAGTTTACCGAATGAGAAAGATTCTTTTCCGTCAAAAGCTGAAGCACCCAACTGTTGGGTTTTCTGAATATAACCAATTAATCTTTTCTTTTCTTCATGAAAGTTTCTTCTCCCCTGAATTAAGAATTGTGGTGCTGTAGGTGAATCCCTCGGATAAGCTTTTTCACCTACTACCTTAGGTTTTACAAATGTTTTTAGAATAAATTTAGCAATTGTACCCGGTTTTTTATGCTTTTCAGGTTCGTAAACCATTTCATAAGTAATACAGCAGTGAGCCAGCATCTGATCTACTGTCATTCTTCCCCATAAACCGTGAGTATCTTCAACAAGCTTATTTATTCTATTAATATAATCCTGAGCGACTTTCGCTTCAAAAACGTTTTCCATAGTTTGTTTAATTGTCAAAAAACAAATATATCAGTTTTTTCTTTTGATTTTATATTCTTTTGAAAAAAGAGAAAGAAGGTTGAAAATGAACAGGATGAATGATGAGTTTTGAGTGATGAATTTTTAAGTTTTGGTTTTGGGGTAAATGGTCAATTTGAATAAATCGGAATATAAAATTTTAAAATATCGGCACTTCCGATTCTTATAGAATGACCAGGGCAGCTGATTGCAATTATAAAAAAGCTCTATTTAAAACAAAAGCACCCCATCCAGATGGATGAAGTGCTTTCTATAATAATCAATTTAAATTATTGTTGAACCGCCGATTTCATTTTAGCATCGGGGCGTAAAACCCGGTAACGTACTTCCAGGTCTTTCGGAACATAAAATACCAATGGTAATTTACTGTTGTATCTTACGATTTCCGGTTGAAGGGTAACAAATTTCTTTGTCAGTTTCTGATCCGGGCAGGCCATTAAAGTTCCTCCGGTTTCTCCAGTAGATTCCACTTCATAATAGGTATAGCCCCACCCCTGCAAATCCTGAGTTTTTACATTTCCCATCAGAAAATGTTTGTTACAGTCCAGCATTTTCTCAGCTCCTACAAAAAATTCTACTTTTAAATCATTTTCATTTTTGGCAACCGGAAGCTGAATATATACCTGCTTGTAGCCTTCTTTGGCTTTCGGGAACATTTTAATCTCCAGTTTTTCAAATTTATCTGCTTTATTTTGGGCGAAAGCATTTACACCCATCAACATTACTAATCCCATCATTAAGGTCTTTGAAAACTTCATTTGTCTTTATTTTAAAATTTCGCTATTTCCCTATACCCAAATATCATTCCAAAATCTGAACATTCATCCCTTTTGTGTGAGTATTCATCTGCGGCGCATAATAGTTTTGCATAGTAGTAATCCCATTGGAGAATTTTCCGGATGCATTAGCCACAAAATCATATTCAAAAACATATTTCCCTTTCGGCATATACTGGATATAGAAATTTGTAGAAGCATCTTTTGTAGACTGGTAATAGCCTAAACTGTTTTTCCACTGATAACCGGACAATACATCTACGGGCTCAAATCCTGCTGCACGCATATCTTTAATATGAATAAATTCCATCGGGCGGTCTGTATTCAGGATCATTCTTACCGTTACCTTATCACCCACTTTCAGCGGTGTTTCTGAAGAGATTTTCTGCAACTCTTCGCCGTTTACCGTTTTTATCTTTTTATACAATTCTTTCGTGATTGATATGTAATTTTCAGATGATTTAATTTTATCCAGGTCTTCATAATACTGCCAGAACAATCCGCCCTGAACAATTCCCGGGCCGGGTTTTGTAACCGTAACTGTACCTAAATTTTTATCTACAACATCTGTTTTAACTGTTGATTTTACGTAACCTGTTGCCTGGGTCTGGGGATTCAACTCTTTTCCACCCCAAACAATGGTTGCCTTATCACTTTCAGCACCAGTCCATGATTTCCCTGAATTTAAAATGGTGAAAATCACTTCTGCCGTTCCTCTTGAGCTCCCCCATGAATTAACTTCTTTCTGGGTTATCAACCAGATCTTCATATCTTCAATAAATTTAGTATCATTCGGCTTCAAAGTATTAAATGCCTCCAATGCCCCGGCATGATTCACTACTTTTGAGCTGAACCAGCCCCAGTCGTTAAGGTTTTGTTTCCAGTAAATACCCTGTGTTTTTGTATCGGTTGATGTTTCTTTCAGATAGTTCATCAGCTTATCAGCAGTATCTTTTAACCCGTAATTATTCATCAGTAAAGCTGCACGGTGCAATCCGAAGAACGTAAAATCGGTAATTTTTGCGGTTCTCGCTTTCTGTTTCACCAATGATTTCAGGGTTGCTCCTTTTCCTTTTAGCGGATATTGTTTTTCCCAGTAGTTTCGGGTATCAAGATAATCCAACGTCCAGTTGTTCCAGATATTCTCTTTCTTCACTTCCCAATATTTATCGATCTCATTGTCTACATATTGTACCAGTTTTGCAACCATTTCATTCTGAGCAGAGCTTTGATAGTCTTTTACATTATCTTTCAGCCAGAGATTGATTTTCCCTAAATTTTTAAGGATGTACATTGATACCCCGTAAGAACTCGGATATCCGGAATACCAGGAGAAGCCTCCATCCGGATTCTGCAGTTTCCTGAAATCATCCCAATCCTGATTAATCGAGTTTCTCATCGTATTGGCATCAAACAATAATGCCAGTTTCTGCATTTGCTCCTGTTCGTTTTTACTTTCCAGAACCCAGGGTGTCTCTTCCAGTAACAATTGTTTTAATTCCTGATTTTTTTCAAGATTGGAATTCAATAAGCCTTTGTTCTGGTATTCTTCAAACACTGTTTTCATTTTCGGATTAGATCTGAAAATCTCTGACGCCAAGACATCTGCAAACCATTTATTGAAGATCACATCTGCTGAATTATTCTGGTCATTTTTAAGGCTCGGAAGCGCAAACATAATTTCCCAGATCGGATTGGTAGTCAGCTCCAGCGTATTTGAAACATTTGAAATACTTGTTGAAGCTGTGTTCTGAAGATTATCTAAAACAAAGGTTTTAGTTTCGTCTTCTTTTACAAATACCGGAACGGCGTCTGTAACCAGCATCCTGTTTGGTAAAACAGCAACGGCCTGTTGTTCACCATCGGAATATGCTCCTGCTTTCGCAACTACTTTTAAAATAATGGATGATACGTTCTCCGGAACTTTAATTTTCCAGGTTACTGCTGAATTTCCGTTTTCATTTAAATCAAAATTCTGAGTTCCTGGGTTTAAACCGAATTTTGAGGAAATATCTTCGTTGGTAAAGACATCCAGTATCTGTAAAACGGCAGAACCTTTTAATTTTTTATCCGTTAAGTTGGATAGTTTGGATTGAAGATTCAGCTCGTCTCCTTCCCTTAAGAATCTGGGATAATTTGGCGTTACCGAAAACTCTTTCTGCGTTACCACTTCTTTTTGCAGAGTGGCTGCCCTTGCATCTTTTGTATGGGCCAGAAACATCAGCTTCCATTTTGTTAAAGCTTCCGGCGATGTAAATTCAAAGCTTACATTTCCTTCTGCATCGGTTTTTAAATCGGGATAGAAAAATGCAGTTTCATTGAGGTTTTGACGAACAGGAACTTTATCCAGTACCTCTTCATCTGAAGCTCCGGCTGCATCTGCCTGAGCATCATTGGCTCCGTTTTTTCTCATCATTTTTTTCTGTCTGTAAGCCCCAGTCATAACAACCTCTTCCTTAACTACCTCAGAAGCTACCGTAGGCGCCGGCATTGCTGCTGCCTCAACCTGTAAGTCTGCAACCCTTCCACTTAATATTCTTCCTTCATAAATCCCGCCATCAAACCAATTAAAACCGGGCACTTCCACATATTTCCCATTGAAATACTCCAGTCTTTTCTGGTAATATTTCTGCTGCAGGTATTCTCTTGTGTAATATGATGTGATAAATGCATAGGGAACATAAAGATCCTGCCAGTTGAAGCTGTTCACTGCAAACTGATCCAGAGACATATCATACATATTTGCCAATACCTCAGCATTAATCTTTTCTTTATCGTTTCCTGAGATTTTTACAGACCATTTTTCCTTAACATTCGGTTCCAGCTTATCTCTGAAAGTAACCGTTTCAATTTTTAAAGGCTGTTCTGAATCCTTTATCACTAAATTCACAGACTCCACCTGCACATCATTGAATGCCACCACCATAAACTGGAGGTTTAAAGTTGTGATGCTTTTATCTTTCGGGATATCCACCACATATTCAAGCACTCCGTTTTTGAATTCCCGGACTTCTGATACTGTTTTTCCTTTTCCATCCTGTACAAAAACATTGGCCAAAGCATCCGGAATGGCAGAATACGCGTAAATTGTAGCCTTCTCTCCTCTTACTACTTCATTTTTAGGGTCTACTACTGCAAGGAAGGATTTCTGAGCAGGTTTTAAAGATCTTTTATCCCAGACACTGAAATCCTGAGAAGATTTTATTGTGTCTTTTCCCTCGATATTGTATAATTCCAACCGGTAATTCCCGGCTTCAAGTTTTCCTAAATCAAGATGGGTTACCAGCTGAGCATTATCTGCAGAAGACTGCTGCAATTTGTCAAAGAGTATTTTCCCGGCTTTCCAGTTTTTCATCTCATCATTTTTATCAAACAAGTCATGTGGAAATTTACCTATAAATTCATCTTTAGAATATTTTGATAAGTCCTGAACTTCGGTGTTGAAATTATTTCTGAAAATCCTGTCCGGAGCATCTAGTTTTGACAGTTTAACCTGATATGATTTTTTAAGGTTCTGCTCGTTATAATTTTTCGTTTCAACTTTCAGCTTAAGATTCTCATCTGCAAAAACATTTTTAATCTCATCAGCTTTAATATAATGGGAAACTGAAGCGACTTTCAGCTGCGTCTCTGCAGATTGTGTTTCGCCATTGATATCGGTAACCGAAGCACTGATTTCATAATTATCGACCTGAATCCCTTCAAGCTTTTCATCTTTTTTAAGATCCAGGCGGATGGTAAATTCTCCTTTATCATTGGTTTTTGCTTCTCCGAGTATCGAGTTTTCATTATCATCTCCCTGCGGATACCACCAGAAATATCTCCAACGGATATTATGTTTTTTAATTTCATAATTCACGGTGGTATTGCTTAAGGCTACGCCGGAAAACATGGCTGCTTTTCCTTTTAATTCAATGGTCTGCCCGTATTTGTAATCTCCTTTCACCGGGTCAAAAGTCACTTCAAACTTCGGCCTTTTATATTCTTCAACCCTGATGTCTTTATAACCCTGGCTCTCATCATCCGTTTTTAAATAAAATGTTCCGTTTAATTTTCCTTTTGGTAAAATAAAACTTCCGTGATAAGATCCGAATTCATTTGTAGTGAAATTTTGAGAAGAAGATTCTTCACCATTGGCATCCAATAATGTTATTTTCTGCTTTAAACCTGAAGTTACAGATTCGATTTCCTTATCTATCCTGGTATTGATGACTTTGAAATAAACAATTTGCCCGGGCCTGTAAATGGCTCTATCCGTAAAGATCTGGGCTTTGGTATGCATTTGCTTATTGGGGTCCTGTCTTCCGGCATTATCATTATTCCCATAAACCTGCATAATCTGAACATCATTTGTTTTAGGCTGCCGGATCAGGAAGGTTCTGTAATATTCCTTATTTTCTGTTGAAGGAAGCCTGAATACTCCCTTAGCATCTGTTTTTCCATCAATTTTAGTCAGTGTCTTATTCGTAACAAATTCGTAAAATGTAAGGTTTTCATTAATGACAGGTTTCCCGTTTTCACTGCTTACTAATTTTAATTCGTTTGAAAGCTGGTTTCTATCTGATTTATTCTGATAAACCACCTTATTGTTGGAAACTAAAAAATAGAAATTCTGTCTTGAATTTTCATCTTTAGGATCTGATCCTGCTACCACGTATTCCACAACATACATCCCTGAAGGGAGCGGCTTGATTTCCAGGGAAGTTTTATGGATCTGATAATCTTTAAGATCCGGGAGCTGATACACTTCTTTTCTTACAAGATTTTTTTTCAGTTTACCATACATATTCGAGTAAGAATTTTTGATATACTGCATCATTGATGTGAGATCATCTTTAACTTCATAAATCTGCAAAGAAAATTCAGAAGCATTTTTGTGTTCCGCTACAAAATGAATAGGAAGATTACCCTGGGTCTGGGCTTCATATTTTATACTTAAAAAGGGGTTTTTAATTTGTCCTTCTTTATTTTTAATATTGTTAATAAAAGGTGATTCCGGATATTGGCTTTTTGCCTGGTCTGCAACAGCAAGCGCTTCTTTTTCCTTTTTTTTGGCCAGAAGCTCATCCATCATACTTTCCATGATCAGAACTTTATAATCTCCTTCCGTATCAGATTTTACCAGTTTCTGAAGTTGCTCCAGCTTATCTTTGCATTGAGTGAAATCACAGTTTTCAGATAACTTCCTATGCATGAAGTAGAGCTTTGCATTTCCGGTATTCCGGGAAATTAATTCATCGAAAATAGCATTATACTTTTTTTGATTTTCTGCGAGCTCGTTTTTTGTAAACAGGCTGTTATTAGACAGGAAATCGATCTGTCTCACTGAATACCAATCCAGCAAGGTCGGAAAATAATCTATATTTCCATCATTGGAAAAAATATCTTTATATTTTGCCAAAGAAATCTTTTTCATTTCAGCCTTCTGCTGATCCAGTGTTTTGTAACTATTGCTTAAATAGTTTTTGAAATCCAGTTTACTCCATGTTTCGATCTGTGAAACATCCTGTGAATTAATATTTGTCCTGCCATCAATCTGCCATGAATCCTGATTATAATAATCTAAAAAGAACCTGCTTAAAAGTACCTGATAAATCATTTTCTCATCACCTTTCAGCTGTTTCTCCGCATTCTGAAGTTTACTGAAGAATTTTGATGCAGAATCATTTTTTTCATCATCCACAGTTTGATTCACCACACTAAATTCAGCCTTCAGTGAGCGGATAAGTTGAAGTGCATTATTTTCTTTCATAGCCTGGTTTTGTATCTCTAAAATGTAGGGAAGGTTAGACTTATAAGCTCCTTTTTTACTGTTCTCTTCTATCTTTTTCCACTGTGCATCATAATATTTCTGAGCAAAGGCAGTCGAAAAATTCAGTATTAAAAGCAAAAGAACAAAAAGCTTGGAAAATGTTTTCATATGTGCTATTTTTGATAAATGAATTTCTTAAAAATACTGAAAAAAACCATTATCGACAGCCAATTATATGTCTCACTAATGGGAACTCTTTTTGCAGTGTTTTTCATGGAAGAGCAAAACACGTTCCGTTTCCCTTCTGTAGCTTTAATTTTCATCACTTATTTCAGCGGTTATATTTACACCAAATACCAATACACCCGACATTTTTTAAAAATCCTGGTTTTAAATGCCGTTGCAGGGATTGTCTGTGCCTATTTAATCATTCACAACCATAATGAAATACGACTGATAAAATGGGCCATTATTGTTGTTTTAGGATTGCTGTACAATAGCTTTTTTCTTGATGTCTACATCCGGAAAATACCTTTTTTAAAGGTCTTTTATGTAGGCCTGGTCTGGGCACTGGTCAATTGCTGGCTTACATTACCTGAATTTAACCTCCCTATTTTCCTGATCAGCTTCTTTTTTATCACTGCCTTAGTCTTACCTTTTGACATCCGGGATATGAAAAGCGATACGGTAGAAACGTTTCCTAAATTAATCGGAGTTCAGAACACGAAATACATCGCTTACCTGCTCGTCTTTTTAAGCAGCATTCTGAGTGCTTACTACCTGGATCACTGTGCCTCATTTGCCTTTTTTTTATCAAGCATTGTGACCTATATTCTGATTTATTTTTCTGAAAACAGAAGAAATGATATTTATTTTTCGTTCGGAGTGGAAACATGCTCTGCACTTCCTTTTTTATTTTTAGGAATAATGAAGTATTTTTGACGAATGATTATTAAGAAACTTTCCCTGTATAATTTCAAAAACCATTCTGAGAAAAAGTTTGAATTTTCGCCGCAGATCAATTGTTTTGTAGGGAATAACGGTGCAGGAAAAACCAACATTCTGGATGCCCTGCATTATCTGTCTGTAGGAAAGAGTTTTTTAGGGAATACCGATCTCAATAACATCAAAAGAGAAGAAGATTTCTTCACAATCGATGCTGAAATCCAAAATGATGACAGTGAAGATATCATTAAAATCTCACAGCCTAAGGAGGCTAAAAAAATCATCAGAAAAAATGATAAAAGTTATGACAGATTAGCAGATCACATTGGTTATTTACCCAGTGTGATGATTTCTCCTTATGACTCTAACCTGATTTCAGATTCAGGGGAAAGCAGGAGAAAGTTCCTGGATTCGATGATTTCTCAAACCGATTCTGAATACCTTTTTGACCTGATCCAATACCAGAAGACTATTCAACAGCGTAACGCCTTATTAAAATATTTTGCAAAAAACAGGGTATTCGATAAAGATTCCCTGGAAATCTATGATGATCCGATCACTAAATCCGGAACCAAAATTTTTGAAAAAAGAAGAGATTTTGTAGCCAAATTAAATCCAATTGTCCAAAGTTTTTATCACATTATTTCAGGCGGAAAAGAAACCGTTTCCGTTTATTATCAATCTGATCTTAAGGAAGGTTTTGACCCAACCCAACCCGGAAAAATATTTAAGGAGCTTTTAGCTCAAAGCCTTGAAAGAGACCGGATGCTGACTTACACTTCAAAGGGAATTCATAAAGACGATCTTCTTTTTGAAATGGATGCAGTTCTGATTAAAAAGATTGGTTCCCAGGGCCAGCAGAAGTCTTTCTTAATATCACTTAAACTCGCTCAAATGAGCCTTGTAAAAGAACTAACAGGGAAAACCCCTATTCTCCTTTTGGATGATATTTTTGATAAGCTTGATGATCACCGGGTTTCACAATTAATTGAGCTTGTCAACCAGGAAAATTTCGGACAGATCTTCATCACGGATACCCACAGAGAACGCACTGAAAGTGTTGTGAAAAAGATTAATGAGGAGAGTATTATTTTTGAAATTTAATCGATATATTTGAGATACTAAATTAAATATATTATGAAAAATCACTTTCTTCAAAGAAATTAAGCATACAAGATTTAAGAGCTGTTCAGGGTGCCGGTGTACAGATATGTTGTGCAGTAAGTTATACAGATGAAACACAATGTGCTTATTGGACAGAGTTTCCTACAAAATGCCCGCTCCTGCCTGTTTGTATTTAAACTTATCTTAAAAGTAAATTAAAAATCAGAATGCTACCCCGGTAGCTTTTTTTTATGAAAAGAAAAAAAAGAGAATACGAATCTTCCGAACTGGTGAAATCATTCGCCAGAATTTATGGTTTTGAAGGTAAACTTGTAGCATTTGAAATTAAAGATTTCCTTGAAGAATATCTTGATGAAAGCCTGTTCAGGGAAATCATAAGTGTTGATCTGAAAGATAAAACCATCACGATTAAGATTGATTCGCCTTTACTGAAAAATGATTTTAAAATGCGCAGAAACTTTTATCTGAAAAAGTTTCAGGATAAATTCGGTGCTGAAAAATTTAATGATCTTCAGATTTTGTAGAAATTGTATTGCTCATCAGATCATCTGCTTTTTTGTCCAACCTTGACTGTAAAGGGATAAAAAACTTAAACGGATGTTTTATAAAATACCTGAAAATTTCTTTATAGATCTCACTCACCTGTCCGAAATTTAATTTTCTAGATCTGAATGCCAGGAACATCGATAAGCTGAAGCTTACCAGGAAGTTAAAGAATCCGATCAGGAAAACCGTAAAGAAAGAAAGCCAGAAAGCATAAGAATCTACGGAAAAATTCTTTCCATATAATCCAATGGCAAAATTTCCCGCTGCGAAAGTAATATGCCGGATATCTAAATCAAGGCCGAAAAATAATCCGACAGGCGCGGTTGCTCCCAGAAAAACGCCAAACCAGAAATTGGAAATGATCCCCGGCCAGTTTTTAGCGTAATATTTAGAGAGTTTTTTCGCAAACCTTGCTCCAAAGAATCTTTTGATAGAAAGGTTCTTTGCTATCCGTTCAGGAATCTGATAGAATACAGAATTATTACCGATATTTCCAGAAATAATCCCGGAAATAAAAAGATAAAAACCCGCAATACTTGCATGTAAAATAGCTTTGGATTTAAACGGATCAAGATCTTTAAGCAGCTTATCTGATCTTTCAACCGCCATATTCTGGGAGAAGAATACATCCAACCCGTATATGATAGCCAGAGCGATCGGAAACGATAACAATACATTTCCTACAAAGGCAATAAACTGGCTTCTGAATAATTTGGAAACCAGATGGGCAAATTCTGTGTTATTTCTTTTATTGTTTCCTTCTTCAGACAGTACTTTGGTCATGGTAGCAGCAGTCATTGCCGGTTGTTTGGTCGCTAATGTGAATCCCATCAGATAAATCATCACAAACCCCATCGCATAATTGATTGAGTATAGGAAGGCATGGGAAAAATCACTCCCCGGAATGTATCCGTACAGCATTTTCAAGACACACAATGCCCCGACAATGATACCTCCTCCACTGGCCTTATAAAACATGGTCATATATTCTTTCCGGGTAGATGTAATATAATGGGTACCGGTTTCCGCTGTATGATTGGTGATCAGATGGGATAAGAGCCTCGTACTGTCATTAATCAGTTCCGAGATATTATTTTTATGGGATTTATAGCTTAATATATTAAAAACCAATTGCTTGGATTTAATAATAATATCTTCTTCATTATTGATTACCAGCAGCTTTACAATTTCATAGATCCTCTTGGTCTGCTGATTGATTTTAAGAAGTGACTGGTTGATTTTCCCGGAAATTCCATATTTAGATGAGTTTTTGAAGGCAATATTGACGAACTCCTGACATTGCTGAACATAAATTTTGATTTGCTTATACCGATCGTCTTTAGAATGCAGCTGAAGATCCGGATCATTTTCAAATTCTTCCGCCAGTCTTTCCAGTTCGTTTTGTAAGGCTAAAAATGGGTTATCAAAATTCCTGTATTGTGGAGCCATCCTTACGACTTCCACTTCCATTGCCATTCCGGTAACGCGCCATGAAAGGATATTCATGGAAAAAATAAGTTCTTTTTTTACTTTAGGGCTGATAATGAAATCTGAAATTCCGAGAATGGTAAAAAACTCATTGATTTCATTTTCGGGAAGGTTATGTAAGTATTTCAGGTCTGTTTTTGGCCGAAGACTGATATTATCAATCAGGTACCACACCGTTTTCTCATTTTCTACGGGAGGTAAAATCTTATTCAGTATTCTCTTTTTAAGCTCGGGGAAAAAAGCGTTTTCCGATAAGATATTGGCTTCTGTTAAAGAAAGGTTGAAAGGTCTTCCTTCAAAAATATTCTGAATGTAATATTTAAAATTTTCTGCATATTCAGGATTGTTCCGGATAAAATTGAGAACATCTGTAAAATCATTTTTTTTTACACTCTCTAAAAACTCTGCCAATGGCTCCAGAGAAAGGGTTTCATTCTTAAAAGAAAAATATTTTTTAAGAACGGATTCAAAATTTGTGCTGGAATTGAAGAATTTCATTAGTACAAAGATACTATTTCAAACTCACATTTCTCATTTGTCTCATGATCCAGTTATGTTTCTTTCTTAAATATGCCGACGGATTTTTAGGGTCATATTTCTTCGGATTAGGCAATACAGCAGCGATCCAGGCAGCTTCCGAGGTTGTAAGACTTTTTGATGATTTCCCGAAATAATATTCAGCCGCAGCTTCCACTCCGAAAACGCCCTGCCCCATCTCAATTGAATTCAGGTACCTTTCAAGAATAATATCTTTACTCCATACTTTTTCTATAATGAAGGTATAAACTGCCTCCAATCCTTTTCTCAACCAGCTTCTTCCCTGCCAGAGAAAGATGTTTTTCGCCGTTTGCTGTGATATGGTACTTCCGCCTCTTACTTTTTTCCCTTTTTCATTGTTTTTCATAGCTTTTTCAATGGCAACATAATCGAAACCATTATGAATAAAAAACTTCTGATCTTCAGAGGCGATCACTGCTTTTTTCACATTGTCTCCCATCTCATCATAGGAAATATAATCTCTCTGCAACCTTCCGTATTCAAAAAGGCCACCGATCTGGGTTATCGTAATGGGTGGATTGAAAAATCTACCCCAGATGATCAATACTATATTCAGTATGATAACAATGAACAGAAACTGTTTTATTTTTTTCCACATATCTTTTAAAAAAGGAAATGCAAAAATAAACAAATAGTCTGAGTTATTGCAATTCTTTTATATAGGTAAATTGATAATCCGGAAGAAGCTCGGGGTGAAAAATCTTAATATAGTCTTTAAGAATAAGATCAGACCTTACCGCTCCGCTTTCAAAAAAATCATTGGCCTTCAATCTTTCCTTTCCTGTAATCACATAGATCTTACCTTTATTGAATACTTCCAGCTTTCCATAGAATGGATTCATGCCCAGCATTTCTTTTTTAGAGGCATGATTTCCTGCATTGATCCAATATTGCACATTGCCGGATTTTGCATATACTTCTTCAAAGCTCATTGGTAAAGCTTTCTCATCCGTATTATTTTTCAGAATATATTCGGCATTGGCATCTGAAATATAGTTGGCCACCGAAGTTTTTCCTCCCGGCATATACCAGACATCACCATACATTTCATTGGCTAAAACTACGGGTTTTGTCTTAGCGTTCAAGGCCATCTGTTTCAGTTCGTTATAATTTTTCTTAATTTTATTGTACTTTGTTTCCGCTTCTTTGTCTTTTCCGAAAAGCTTTCCGAAAAGTTTTAAATAGGCTGTTTTTTCAAGAGGCTTCTGTTCCATAAACTCATCCAGAAAAATCACCTGAATCCCATTATTTTTCAATAGCTGGTAAGTATTATCAAAGCTTGCAATATAATTGGTGAAAATAGCATCAGGCTTCAGGGAAATAATTTTTTCTACATCATATTTCTGCTCACTGCCTACATTTTGAATTTTTCCTTGTTTAAGCAGATTCTGAAGTTTTTCAGAATAAATATATTCAGGGCTGGATACTCCGATTACTAAATTTTCTGCGCCCAGTTCTGTAATATA
>NZ_AKJY01000078.1 GCF_000282115.1 Chryseobacterium populi
TTGAAAAAGGGTAAGTCTTCAAAAACAGGGAAGTCTACCAAAAGGGTAAGTCTTCAAAAAGGGTAAGTCTTCATACCCACACCCACATAAATGAGTGACCAACATCAGTTTACAGGAAAACCACCCCTCCACCCGGTCTTACAATACCCTAAGCCGGTATACCAAGTATCCATGGGTGGTTACAAAGTCCCCGAGGGTACTTATCCAGGTACCTACACCCCCTTAGGCAAGGGGGTATACCCGGTCCGGAAGTACCCATAGGAGGTCCGGAAGTGCCTGTCACCACCTGCATTACTGCCTGGAGATACCTGCATAAGTGTCCGGAGGCACTTCAAGACCAGCCTCAGCTACTTACAGACCACCTATAGCTACTTTATTAGCCGGCTGTAGCCTGTTATCCGAATGGCTGTATCTGGTAAATAAATAATTGCATCCTCTTATGAGATTAAGACTGGATGTTTTCCAGCCAATCACTTCCCAATCTCTTAATTTTCCGGGTTTTCATATCAACCAAAACCCAAAGCGTGCTGGAATCTACTACCAACTGACCATTGCAGTAAAACTCAACTTTTCTGGGCTGCTTAATCCCTTCCGGGGCTTTAGGATAGGTTTTCACCGTTATGATATCGTTTAAATACACCTGCTTCTTATATTGAATATGATGATCGAGAAGCATCCACGAAAATTCTGCAAATTCGGTTTTATGCTTTACAAAATCCCAGTGCTCGCCGGCAATTTCTTCTACCCAATGAACGTATTGAACATTGTTAACATGATTGTTCCCATCAATATGCTGTTCCGTTACCTCTATTTGTTTTTCAAAAACCAAGCTCATCTTCTTCAAATATTTATTCAAAAATAGGACATAAAAAAATAAAACCTTCCCAAAACTGAGAAGGTTTTACATTAAAAAATTTATATAATTGAAATAATTTAATGAAACTGGGCGATTTCCGTTGAGTCTTTCATCGCTACGGTAGCCGATTCACCATTCGTCACAATATTCTGTACCTGGTCAAAATAGCCTGTTCCCACAAAAGACTGGTGCTTTACGGCTCTGAATCCTTTTGACTGAAGGGCAAACTCGCGTTCCTGTAATTCAGAGTACCCGGCCATTCCTCTTTCTTTATAGGCCAGAGCCAGCTCAAACATTGCCGTATTCAGGGCATGGAAGCCTGCCAGTGTAATAAACTGGAATTTGTAGCCCATTTTGGCCAGCTCTTCACGGAAGGTCGTCATTTCCTCAACACTCAGCTTTGCTGCCCAGTTGAATGAAGGTGAGCAATTGTAGGCCAGCATTTTTCCCGGGAATTGGGCATGAATCCCTTCTGCAAATTTTCTCGCGTACTCCAGGTCCGGATTTGAGGTTTCCATCCAGATCAGGTCTGCATAAGGCGCATAGGATAAACCACGGTCAATCCCCTGCTCTACTCCATTTTTCACCACATAAAACCCTTCCGAAGTTCTCTCTTCCGTTACAAATTTTTTATCCCGGTCGTCAATATCCGAAGTCAGGAGATCTGCAGCATCTGCATCCGTTCTTGCAATAATCACCGAAGGAACTCCCGCAACATCCGATGCCAGGCGTGCTGCCACCAGTTTATTAATTGCTTCCTGGGTAGGAACCAGAACCTTACCACCCAGGTGACCGCATTTTTTGGCAGAAGACAGCTGATCTTCAAAATGTACTCCCGCTGCTCCTGCCTCAATCATCTGCTTCATCAGCTCAAAAGCATTCAGGTTTCCCCCGAAACCGGCTTCCGCATCTGCAATAATCGGAACAAGATATTCTTTATCACCCCCGCCATTCACAGACTGTATCTGATCTGCACGCAATAAGGCATTATTAATTTTCTTCACTACAGAAGGCACTGAATTTGCAGGGTACAGAGACTGGTCAGGATACATTTCACCTGATAAATTGGCATCTGCCGCCACCTGCCATCCTGAAAGATAAATAGCTTCCAGGCCGGCATCAACCTCCTGAACCGCCTGGTTTCCCGTTAAAGCACCCAGGCCGGCAACAAAATCCCGGTTATTTAATTTCTCCCAGAATTTTTTAGACATTTCAGTTGCTATGGTATAATCAATTGTATAAGAACCGCGAAGCTTCAATACATCTTCAGCAGTATAAGTTCTTTTTACGCCATTCCATCTCGGGTTGGTCAGCCAGTCTTTTTCTATCGCCTGGATTTGTTCTTGTCTTGTTTTCATACTATTTTTTGGATTTATGTTTTTAGATTAAACGAGTGATGAGTTATAAGTGATGAATTATGAGTGATGAGTAAAAGATATCGGGTTGGGTCATTTACTTTAAACTAAATAAACGGATAGGCTTTCAGCGTTAAGAATTCTTCAAAGCTTTCAGAAAAGATCAGCTCATTGAACAGTTCTTTGGCCAGATTGAATTTCCCGCTTTTAAATCGTTCTTTTCCTACATATTTTTCAATCTTCTCTATTTCTTCAAATTCCCACTGAAGGATCATTTCCCGGGTCAATGTTCTGTCATCAATTAAAACCGCTTCATTTTTCAGCCACTGCCAAACCTGGGTTCTTGAAATCTCTGCTGTTGCAGCATCTTCCATCAGATGGTAAATAGCCGCAGCTCCGGTTCCCATCAGCCAGCTTTCGATGTAAAGGATACCGACATTGATGTTTTTCCTGACCCCTTTTTCTGTAATTTCTCCCTTTGGAATTTCAAGCAGATCATGCTCTTTAATCTGGTAATCAAACTTTTTATCGATCTGGTTTTTTGAAGGCATGTACCGGTCAAAGATATTTTTCGCCACAGAAACAAGCGAAGGGTGGGCCACCCAGGTTCCGTCATGCCCGTTTTTTACTTCACGTTTCTTATCATTACGTACCTTTTCAAATGCAATACTGTTTGCTTCATAATTATCTTTTATCGGAATCTGTGCTGCCATTCCACCGATCGCATGAACGTTTCTTTTATGGCAGACTTCAATCACTCTTTTAGAATAAGCCGTCATAAAAGGTGAAGCCATGGTCACCTGATCTCTGTCGGGAACAATAAATTCCGGAAGGTTCCTGAATTTTTTGATAAAAGAAAAAATATAATCCCATCGCCCGCAGTTCAGGCCTGAGCTATGTTCCTTCAATTCATATAAAATTTCATCGAGCTGAAATGAAGCCGTGATCGTTTCAATTAAAACAGTTGCTTTAATAGTTCCCTGCGGAATCCCAAGATAGTTTTGGGAAAAAATAAAAACATCATTCCACCATCGGGCTTCTTTATAATGCTCCAGTTTCGGAAGATAAAAATAAGGGCCGTTTCCGTTTTTCAGAAGCTGTTCTGCATTTCTGAAAAAGTAAATCCCAAAATCTATCAGAGAGCCTGAAGCTTCTTCCCCATCAATCTCAATATGTTTTTCCGGAAGGTGAAGACCTCGCGGGCGAATCAGAAGAACAGCCGTTTCTTCATTCAATTGATAAGATTTCCCCTGCTCGGTGGTAAAATCTATATTCCGGTTGATAGCATCCGAGAGGTTGATCTGTCCCCGGATGCAATTATTCCATGTCGGTGAATTGCTGTCTTCAAAATCTGCCATGAAAGTTGATGCCCCGGAATTCAAAGCATTGATAATCATTTTCCGGTCTACCGGTCCTGTAATTTCTACCCTGCGATCCAAAAGGTCTTCAGGAAGTGGAGCACAAACCCAGTTTCCGGTTCTTATTTTTTCTGTTTCCGGTAAAAATCCGGGAAAATTTCCTTTATCAAACTCTGCCTGAGTTTTTTTTCTTTCTTCTAAAAGATCAAGTCTGTCTGCGTTGAAGTTCTGATGAAGCTCGATCAGAAAATCAGCTAATTCCTGAGTAAAAACTTCTTCAAACCTGCTGTCTGCCTTTATTTTCATTTGGGTCTTTGTTTCCATAACATATTGATTTTGTGATTTGATGCCACAAACATAAATAAAAATTTTCACAAACAGCGAACGTTCGCTAATTTTTTTTAAAATTTTTTTTACAAATAATCATAAGCAATTATTTATATTTGAATCATGAATTCTGAAAGTGACTTTATCAAAACGATTTTCGGGCTTAAACTGAAACAGCAGAGACAAAAGAAAAATTGGTCTCTGCAGGACCTTGCCGTAAAGACAGGTTTATCAAAATCTTACCTGAATGAAATTGAAAACGGAAAAAAATATCCCAAGCATGATAAAATCATCCAGCTTTCCGAATCTCTGAACTGTACTTTTGATGATCTGGTTTCCACCAGGCTTGATAAAAGCTTAGCTCCTTTTAATGAAATCCTGCAATCGGATTTTTTCAAAGAAATCCCGTTGGAGCTGTTCGGAATCAACAAGAACAACCTAATCAGCATCATCAGCGATGCACCCAAAAAAGTAACGGCTTTTATCAATGCCCTAATTGAGATTTCTCAAAATTATAACCTGGGCAAAGAGCGTTTTTATTTTGCCGTTTTACGGTCTTTTCAGGAATTGTACGATAATTATTTCCCTGAAATTGAAGAAAAAGTAATTGAGTTTGCTCTTGAAAACGATTTAACATTCAGTAAAAATTTAAAATCTGAAGTTTTAGAGGATATCCTTACCGAAAAATTCAATTACACCATTCAATCTGAAGATTTTGAAACATACGGGGCCTTAGACAACCTCCGCTCATTATTCATTCCCGAAAAAAAACTGTTGCTTCTCAACAACAAGCTTGAAAGGGACCAGAAAACTTTTATCATGGCCAAAGAAATAGGATTCAATGTGCTGGAATTCAAAAACCGTCCCAATACTTATTCATGGCTTGACTTCGGAAGTTTTGAAGAAATTCTGAATAATTTTCATGCTTCTTATTTTGCCGGTGCACTGCTCATTTCAAAAGAGCAGATCATTGAAAAAACCTCCGGATTTTTTTTACAAAATAACTGGGAACCCAAAAGTTTTGAAAACCTCATCGAAAGCTTTACCCGTTCTCCAGAAACATTTTATTACCGCCTCACCAATATTCTTTCTTCTGAATTAGGCATTAAAGATTTGTTTTATTTATGTCTTGTTAAAAAGAAAGGAACCGATAAAATACAGATTTTAAAAGAGCTGCACCTTAATCATCAGCAGGCTCCACATGCCAATGCAACCAACGAACACTACTGCAGACGATGGATTGCCGTTAAAAACCTGCATCATTTGAAGGAAAATGAAACATTGACCGATGCTCAGATCTCTCATTATAAAGATCAGGGGATCAGTTACCTTGTTATTTCCACGTCTCAGAAAAACCCTTTTTCCGATGGAAGCAACCGGAGTTATTGTCTCGGGGTTTTATTAAACTCCCAAACGATTAAGAAAATCAATTTCATCAAATCCCCGTCTTTAAAAACCTTTAATGTAGGAGTAACCTGCGAATCCTGCAGTATTCCCGACTGTGAGGTAAGACAGGCACCGCCGGTACGACTGGAAAAGGAGCATTTTAATCTCAATATGAAAAATGCAATCGAAAAAATGCGAAAAAATATTGGTGTCTAACCCGAATACCAGAGAATTTGAGTATCCGAGCCTATTTGAAAATTAAACCCCACATCCCCTCATCACTCTTAACTCTTAACTCTTAATTCTTAATTCTTAATTCATAACTCATAACTTTTATAAGCACACAAATGATTTTAGACGTACTTTTCCCCAACCGTTGCCTCAACTGCAACAGGATCACCGATGCCAATTTACTGGTCTGTAATCTTTGTTTCGATCAGATTCATTTTACCCATTTTAATTTTCCTGGAGAAAATGGACTGAAAGAAAAATGTAAGCTGCTCTTTCCTGTTGAAAATGCTTATGCACTGATGCAGTTTGAAAAAGAAAACCTAAGCAGAAAAATTATCCATGACCTGAAATACCGGAGCAGGGAAAAAGCAGGGAAAATAATTGCAGAATGGGTCACGGAATATATTGATTTTAAAGATGAAAAACCTGATCTGCTGGTAAGTGTTCCTCTTCATCCCAAAAAACAAAAGGAAAGAGGATATAACCAGCTGCACTTGTTTACGGAAAGCCTGTCGAAATTTTACTCGATTCCATTTGATCATCAGCTGATTCAAAGAAACCATTATTCTAAAGCCCAGGCTTTAAAAGATAAGCAACACCGTATGGAAGCCGGAAATAATTTTTCACTTACAAAAAATATTTCCGGGAGACACATTCTTTTAATTGATGATGTTTTTACGACCGGAAATACACTGGCAACAATCTCATGGGAAATTTTAAATGGGGGAAATAATAAGGTGAGTATTTTGGTGATGGCGATGGATGAATGATGGGAGTTATGAGTTATGAATTAAGAGTTAAGAGTTAAGAGTGAAGGGTTATTGAGGGTGAATTTTTTTTAAGGATTTGAAATGTTTTCGTAATTTTCAAACCTAGCTAATTATCATGAGAAATTTACTTTTATTACATGGAGCTCTGGGCCACAATGAGATTTTTAATCCTTACCTAGAAACGCTTTCAGCCTATTTTACGATTCATTCTCCGCTGTTTTCAGGGCATGGTGAGACCAAGCTCGGAGAGGACGGGATTAGTATTGAAAAATACACTGAAGAACTGGCAGCGTATTGCAAAAAAGAAAGTTTAAATAATGTATATATTTTCGGGCACAGCATGGGCGGTTATGTTGCTCTTTGCTATGCTTTAAAACATTCTGACAATATAAATTCCATCATGACATTGGGAACAAAATTTGACTGGACCGAAGAACAGGCTTTAACAGAAAGTAAAATGCTTGATCCTGAAACCATACTTTTGAAAATTCCAAAGTATGCAGAACAGCTGGAAACCCAGCACGGGCCTCAATGGAAACGGCTTCTTCCCGCCATCGCAGATATGATGATTGCTCTGGGTAAAAATCCGCCACTGGACAATAATCATTTGTCTGCAATATCTATTCCCGTTCAGATCATGATCGGTGATAAAGACAATATGGTAAGCCTGGCAGAAAGTGCAGAAGTTTATAAGGCCATCCCAAATGCAAAATTGGCCGTACTCCCCGATACAAAGCATCCTATGGATAAAGTACGACCAACATTATTATTGGATCTTATGAAAGATTTCTGGAACCTTCCTTAAAAAATTATCGCTGAAGTTTTTCTCCGTAGCTTAAATCTCCTGCATCTCCCAACCCGGGAGTAATATATCCTTTGGAGGTAAGCTGCTCATCAATAGCCCCTACCCAGATTTTAGCATCGGGGTAAGCATTTTCAATGGTTTCAATACCTTGTCTCGAAGCAATGGCTACTACAATATGCAGCTGAGTTGGCTTCCCGTTTGTTAGCAGGTCTTTGATCGCTTCGATTAAAGAAGCTCCCGTTGCCAGCATCGGGTCTGCAACGATTAAAGGTCTTCCTTCAATACTCGGGCACGTTAAATAATCCTGCTTAATGGAAAAATAATCATTGGCGTCGTGCTTTCTGTAGGCAGCTACAAAGCCACAATCTGCCCTGTCAAAGTAATTTAAAATTCCCTGGAATAAAGGAACTCCTGCTCTCAAAATGGTAGTAATAACAGGTTGAACCGCAATTTCCTGAGCTTTGATCGTGTCTAAAGGAGTCTGAATTTCAATTCCTTTCTGTTCTAAACCCTTACTGATTTCAAAAGCTGCAATCTCTCCGATACGTTCCATATTTCTACGGAATCTCATCCTGTCATGCTGGATTTCAACATTCCGAAGCTCATTGATCCATGAGTTTACTAAAGAAAATTGTTTTGAAAGTTCTATTGTCATAGCTATTTAATGAGGTAGTTTGAAGTTTGGGAATGAGATAATGTTCAGCGGTTTAAAAAATCAATATAATAATTTTTTCAATTGCCCATTAGCTCATCCTCAAACCGGATTTATTTTTGTCTGAAATACACTTCAATCGGAACCCCGGTAAACCCGAATTCTTTTCTCAGCTGGTTTTCAGTAAATCTTTTGTATGGCTCTTTTACATATTGCGGCAGGTTACAGAAGAATACAAATTGTGGTGACGGCGTCGGAAGCTGCACACAATATTTGATTTTAATATATTTTCCTTTGATTGCCGGCGGTGGAGTCTGCTCAAAAATCGGAAGCATCACTTCATTTAATTTTGAAGTCTTGATTTTCTTTTTACGGTCTTCATATACTTCCATCGCAACTTCTACTGCTTTCAGGATTCTTTGCTTCGTTAAAGCAGAGACAAACAGAATCGGAATATCCTGAAACTGTCCGATCTTATCTTTGATTTGCTTTTCAAAATCACGGATGGTATTGGTTTTCTTATCTTCAATTAAATCCCATTTATTTACCAGGATCACAATTCCTTTTCTGTTTTTCTGTGCCAGTCCGAAGATGTTCATATCCTGGGATTCCCATCCCTGTGTAGCATCTACCATAATGATCACCACATCAGAATACTCAATGGAACGGATGGATCTCATGACAGAGTAAAATTCAAGATCTTCAGAAACCTTCGCCTTACGGCGCATTCCTGCAGTATCTACCAGTACAAACTCATGCCCGAATTTATTATAAAGCGTCTGAATACTGTCTCTTGTTGTTCCTGCAATATCGGTAACAATGTTTCTTTCAACATCCAGCAATGCATTCGTTAAAGTAGATTTTCCTACATTCGGACGACCTGCAATGGTAATTTTAGGCAATCCTTCAAACGGGTCTTTATATTCTGTGGTAGGGAAATCTTTTACGATATCATCCAATAAATCTCCCGTCCCTGAACCTGTAGCTGAAGAAAGCGTGTAATATTTTTCGATCCCCAACTGATAGAATTCTGTTGCCGGAAGCTCTTCTTTTGCAGAATCCACTTTATTGATTACAATGTATACCGGTTTATTGGATCTTCGTAAAAGTTCATAGATTTCATAATCGGTATCGGTAAGACCTTCTTCCACATTCATCATAAAAATAATAGAAGTAGCTTCATCCACTGCCAATTGTACCTGTTTACGGATTTCCTGTTCGAAAATATCCTCTGTACCTACATCATAACCTCCTGTATCAATCACGGTAAAGTCTACTCCGTTCCAGTCAGATTTTCCGTAATGACGGTCTCTGGTAACACCGGCAGTAGAATCTACAATGGCTTCTCTTCTTTCAAGTAAACGGTTAAAAAGTGTGGATTTTCCTACATTGGGACGCCCAACGATTGCGACAATATTCGACATAAAAAATGTTTAATAAACTGATTATTAATGGGTTTCTCCAACTCTTGGAGCCCAATTTTTTTGCAAAGATAGGATTTTATTATTTAGCAATTAAAAATTCCGGCAATGGAAAGCTTTTTATGCTCTTATTTAAATCGTTGTTTATCAGCCTATAATATTTAAATTCAATCATTTTTTTATTAATTTCAGCAATTATCTGAAAAAATATTTTTCTTGAACAGGATAATTTTATACATTTGCGCCACTAAAACAGAGACTCATGGTGTAGCGGTAACACTACTGATTTTGGTTCAGTCATCTGGGGTTCGAATCCCTGTGAGTCTACAGTTTGAAATAAAGCAATCTACTGATGATCAGTAGATTGTTTTGTTATCATCATTTATTCTTATGATAGACACAGCTCCAATGAATGATTAAGGAAGTTAAAAAATTCTTGTAAGGATTATCCTGTAATCTAAGCTTATATTTCCATCATTAGTAACATTTATTATTCCCATTGAGGGCATTGTCAAAGTATAGCTGAATACTGTACTCGTTCCTCCTGCACAATTTGGCACGCCAGACCAGACTACCGATGTTGTATTTCTGTTTACTTCAGTAAATGTAGGCCCTTTAATAGTGGTATCTGTATTCAAAAGCCCATCTATCCCTTTAATCGAAAAGGCATTATTGAAATTAACATTCGTGACATAGTACTCTGCAACAGCAATGCGGCCACAGGCATTAGTAACATATACAACAGCTTTATATCCACCACCTTCGGCAATACCGGTAATCAGAGTACCCGTGCCTCCTGATGCCACAGTAACCATATTATTGATAACTGCGCCATATACATTACTGACAGCCTTATTCAAAACCCCATTCGTATCAGCATAAACTGGGGTAACAATTATAGGTCCGGCTGCAATATCCATAGTCCTTATTCTCGCAGTACCTGCCACATCTAGTTTAGTTGTAGGAGTATTTGTTCCTACTCCGAGATTTCCGTCGTTTTTTATTGTCATTCTTTCCGCATTGGTGGCTGTTCCATTAGGGACTGTATAAAACCTCAGCTCTGATCCCTGAGTTCCGGTTGAATAATTTTCTGTCGCATAGCCCACAATCGATGTATATGCTGTAATGAGGCTGCCTTCATAACCATTTCCCGTATTTCCTGAAAAAACAATTGCTCCCAAACCATTTCCGGATGATACTGCACCATTAACAGTTGGAGTAGCAGCATTATTTCTTCTTAGTATTAGGTAGGAAGGAGAGCCTACTGCGGAAGTAGATGCCCTCTCACTTATTATCCCATTGGGATCTGACGTGGCAATGTGAAGCGGACTGTCCGGAATAACTATTCCAATCCCTACTCTTCCTGCATCTGTGATGGTAATCATTTCAGTATTATCAGAATTGTTGATTCTCATTGCCTTGGTTGAAGCAGTATTTCCTTTGCTTTGGATATCTAATGATGCTTGTGGATCAGGAGTGTTTATTCCTACTTGAGCAAACATTAAATTTGATATCAGAGCTACTGATACAATGATTAAGCTTTTTTTCATGGTGTTAAAGTTTTTAGTTATTAAATTTAAAACATTATCATTCATAAATTATTAAATAACTAAAAAACAAAGGATTAAATTAAAAAAAACAAACCACAAAACCTATTTACACAAACCATTTTAGCAACAGCATTATTAAATAAAAACTCTGAATACATTTACATTGATTTTTGTGGGTCTACAGTTTGAATAGAATTATCCTGTAATTTAAGCCTGTGTACAGATTACATCAAAAGGCTTCAGAAATTAAACTTTTAATTTTTCGAACATACTTTTCCACCGCAATTTTCTGATGTATTTTATTTCATCAGCTGATAACTCATATTTTCCGTTTTGCCTGACAAAAGTTTTCATGGTAATAAAAAACTCTGAAACAGATTTATTTTTGAAAGAAGATTTTGCAGAAGAAATTACTGTTAAAGGAAAACTGAGGCCCAAATTATAAAAATACTGTCCGAGCTTTTCAGCTTTCTGAAATGTATACCGGTAAGAAGTCGGACGCAGGTGCTTTACCCAGATATTTTTCAAAGTAATGACTTCCCAGCCGTGCATTTTAGCCAGCATGACATCTATATTGTCCCATCCTAAAACCTGACGAAGCCCATTCATATCTGAGAAGCATTCGGTTCTATAGGATTTTACAGGACCGCGAACGTGATTTTTTGAAGACAGGTTTTCATATTTCCAACCGTTATTCGGGTCTTTAACATACACCATTCCTGAAACCATTCCTGCTTTTGGATTTTGCATGTAAACCTTATTGATATTTTCCAGGTAGTCATCAGGAAAAATAATATCTGCATCGAATTTACAGATTACATCAAATTCTTCTACATCTATCCCCTCCAAACCCTTATAAAACGTTCTCACCACCTTGGCTCCCGGCTCATGTATTGAAGCTGATAAATTCTTAAAGCTAAATTTCCGGCGATCAGCTATAAAGTTTTCTATAATCCCCTGTGTATTATCTGTTGAACCGTCGTTCACAATCACACAATCAAAATTCTGGAAAGACTGTCTGTCAATAGATTCCAGACAAGATAAAATAAAATTTTCTTCATTATGGGCAGGAATAACAATTAAGAATTTCAATGCAGACATCCTATTCATATAAAACATGGTATTTAGTTTAATTTTTTACTTTTAAAAATAAAAACATTTAATTTTTAAAGCTAATTGAAACTAATAAGTGTATTATTCTTTTAATGAGACTGACCGGTTAAATGCGAAAAAAACGAACATTCTTTATAATATTATTCTAAACTATATTTATTAACTGTATAATTAAATTCATTTTATAGTAACTAAAAAACCACCCTTTACAGGATGGTTTTATCTTAAAATATATTGAGGACGAATTAATGCAGATCAAATCTGTCCAAATCCATCACTTTCGTCCATGCTGCAGCAAAATCTTTTACAAATTTTGCTTCTCCATCAGAACTTCCATATACTTCAGCGACTGCCCTCAGCTCAGAATTGGAGCCAAAAACCAGATCCGCCCTTGTTGCCGTCCATTTTACATCGCCGGTACTGCGACTGGTTCCTACGTATAATTCTTGATCATCAGACATTGCTTTCCATTGGGTACTCATATCCAAAAGATTAACAAAGAAATCATTGGTCAGAAGTCCGGGACGTTGGGTAAATACTCCGTGCTTTGAACCATCAAAATTGGTATCAAGTGCACGCATTCCACCGATCAGCACTGTTAATTCAGGAGCTGTAAGTGTCAGCAATTGCGCTCTGTCTATCAATAACGCTTCTGTTGACACTGCATATTTTCTTTTCAGATAATTACGGAAACCGTCAGCTGCAGGCTCCAGATATCCCATTGATTCTACATAGGTCTCTTCCTGTGAGGCATCCATACGGCCGGGAGCAAAAGAAACTGTAATTTCATGCCCTGCATCTTTCGCTGCTTTTTCAACTGCTGCAGTTCCTGCCAGTACAATAAGATCAGCCAATGATACTTTTTTACCGCCGGTTTGTGCATCGTTAAATTCTTTCCGTATATTTTCAAGACCATTCAGAACCTTCTGAAGCTGAGCAGGATTATTTACTGCCCAGAATTTCTGAGGTTCAAGACGGATTCTTGCCCCGTTGGCACCACCACGCTTATCACTTCCTCTGAATGTGGAGGCCGAAGCCCATGCTGTAGATACCAATTCGGAAATGCTTAATCCTGAACTGATAATTTTGACTTTCAATGCATCAATATCATTATTGTCTATCAAAACATGATCTACTTCAGGAATAGGATCCTGCCAGATTAATTTTTCTGCCGGAACATCGGGCCCTAAATAACGGACACGCGGCCCCATATCCCTGTGGGTAAGCTTAAACCAGGCTCTTGCAAAAGCATCTGCAAAGGCATCAGGATCTTCATAGAAACGTCTGGATATTTTTTCGTAAACCGGATCCAGCCTCAACGAAAGATCGGTAGTAAGCATTGTCGGCCTGTGCTTTTTAGAAGAATCAAAAGCATCAGGAATGATCTCTTCTCCATTTTTAGCGATCCATTGATGAGCTCCTGCGGGGCTTTTGGTAAGTTCCCACTCGTTTTCAAAAAGGTTTTTAAAGAAGTAATTGCTCCATTCCGTTGGTGTTTCAGTCCAGGTAACTTCTAATCCGCTTGAGATGGCATCGGCACCTTTCCCTGATTTATAACTGCTATTCCATCCTAAACCCTGTGATTCAATTCCTGCACCTTCAGGTTCTTTACCCACATGATCCGCCGGGCCGGCACCGTGTGTTTTTCCGAAAGTATGCCCACCGGCAATTAAAGCTACTGTTTCTTCATCATTCATTGCCATGCGCCCGAAAGTATCGCGGATATCTTTAGCTGCTGCAATCGGATCAGGGTTTCCATCAGGACCTTCAGGATTTACATAAATAAGGCCCATCTGTACTGCTGCCAAAGGCTTTTCAAGATTTCTTGAGTGCAGTTCACCGTCTGCATTATCATCGGAAGGAAGTACAACTCCTCTTTTATCTACACCTTCTGAACCGTGTGCATACCGTAAATCTCCTCCTAACCATGTTTTCTCAGCACCCCAGTATACATCCTGATCCGGTTCCCATACATCTTCACGGCCACCGGCAAACCCAAAGGTTTTAAAACCCATCGATTCAAGGGCGACATTACCCGTTAAAATCAAAAGATCTGCCCATGATATTTTATTGCCATATTTCTGCTTAACAGGCCAAACCAATCTTCTGGCTTTATCAAGACTTACGTTATCCGGCCAGCTGTTTAACGGTGCAAAACGCTGCTGTCCTGCACCTGCACCTCCTCTGCCGTCACCTACACGATAAGTTCCTGCACTGTGCCATGCCATACGGATAAAGAATGGACCGTAATGTCCAAAATCTGCAGGCCACCAATCCTGTGAATCTGTCATTAGAGCATGTAAATCTTTTTTTACCGCCTCAAGATCCAGGCTTTTAAAAGCTTCGGCATAATCAAAATCCTTATCCATAGGATCTGACAATGATGAATGCTGACGAAGAATATCCACTCTTAAATGATTGGGCCACCAATCCTGGTTCTGGGTTCCGCCACCGGCAACATTCTGTTTCATGGAGCCGTTATGAAACGGGCATTTACTGATGTCATTTGAATCTTTTTCCATTGTAGTTTAAATTTTTATATTGATTAATGTAGTTTGCTTTCGTATGGCAAAACAAACTTACAACAGTTATTTAATAAATACAATCTATTAAAATTATATTTATGATAGTTAAAAACTATAAACAATAATCATCCCCTCGCTCCATTATCACTGCTATTAAGTTAATAAAATTTCATATCCTTCTGAATCGTAGATTATAAAATCATTATTATTTAGAATAATTCTAGCTAAAATCTATTAAAAATTGACTATTTTTATGCTGCAAGACCTTAATCCAGCCTTATGAAAAAAGTATTAATCATCATTCTGGTAGCCTTCATTATCATCCAGTTTTTTCCCATCGACAAAACAAATCCACCACTTACACCGGGTATGGATTTTTTAAAGATCAAAAAGACACCCCCTGAAATCGCCCAGATCATTACTGTTTCCTGCTATGATTGTCATTCTAATGAAACAAAATATCCATGGTATTCTAATTTTTCCCCTTTTTCCTGGTTTTTGAAAAATCATATTGATGAGGGAAGAAAACATTTAAATTTTTCTACTTTTGCGGTTTATGAGCCAAAAAAACAGGTACACTTATTGCAGGAATGTATTGAAATGACTGAAAAAGAGGAAATGCCTTTACCTTCTTATTATATAGGTCATCAGAATGCTAAATTAACCTCAGCGCAACGGCAGAAATTGATTCAATATTTTAAAACAGCAAAACAGGACACCGAGAGATCAATGTCATTTTAAAAAAGACCATGCAACAAAAATGGGAACATAAATATATCGTCTTTTTTGACGGAGAATGCGGAGTCTGCAACTTCTGGGTACAATGGATTTTAGAACGGGATCAAAAAGACCGGTTCATGTTTGCTTCTTTACAATCCGGTTTTGGCCAGAATTTCTTATCTGAAAGAGGCTTGGAAACCCAACAGTTCAATACTTTATACCTATGGAAACCCGGCAGGTATTACCTGGAAAAATCCCGTGCAATTTTAAAAATCGCTGATATTTTAGGTGGAATTTATAAAGCTTTAAGCCTGTTGGGAAAATTGATGTCCCCTATAGTGAGTGACAGAGTGTATGATCTGGTTTCAAGAAATAGAATGAAATTATCAAATCAAAAGTGTTTTCTGCCAGACCAGCATCAGAAAAAGAAATTTATAGAAGTTTAAAATTTTTTAAAGAATTTATGTGTTCAGATTATTCTATGAACAACTTTTCTTTGTATTAAGTTTTAGAAAAAATAAAGCTGCTTCACAATCCTGAAGCAGCTTATTTATTATTGGTTTAATGACCAGACTGAATAGCTATTCGGCGGACATTGAATTTTAACACGTTTATCTCCTGCAGTAGTAGGATACCATGTCGAATGGCCCGTAAAGTCTTTAATCTGCTGGCTGGTCCAGTTAGTGTCAACCCAACGTTCCTGCCAGCTCGAAGAAGTATTGATATACACTACAAGTCCCGGATTCCCATTATACCCATTACGTCTTGCAATATATTCATCGTTATCAGTATACAGGATCGAAGTGGTTCCCGTGGCTTTATTATTATGGATCCAGATCAGGTTATTTAAACTGGCTTTATCCAGCCATTCTTCATAATCCCTGTAAAAGATGGTGGGATATCCCTCATGGGTAAGAATATAGGCATAGGCAGGCATTTTGTTGTAGATAACATCGGTGTCGTGATTCGCCACAAATGTTACAGCCTTATATGGGTTCCTTTTCCACATCATATCATCATTTAAGGCATTTAGATTCCCGTTATCAAAAGCTTCATCCATTTTATAATAGGCTGCAAAATCAAATACGGAACTGTTGGCATTATTGGCCCATGATTCCAGGGTATTTACATTTGAATCCCATAATTCACCAACAGAAAAACCACCTACGTTTGAATTCCAGCTATTGACCACCCAGGCTCCGAAACCTTTCACATAATCAAACCGCCAGCCGTCGAACTTCATTACATTTTTATAATATTTTCCGACAGAATCATCTCTTCTCCAAAGCCAGTCCTGAACATATGGATTCGCATGACACAGATCCGGAAATCCGCCGAAAGCACCTTCATCATTATTTCCGTAAGCGTTTTTGTAAAAATCATTATAATTTCTTGTGAATTTTCCTGAAGCCACCCCTGAAAAATTCGTCCAGGTATTGGTTCCGGTATAAGGATTTGCTTCAGACTGCCCGCCACTGTTATGATTGATAACGATATCGGCATACACCTGCATATTTTCAGCATGTGCTTTTGTAATCAAAGCTTCAAGTTCAGTTCTTGAGCCGAAACGGGTTTCAATGCTTCCATTTTGGTTATAATTTCCGAAATCATAATAATCGGTAGGATCATACCCCATTGAGTAGGCACCGTTCTGCGCTTTTGACGCTGGCGGCAGCCATACTGCATTAATTCCTGAATCAGACCAGCCTGTGAGTTTATCTTTAACGGTATTCCACCAGCTTCCACCATCGGGAACATCCCAATAAAATCCCTGCATCAAGACGCCACCTCCAGGACCTGCAATAAATTTTCCATTAACCGCCGAGCTTCCTGTACTGAAAGGCCGCCCATCATGATGGGTAACGTTTACCGTTTTATCATGAACTTCTAATTGTTGGGGAGTTTCATTTACCGTTTCATCGCCTGTCTGACATGAGCTCACCAACCCCAAAGCCAGAACAGAAAGTAAGAAATGTGTTTTTTTCATAGAGAATGTTTTAATTATTAAACTATTAACTAAATTACACTTTTATTAAAACAAATTTCAATTCAAGGGAAATAATTTCATCTTTTAATAATAAATCTCTTGAAAACATTATTTAATTTTTCATTAAAAAATCATAAACTTTTAATATTTTAAAGACAATTTTTCTTTTAATGCATATATTTGCATACTATGGAATATAACACCCAAAAAACCCAGCTTCATATGCCGGAATACGGCAGAATTATACAACAGTTGGTTGAGCGTTGCAAAGAGCTTTCTTCAAAAGAGGAGAAAAATGAAATGGCAATGGCAATCATCGATTTTATGGGTCAGAGAAACCCCCAACTTCGTGATGAAGAAAATTATAAGCACAAACTTTGGGATCATCTTTTTATTCTGGCTAATTATGATCTTGATGTAGACTCACCATATCCGTTCCCAACGAAAGAGGAATTAGCTGAAAAACCAAAAAAAATGGAGTACCCTAAACTTCAGGGCGACTTCAAATTTTACGGGAAAAGCATCCTTCAGCTAATAGAAAAGGCTATAGAACTTGAAAACGGTGATGAGAAAGAAGCACTGATTGAGGTAATCGCCAATAATATGAAGAAGTCTTACAATGTGTACAACAAAGAGCACGTTACAGATGATGTGATTTTCCGTCACCTTAAAGAGCTATCTGAAAACAGACTGGATCTGACAGGGATAGAATCTCTGGAGAAAAGTAAAATTTATTATACGACCAACAATCGTAACAATAATAAAAACAGCAGCAATAATAACAACAAAAATCAAAACCAAACCAACAAAAGAAGGCACAATAACAATCATAAAAACAGAAAATAATGAGTGGAACATTTCAAATAAGAGGAGGAAAAAGACTGCAAGGGGAAATAACTCCACAGGGAGCTAAAAATGAGGCTTTACAGATTTTATGTGCAGTTTTGCTGACTGATGAAGAAGTGAGGATTAAAAATATTCCGGACATTCATGATGTAAACAGGCTGATTGAGATTCTGGGGGATTTTGGTGTAAAAGTTACTAAAAACGGTCAGGGAGATTTTACGTTTAAAGCTGACCAGGTTAATTTTGATTATATAAAATCCAATGAGTTTAAAAAGGACGGTGCAAAACTGCGCGGGTCAATTATGCTTATGGGACCGATGCTCGCCAGATACGGAGAAGCTTATATGCCAACACCGGGTGGTGATAAAATCGGAAGAAGAAGATTAGACACTCATTTCCAGGGACTGGTAGAGCTGGGTGCTGAGTTTCATTATGATGAAGATGAATATTTCTATTCATTAAAGGCTAAGGAACTTAATGGAAAATTCATTTTATTAGAAGAAGCTTCCGTAACAGGAACAGCTAATATTGTCATGGCTGCAACCCTGGCCAAAGGAAAGACAAGAATTTATAACGCAGCTTGCGAACCTTACCTGCAACAGCTTTGTAAAATGCTGAACAGGATGGGCGCCAATATTTCAGGAATAGGTTCCAATCTTTTAACGATTGAAGGAGTTGATTATCTTCGAGGGACTGAGCATACCATGCTTCCTGATATGGTAGAAATCGGATCATGGATCGGCCTTGCGGCAATGACCAAATCTGAAATCACCATCAAAAATGTAAACTGGAACCAGCTTGGGGTTATTCCAAATACTTTCAGAAAACTGGGAATTCAGCTTGAACAGAGTAATGATGATATTTATATTCCGGCTCAGGAAAATTATAAAATCCAGAAATTTATCGACGGATCTATTCTTACAATCTCTGATGCTCCATGGCCGGGATTCACGCCGGATCTGTTATCGATTATTTTAGTGGTAGCCACCCAGGCAAAGGGAAGTATCTTGGTTCATCAGAAAATGTTTGAATCCAGGTTATTTTTTGTAGACCGCCTTATCGATATGGGAGCACAGATTATTTTATGTGACCCGCACAGAGCTACTGTAATCGGATTAAACCAGGAAACTCCACTTAGAGGAACTACAATGGTTTCCCCGGATATCAGGGCAGGAAATGCGCTTCTTATTGCTGCTCTTTCCGCAGAAGGAAAATCAATTATCCATAATATCGAGCAGATCGACAGAGGTTATGAAAATATTGACGGCAGGCTCAGAGCCATTGGTGCTGATATTGAAAGAATCTAAAAGATCCTTCTACAAAATAAAAAAGCGTTCAAAAATATTTTTGAACGCTTTTTTAT
>NZ_AKJY01000079.1 GCF_000282115.1 Chryseobacterium populi
AAACTACAAATTTTGAGACAGAAAAAAGACTGCCCCTTTTGAGACAGCCTCTTTCTTAATATAAATATGTTGAGCCAAACAAATTCTGTTACTAATTGGTTACGATCATTTTTTTAGAGGCTACAGGTTTTCCGTTTACCACAAGATTGTAAAGATAGGTCCCGGGCGATAATGTGCGTGCGGAAACAGAGATTTGTGTCTCTCCTTTTTTAACGGGAATCATCTGCATTTGTCTTCCGCTAAGGTCATAAATACCTATCGATGCATTTCCTTCTCCTGCATTAAACTTAATTACAGTTTCCCGGTTGAATGGATTCGGTGCATTTTGTTCTAAAAAAACCGTTGAAGAAACTGTCTGATTTTCCGGATTTGAAACTTTA
This sequence comes from Chryseobacterium populi, assembly GCF_000282115.1. GTDB lineage: Bacteria > Bacteroidota > Bacteroidia > Flavobacteriales > Weeksellaceae > Chryseobacterium > Chryseobacterium populi. The sequence goes on from NZ_AKJY01000079.1 coordinate 381, forward strand.
TTCCCTGAAAGTGCATTTATTTTTTCTTCCAGCGCTTCCATTTTACTTTTTAAGTCATTAATTTCAGATTTCTGTTCCTTAAGCTCATTCAGTAACAACGGAATAAATTCGACGTAGTTAAGGGCATAGTTTCCCTTTTCATCAATACTTACGAGGTTGGGAAATTGCTTTTCCACTTCCTGGGCAATAAATCCGAAGTGTAATTTATCTTCCGTTCTGTTTTCCCCCTCTTTTTTCTTGAATGTATAAGAATAAGATTCAATATTGAGCAGATTAGGAGAAAGGCCTTTTAAAGGTCTTATATTATCTTTTAACCTTCTGTCAGAAGTCGAGATAAATGATTGGGCTCTTGCTTCAAGCGCTGCCTGAAACCGCCCTGATACATATAATTCATTATTTCCGTTCCCTAAAACCGTAACACCACCTGTAGCAGAGCCGTTGCCACCATTCAAAAAATTTAAATAGGCAACACCCTGGATAGAATTCATCACTGTTCCGTTACCAAAACTCGGGCTTGAATAAAGAACAATGCCTGAAGATTTTACATTTCCCAAATTGTCATTATACACGATACGGTTTTCATTGAGGGAATTGGACAAAGTTCTCAGCCCAAAAACTCCACCGGTACTTAACCAGTTGATCAGGACCGGATCTACGGGAGGAATGATGTTCGTTACCCGATTATAAACTTCTATGATGTTGGCAACATTAGTTCCGGAAAACATGGTGTACCCGTGATTTATCTTCAGAGCGGAAATCCCGGGGCCTGAATTGATATCCAGGCGTGTGGTAGGTGCAGTATTCCCAATACCCACACTTCCTGTGGTAGTAGTGGGTGTAGTAGTTCCTGTCCATACATTTTGTGCTGAAACAGAAAAAGTTACTCCAAAAAGAAGCAAGCATAAAGAAGTTGTGATTTTTTTCATAGTATTTATTTTTATTGATTGGAATTTAACCCATTGGTCAATAAATTTACTACGAAATGAAAATTTTTATCTTCTTAAAAAAGTAAGTGTCAATCGTTATCTAATAAGTGTCGCTGTTTTCAAATAAGTGTGATTAATCAAAAAAAAACTGACAGTAAATCAGGAATCGGATTATGCTGATTTGTGGATATACCTTGAAAGCTTAATTCCTAAATCGGTCCAGATGATCTTTGGATTCCCGTTCCGTGTCAGATGCAGGTCTGCGGTGCTTATTTCCTCCAAAATGCTTTCAATATTGGCACCACTGATAAATTTAGAAAAGCCCGTCCAGTTGAAACCATTGGCATCAATCTTTTTATACACAAGATCCTGGGACTGATAATTCTGAAGCAGGGCCAGCCTGAATATTTCAGAACAATAATTTAAAAAGTTTTTCTGCTTTTCCCTGTTCCACCCGGCAATCTCTCTTGCCCAGAAAATAATATTTTTAAGGAATTCCGGCTTCTTTTTTACCTGGAATGCGTCACGCACCCACTGGATAAACAGTTTTTCAAATTCTTCATTTTTATTCCCGGATTCCAATAGCTTTATGGCATCGTTGAGGTTTCCCTGAGCTTCATGAACCACTTCTTTTACTTTCTCATCTGAAGCCGAAAAATTATTTTTAAGATAATTTTCCAAATCATTATCGTTAATTCTCGGAACTTCTACCACCTGTGTTCTGGAAAGAATGGTCGGTAGAATATCATTGATGTTTTCTGCAGTAAGAAGGATAATGGTTTTCGCAGGTGGCTCTTCAAGAAATTTAAGGAATTTATTGGATGCTGCTATATTCATCTTATCTGCTCTCCAGACAATCAGAATCTTGGTACCTCCTTCAAAGCTTTTGAGGGCAAATTTCTGGTTTTGGTCGTCTACTTCATCTGCAGAGATAAACAGCTGCTTGTTTTCCGAATCCAGAAATGCAGCCCAGTCATCATAGCTCGCATAAGGAGAAGCCATTACCATTTCCCTGAATTCCTCGAATTTATTTTTACTTAATGAATTTTTATTGTCGGTATAAACTGGAAAACTGAAATGCAGGTCCAGATGGTTCAAATGTTCAACCTTAGAAGCGGCATGCTCATTTTCCCTGTACAGGATTTCTCTGGCATAGGCCAGGGCCAGCGGAAATGTTCCATAACCTTCTTTTCCGATGAAAAGCTGGGCATGGCTTACTCTGTTTTCAGCGATACTGTCTTTAAGAAGTTTTTTAAGATTGTCCTGTCCGGCAATGTTCTCCCAATTCATGCTTCAAAGATAAAAAATCTTTAGTGCAATTTTAAAAGTTCTGCAAAATTAAGTTTTAGAAATACTTGTATAAATAAATATATATTGCTGAAGATTATATTGACCACCACAAGAAAAATTAATTTATTATTGACAATTCATCATTTACAATTCACTTTTAACCCCCTTAACAAACTTTAACCTCAGGAAATTTTTACAATTCATTAATATTTAAGATATTTGCGCATTATTTTAAAAATGTAGAATGAAAAAAATTCTTGTAGTATCATTCATTTCAGTTGGGTATTTCCTTAATGCGCAGAGTTTGAGCAATTCACCATATGCAACTTACGGAATCGGAGATGTAAAATATGATAATACGATTGAAACAGCCTCGATGGGTGGTATTTCAACAGCCTATATAAGTGATTTCACGAGCAATTTCAATTTTGCCAACCCGGCAAACAACAGTAATTTCGAACTTACCAGCATAAAGCTTGAAGCCAGTAACGAAAACAATTACTTTAAAACGAATTATAACGATACGAAGTCTACTAAGCATTCTACGTATTTATCCAATATATCATTGGCCTTCCCCATCTCTTCGAAGATCAAAATGGGACTTTCTTATCAGCCATATAGTTCTAAAAGTTACGAAATCATTAATACGGAAACTTTGAAAGACGGAACTATTTATGCTAACCGTTTTAAAGGAAGCGGTACTTTGAATACGGCACAGATTGCGTTGTCCTATAAATTAAATTCAGAATTTGCGTTAGGTTTAAGAGCCAACTATTATTTCGGGAAACTTTCCGATCTTAACGAATTTACAGTTTCCAACACGGAGCTGATCAACGGTTATGAAACCAAAAACAGCATTAGAAACTTCAATTTTACTTTAGGAACAAGCTACCAGCATTTAAATACCCGTACTGATAAGAAACTTACTGTTGGGGCTACTGCTACATTTGGTAATACAAGTAATATGACCACTGAATATGTGAACAGCACCTATTTCTATTCAGCAGTTGACACCAAAGCTTATGAAAGCATTATTGAGCAAAAAAGTACAAGTTCAAAAAATCTTTTACCATTACAGGCATCCCTGGGTGTAGGGTATGGAAGTGAAAACCAATGGTTCATGTCTGCCCAGCTGGATTACAAAAAAGGAGAAAATATTTCTTATTTCGGAAAAAGCTTTGACTTCCAGGATTCATACAGAATTTCTGCCGGAGGCTGGTATCTGCCGAACTATAACAACTTCAGAAATTATTTCTCAAGGGTGATCTACAGATATGGTGCATTTTATGAAAGAGGAAGTCTTAAAATAGGAAGTAACAGCATTAATAAATTCGGAGTTTCCGCAGGGGTAATGCTTCCATTCAAAACCAGCAGCATCACAAGGATGAGTGGTCTTGAGCTAGGTCTTGAAGTAGGTAAACGAGGAACTTTAAAAGACAACCTTATCAATCAGAATTTCATCAACTTCAGGGTAGGATTTAATTTTGCAGATAAATGGTTCAGAAAGAATCTTTACAACTAGAATGAAACTGATCAAAAACATATCATACAAAAAATATATAGCATGCCTTTTTAGTTGTGCTATATTTTTTGTACTGACCTCCTGTGAAGAAGACCTTACCAAACGAAATGGCAATCAAAGTAAAAATTTTCCCTCACAGATTATCAATAATGCCAAGATCGTTCAGAGAGATTCGGGGTTTGTAACTTTAAAAGCCCTTGCTCCTATTATTGAAAAATACGAACTGATCGACAGCCCGTATGTAGTAGCCAGAAAAGGGATCAATATTGAATTTTTCGACAAGAAGAAGCCTAAAGTACCAGGAAAGATCACCGCAAAATATGCCCGGATTTTTGAATATAAAAAATTCTATGAGGCTAAAGGTGATGTAAGGATCACCACCAATGAAGGGCAAAAATTTGCCATGCAGAGCATTTACTGGGATCAGAGAAAAAACCGTATTTATACAAAAGATACAGTGTATGTAACCATGGAAGACGGTTCCACACTGGTGGGGGCCAACGGGATGACTGCAAAAGATGATTTCTCTGAATATACCTTCTTCAACAATTCCGGGGATTTCACAACGAAACAACTATCCGAATCTAAAAAATAATCTTTAATGATTCTACACGCTATCGGGTTGATGTCCGGAACCAGCTTAGACGGATTAGATATTTGCTTTGTGAAATTTGAAAAACACGACAGCTGGAACTTTCAGATTCTTAAAGCAGAAACTGTTTCTTATCCTAAAGACTGGGAAAACCGGTTGAGAAATTCAATCAATTTGTCTGCTGAAGAATTATTAGAGCTCAACGCCGAATATGGTTTTTATTTAGGAAAATCAGTCAATGAATTTATCCTTAAACACCAGATAAAAAACATAGATCTTATCGCTTCCCACGGCCATACGGTTTTTCATCAGCCTCAAAGAAAATTCACCCTGCAGATTGGGGACGGAAGGGCTATTAAGCTGGAAACCGGTTTGCCTGTGATTTACGATTTCAGAACCCAGGATGTCCTGATGGGTGGAAACGGTGCTCCTCTGGTTCCTATCGGGGATGAGCTTCTTTTTTCTCAATATGATGCCTGCCTTAATTTAGGCGGATTTTCAAATATTTCATTGAGATCCGGTCATAAAAGAATTGCTTTTGATATTGCACCGGTAAATATTATACTCAATCAATTAGTCCAAAAGTTCAATAAGAGCTATGATGAAAACGGATCTTTAGCCAAAACAGGAAAAGTAAATCAGGATCTGCTCAACAGCCTTAACAGTCTTTCTTTTTACCGGCAATCCCATCCAAAATCATTAGGAATTGAATGGTGTCATAAAAATATTTCTCCTTTGCTTAATAGTAATGATGTTGATACGATAGATGTACTGGCAACCTTTACAGAACATATTGCCCTGCAAATTTCCCAGATCATCAATGAAAGCGGCATTGAAAACATTCTTTTTACGGGAGGCGGAACCTATAATACATTTCTCATTGAAAAGATAAAAGGCAGAACAAAAGCCGAAATCATTATTCCTGAAAAAGAGATCATAGAATACAAAGAAGCACTTATTTTTGCTTTCATGGGTGTTTTAAGGCTCAACAACGAAATCAATGTGCTTGCCTCTACCACGGGAAGTTCTCATGATCACAGCTCCGGGATTATGGCATAAAAAAACCTTCAGGATCTGAAGGCTCCGCTTTTATTTATAAGTTTCTATTTTATCCGTTAAGGTATTGATAAAATTCTGCAGCGGCTTTTCAACCATCATTTTTATAAACGGGTTAAATTTACCTTCGAAAAGCATCTGAACCTCAGTTTGATTTTCGCTGACAGGATTTAAAGCTGCTGTTAATGAAAAATCCAGACTTGAGCTCGCTGATTTTAAAACAGCTTTTTGGTCTGTAACTTCATCTATTTTCAACGCAATTTCCGGCATTCCCTGTAACCCGAATTTGAATCCGTCTTCTCTGGTTTCAAATTTCTGAAGACCGTCCGGCATAAATTGTTTATAGTTTTCAGGTGATTTTAGCAGCTCCGATAACTCTTTAGATGATTTATTGACAATAATCTTTCGTCCTTCTAAATTCATTTTTTATTTTTGTATTTAAATTCTTACAAATGTATAAAGTTTTTGTGAACGAAAAAAAATTATTGTTGTCTAAACAGCCCGAAAATCTTGAAAAAAACATTGGGTATGAAAACGTCACAACTTTAGAAATTGCATTGGATCTTCTGGAAAATACATCTGTAAAAGAGCTGAATGTATTCGGAGATGATATTGATGGAATTTGGAAAGAATTTCAAAGCCTTTTCAGGATCATAGAAGCTGCAGGTGGCGTTGTAAACAACAATAAAAAGGAAATTCTTTTTATCAAAAGATTGGGAAAATGGGATCTCCCGAAAGGGAAAATGGAAAAAGGAGAATCCAGGGAAGAGTCTGCTGTAAGGGAAATTGAGGAAGAAACAGGCTTAAAAGATGTAGAACTGTTACAATTCATCAATACCACCTATCATATTTATGTGGAGAGAAAGGGGGATAAAATCCTGAAATGTACCCATTGGTTTGAAATGAACTTCAATGGCGAAGATACTTCAAAACCTCAGATTGAAGAAGGAATTACTGAAGTAGCATGGAAAAACACTTCCCAGATAGAGGATGAGGTTTTCCCAGGTACTTTCAAAAATATCAAACTTATCATTAAGGAATTCTGGAATATCAGGACTAAATAAAGTCTATTGCTTTTTCTAAAGAAATTCCTCTGGATGCTTTTAACAGGATATTTTCGGATTGAATCGTATTCTGTTTTAAGTACTCTGTTAAATCTGCAGTACTTTCAAAAGCTGTTGCTGATGGATTAATGTTTTTAAAATTTTTACCGACAGTAATAATCATATCAAATCCCAGGTCCTGAGCCAGCTTCAGGATATTGCGATGTTCAGCTTCACTCTCCGCTCCAAGTTCGAGCATATCTCCGATGATGATGGTTTTAGTCCCTTCAAAAGTGATGAAATTATTCAGAGAAGCAGTCATAGAGCTCGGATTGGCATTATAAGTATCTAAAACCAGAGTCCTGCCTTCTTTTTTCACAACCTGGGAACGCATGTTGGTAGGTGTATATCTTTCAAGAGCCCGTCTGATCTGATTGACATCAATTCCGAAATGAAGCCCAAAACCCGCAGCTGCACAAAGATTCGTAAAATTATAATTCCCTGTCAGTTTTGACAAAATCTGGATATTCTGATAAGATATTCCTACAAAATGATCTTCAGAAAATGCTTCAAAATAATAATCGGAATCCGGTTTTCCGAATGTAATCACAGGTTTATAGTTTTCAGTTTTACCTATCTGAATTTCATCATTTTCATTCACCAATATGGTTTTATGAGCAGCTTTCAGATAATCATACAGTTCAGACTTCCCTTTTATTACGCCTTCAAATCCACCAAAACCTTCCAGGTGAGCCTTACCAAAATTGGTAATATAGCCATAATCCGGACGCGAAATAGAACAGAGAAGCTCAATTTCTTTTTGATGATTGGCGCCCATTTCTATTACAGCGATTTCGTGTTCCGGCCTGACCGATAAGATCGTTAAAGGTACCCCGATATGGTTGTTCAGGTTTCCGTAGGTATACTGAACATTATATTTTTCTGAAAGAACAGCATGAATCAGTTCTTTCGTGGTTGTTTTTCCGTTACTCCCGGTAAGCCCTATCACAGGGATTTTCAGCATATCTCTGTGATGAATAGCCAGATTTTGTAAAAAATCTAAGGTGGAATGAACATAGAAAATATTTTTTTCTTTATTTTCAAATTCCTCCTGTTCCACTATTACTGCTAAAGCTCCGTCAGCAATTGCTTTTTCTGCCAATGTTGCCGCATTGAAATTTTCACCGGAGAAAGCAAAGAAAATATCATTCTTTTCTATTTTTCTGCTGTCGATAGTCACTTTCCCGGACTTCAAAAATAAAGGATAAAACTGTTCTATATTCATAGGTCAAAAATAAAAAAACCTTCCAAGATTTTGGAAGGTTTTTTATAATTATTTTTTGATAAATATTATCTTCTGGTTCTATTCTTATCGCTTGCTCTCGCATCCTGTGCAACACGGAATCCTACCCAGCCATAAGCTCTGTTTTCATCTTTATATCTTCTTTGTCCCGGATCCAGCCAATATGCTGTATCCTGCCAAGAACCTCCTTTTACCACTCTGATATCGTTAGTTACAGAAGAAGTTCTTTCTTTAGAGTCTTTCTGCAATTTTACTTTACCGGAACCGTCAACAATAAATCTTTGTTTCGGAGAATTATACATATTGTAAGAAGTAGCTGAATCTGGTGCATTATAATAATCTAAAGAAGATTGTCTGTCACCGTCTCTGTAATTTCTGTAATCAGCAATCGTTTCTCTTTCATACTGCCCCGGCAAGTTTCTATATACCAATCTACCGTCAGCTAAAGTATCATATTTAATGCTTCCTTCATCTACCATTTTATAAGTTCCGTCACCATTTTTCACAACAGCCTGAGGCATGTTTCCTCTGTAGTAGTTGAAATCACTGTAATCTTCATCGATAACTGGTCTGTATACGTCGGCAGTCCATTCAGAAACGTTTCCGTACATACCATAGATACCAAGGTCATTGGAAGGATATTGTCTTACGTCTGAAGTTCTTGCAGAACCATCATTTTTCCAGCCGGCGATACCTGAGTAGTCACCTTTACCCATTTTAAAGTTTTCAAGGAACATTCCTCTTTCTTTACCTTTAGTACCTCTCAGTTTTTCAATTTCAGGTTTTTTACCTAAATACTGATTATACTCTCTGTTTTTAGCCATCCCAAGAGCTGCATATTCCCATTCAACTTCTGTAGGAAGTCTGAATTTCTGAACCATCGCAGCGTTTGGAGCTCTGTTTGCTGCAAGAAGTCTCTGGTTTGTCGTTTTCAAACCTGTCTTCTGCTGCATTCTTTGTTCATTTATATAACCTTGCATTTCAGGATCATTCGACTTGAATTTATCCATGTTAAATGCTGTTCCGCCCTGATTATTAGATTCATTAATATATAAATCCTTTGCAATAATCCCTGCAGACATTAACGCTTTTTCGTTAGCTCTGTCTGACAACCATTCGCAGTATCTGTTGGCTTGAGTCCAAGACACTCCCACTACAGGATAGTAATCAAACTCAGGAGAACGGAAGTACGTCTCGTTGTAATCATTTCTGGATAGTTTGTTATCCCATAATAAGGTATCCGGTAAAGCACCGTTGTAGATTTCCTTAAAACTAGGATCACTTGGTGGGAATACATACTTCAACCATGTAAGGTATTCGCGGTATTCGTAGTTAGTAATTTCTGTTTCTCCGATAAAGAACGAACTTACCTGCATCCTGCGAGGTGAGTTATTCCAATCGTGCATTACATCATCTTTCACTAATCCCATTGTAAAAGTTCCACCTTCTACATATACCATTCCCGGCCACCCCTTCTGCTTTTGTTGCTTTCCTGCAAAAAACCAACCTTGTTTTTCGTTCGGTTTCCAACCTGTCTTACTGATAAATTTTTTAGTACCTCCACCTTTGTTGGTACCTGATCCACCACAACTGGTTAATGCAAGTGTAGAACTTAATGCTATTAATGAAAACAACTTTAGTTTTTTCATAGTCGATATAAATATTTTCAAAGTACAAAGAAAAAATAAATTATTCAATAAATCAAGAAAGATTTGATTTTTTTGAAAAACGATAACAAATTAATTTTATTGTATCGTAATTTAATTATAAAATTTTCGTTTATTTTGTAATTTAGATAATTTTAAAAACAAACATGAAACAAAAAATTACGTTTTTACTCCTATTAGCTTTTGTATCAACAATTTACGCTCAAAAAACAACCATCGAATGGGATGGTTCTAAAATTCAAGACTTCGGTGATACAAAAATGAATCTTCCAAACTTCAAAAACGAAGGTTTTTCTTTCAGCCAAAATAACATTTTTATAACAACTAAACAAAAAATAGGAGAAAAGCAGTTAAAGATTTCTAATTTAGTGTGGGAAACCATTTCGAATAGAGATTTATTTGAAATCAACAAAGACGCTTTACCTGATTATGATATTACAGACGCTGTGTACTATTATCTGGAAGGAGAAAAATATGCCAGCATCAATGTTGCCCTGTTCAAGAATGTAAAAGGCCGTATTCAAAGACTTTCATCTTTTGATGTTTCCGAAACAGCTGCTACCAGCATAGGAAGTACCTACAAAGTGGGAACTACCGCAAATCCTTTGGGAACCGGTGCCTTTTATAAAATTAAAGTAGATAAATCAGGGATTTTCAAAATTACGACCCAGTTTTTAAAAGATAACGGTATCAACCCCGGCTCCGTTAATCCCAAAAATTTCAGAATTTACGGAAACGGTGGTATCATGCTTCCGGAACACAATGAGGATGTAAAATACGGGGCCTTACAGGAAAATGCCATTCAGGTGGTGGGTGAAGACGACGGTGTATGGAATGATAATGATTATGCCCTGTTCTATGCACAGGGACCCAATGGCTACAACCTTTATAATAAATCAAACGGCAACGGTTTCAAAAGAAGGGATACCCGGAATGACAGAACCGAAAATTTAAAAAACATCTACGAAGATTTTTCCTATTACTATATCAACTTCGATAAAGGCCAGGGAAAAAGAGTTCAACCGGTAGATGCGAACCTTCCGGCTAACTTAATTACAAGATTTGATAATTACCAGGTACTTAATAACGACCAGAAAAACCTATTAAAAGTAGGAAGGATCTGGGTGGAAGAAGCTCCGTTTACAACTGACAAAACGGTTACTTTCACTCTTAACTCACCTATTCAGGGCGGAGATAATATCAGATATGCCACCCAGGTAATAGGATTTAAATCCCAGGGAAACAGCATAGGTTTCGATATCAATACCCAGAATCCCGTTACGCAGACCTCATCCTCTTCCGATCTTGATTTCAGATCTTTCAGATATAACGGAACGATAAGCAATTTAAGCGGTAATCAAATTTCCATTAATTACAAACCAAGTATTACTACAAACCCTAACGGAGTTTTCTATCTGGATTATGTGGAAGTACAATATAAAGAAGACCTAAAATATAATGGTTCTCAAATCAGTTTCAGAGATTTCTCACTGGTAAGCGGAAGCAATACTGCTTATGGATTCAGCATTACAAACACCTCCGGAATGGAACAGGTTTGGGACGTTACGGATATTACCAATGCCAACAGAAGGGTTAATAAAGCTACCGGAGGTACGGTCTTTAATTTCGGGTATATTGCCGCTGATCAGAATTTCAATAATGAGTTTGTCGCTTTCAAAGCTGATGCTGCATTTTCGCCACAGTTTGTAGAAAGAATTGCCAATCAGGATCTTTCCGCATTGCAGAATATAAACTACCTGATCATCACTGTTCCTGAAATGATGGGCCAGGCTCAGCGGTTAGCCAGCTATCATCAGACCAAAAACAATTACAATGTACAGATTGTAGACGCCAATAAAATTTATAATGAGTTTGGCAGCGGAAGTAAAGACCTTACAGCAATCCGTGATTTTGTTACAAAACTTAATACTCCATTGGGGAGTTTAAAATATGTGTTTATCCTTGGGGATACTTCATATGACTATAAAAACAGGATTTCCAACAATACGAATGTAGTTTCAAGTTATCAGAGTGAAGAGTCTTCCGAATACATTACGTCATACGTTACGGATGATTATATTGTAATGACCAAGCCCCAGCAGACTGTAACTTCAATTACCAGTAACCTTCCCGATTTACCTGTGGGAAGAATTCCTGCGGCTAACGCTTCAGAGGCTGGTGCTATGATCGACAAAACCCTTGCTTATTATAATGCACTTCCGGGGCAATCGTCTCCTTTCGGGGAATGGCGTATGAAGCTTGATTTCGTCGTGGATGATGATGATGAAGGCGGCGGCCCTTTCCATGATGTAATGAACAATACGTTATCAAGTATTTTTGAGCAACCAGGTTCAACCAATCTTAAAGAATATAACGTAAGAAAATTATACCTTGATGCTTTTCAGGCCCAGAGTACAGCAGGAGGACAAAGATACCCGCAGGTGAACCAGGCCATCTCCAACGATATCGGTAACAGTATGTACCTGTTCTATTTCGGACATGGGGGAACCAGCGGATGGGCACAGGAAAGAGTACTGACTCTTGATGAGATTGACAATGCCAATAACTTCTCCAATGTATACAGCCGGTTCCCGTTTGTGTCAACGATAACGTGTGAATTCACTTTGTGGGATGAGCCTGAAACATTCTCTGCCGGGGAACGCTTCCTGAAAATGAAGCAGGGAGGTGCTGCAGCCATGATCACATCCAGCCGTGCCATCGGTGTAGGATACGGCCGTGATTTCACAGATCTTTATACCAAAGATATTTTCAAACTGGTAAATGATGATTTTGAAACGCTGGGAGTTGCCCACCTGAATGCTAAAAAACAAAAGGGAGCAGATCCCAACCATTTGAAAGTAAATCTTCTTGGTG
>NZ_AKJY01000080.1 GCF_000282115.1 Chryseobacterium populi
TTCGGTATCATGATCCGAATCATTCATAATCACCGTTACCAGCTGTCCGTTTTCATTCATAAATGATGTGGAAAGAAGGCCTGATTCATTGGTAGAGCTTGCTACTCTGTGGGCATTCGGTTTTATATATTTTGAAAGATGTCCTATATAATAATATTCATACGTATAATGTACTTCTCCGGTTTTGGTATCACCGATGATCGGGGCAAAACAGAAATTTCCAACATGGTTGGGGCCTCCGGTTTCATCCAGCAGTACATTCCAGTCTGTCCATAAAGCTGTTCCTCTGTTGAAATCATTGATCATATTTTTTCCGTATAACTCCCCTAACTTTACATCCTCAATCCCGGACATCTTAAATACTTCTTTACAGCCTTCCGTAAAAGCTAAAAATTTATCAGGGAATGCCCTGTAGGTTTCTATGACATTATCAAACAGCTGGGTTTTGTTGTGCCATACTTCATACCAGTGATAACCGATTCCGGAAGCATATTTTGATGTTTCAGGATCACTTAACGTCGTCGTTGCCCTTTGAAACATCAGGTCCCTGTTGTGATCCCAGATCATAATCTTTTTATCTTTATAGCCGTTTTTCCATAAAGTAGGGCCTAAATTATTTTTAAGAAAATTTCCTTCTTCTTCAGCCGTATAAAGGCATGATTCCCATGTTTGCGTGGCCATCGGCTCGTTTTGAACGGTCAATCCCCATATATTTAATCCTTGCTTTTCATATTCCTGAATAAATTTAATATAATAATTTGCCCAGGTCTGGTAATATTGATTTTCCAGTCTGCCTCCTTTCAGCATATCTTTGTTGGATTTCATCCAGGCCGGTGGACTCCACGGGGAAAAATATAATTTAAAACTGCTCCCAATTGATTTCTGAGCTTCTTTAATCATCGGAATTTTATACTTTTCATCGTGTGCCAATGAAAATGACTTCAATGAAGTGTCATTATCTTCTACATAGGTATAAGAATCGCTTGAGAAGTCACAGGAATTCATATTGGTACGGACAATGGTATATCCTAATCCGTTTTTGCCATAATAGGCATCAATGATTTCCTTCTGTTTAGCTTTCGGCAGCTTATAAAAAGTTTCAGCAGCAGCATCTGTAACAGCTCCGCCTATACCAATCAGCTTTTGGTATTTAAAATCTGGATCGACAAAAATACACGCTTCATTCTCCTTAGGCTGTGCAAACTTTTCAAATTTTACAGTTCCTTTATCTGCCAGCTTTTCATTGGTTGTAGAATTGGTAAGAATTACCCGTGCCGTTTTCCCTGCATTTTTTTTCCAGTAATTCTGAGCATTCGCATTGCCCGCAACGCTTATAAAAAAACAACTTACAATTATTTTTTTCATTCTTTCTTACATTTTTTTAGAATTGGCATCTCACTTCATTATTTATTCTGATAAACCCTTACATAATCTATATAATACTTCTGAGGGAAAATGGAATCATCAATTCCTTCTTTTCCACCCCAGAAACCACCAACCGCAAGGTTTAAAATGATAAAATACGGCTGATCAAAAGGCCATGCCTCATAAGTTTTTTCTGCATTGACATAGGTGAAAAATTTTTTATCATCAATGTAAACATCTATCTTTTCCGGGGTCCAGTCGGCTTTGTAGACATGAAACTTTTCACTGGCATCATTCACAATTAAAGTATCTGTTTTCTGGGTTCCCATAATATGGTTGTATTTCTTCATATGAACCGACGCATGAATATACCCCTGGTTGAAGCCTACATGCTCCATAATATCCAGTTCGCCATCGTCCGGCCACTTTTTCATATTTTCACTCATCATCCAGATAGCGGGCCAGGTTCCACGGCCTTTAGGAAGTTTTGCCCGTACTTCTACAGTTCCGTACTGAAAAGAAAATTTCCCTCTGGTTAAAAGCCTGGCAGAAGTATATTTGTTTTTCTCCCAGTTTTCTTTTTTCGCTTCGATTACAAGATTTCCTTTTTCCACTCTGGCATTTTCCATACGGTTTTTTGTATAAAACTGGGCTTCATTATTTCCATAGCCATCTCCGCCTACATCGTAATTCCATTTTGAAGAATCCGGAAGTCCATTATAATTAAATTCATCATTCCAGATCAATTTCCTCCCCGGATCCGGTTTATTTGATGCACAATCCGAAACAGAAAAAATGAAAACTCCGCCTATAATTAAGTGAAAAATATTTTGGATTTTGATTTTCATAAATGATAATTGTCTGTTAATTTTAGTTGAAACCAGTGCCCTTTACCTTCAAAAGCAGGTTTTAGCCTGCTTATAAAGATTTAACTATTTAATCCAACTGATTCTTTTTGTCTGAACATCCTGAGAGTTTGTTCCGACCATAATATCAAATTCACCTCCTTCCCAATCGTAATTCAATGCATCATCATAGAATTTTAAATTCTCGGGGGTAAGGTTAAAGCTTACAATTTTGGTTTCTCCTTTTTTAAGGAATATTTTCTGAAAACCTTTGAGTTCTTTTACAGGTCTTACCACTTTTCCAAAGAGATCCCTGATATAAAGCTGTACTACTTCTTCTCCATCGTAATTCCCGGTATTGGAAATATTTACTTTAATATTTAAGGTCTGGTTTCCTTTAAGATCAGCCGAACTCAATATCATATCTGAATATTTAAACTGTGTATAGCTTAATCCATAACCAAACGGAAACTTAGGATCATTATCAAGATCGATATAGGCTGAAACATAATTTCTTTCCGTATTGGTTTTTGCAGGCCTTCCCGTATTGTAATGATTGTAGTAAACAGGAATCTGGCCTTCAGTCCTCGGGAAAGTCATAGGAAGTTTTCCGCCCGGGTTCACCTTTCCGAAAAGAACGTCTGCAATCGAATTCCCGGCTTCAGTTCCCAGCCACCACGTATACATAATCGTTGGAATGTTATCTGCTGCCCAGTCAAAAACAAGAGGTCTTCCTGCATTGATCATTAATACAATCGGCTTTCCCGTTTTGGCAATTTCTTTTAATAAATCTTCCTGAACACCTGAAAAATGGATATTGCTCCGGCTTTTGGCTTCCCCGCTCATTGCATGCCCTTCCCCCAATGTCATGATCACAACATCTGCTTTTTTAGCCGTTTCCACTGCTTCTGCAAACATGGATCTGTCCTGATCATCTACATTACATCCTTTTGCATATAATAAGGCTGAATTTTGATCCAGTTGATTTCTGATCCCGTCAAACTGGGAAACAATTCTCTGACTGTCATCTTTAAAACCTACTGCCCAGAAACCATGATTGGCTACCGTTTCCTTTCCGAAAGGCCCGATCAGCGCTACGGTTTTTGTAGATTTTGAAATCGGTAGAATATTCTTTTGGTTTTTTAATAAGACCATACTTTTTGAGCCGAATTCCCTTCCGAATTTTCTGTTTTCCTGGTTGTTGGTCTGGTCTTTCTGTCTTTTATCATCACTGAACCTGTACGGATCATCAAACAATCCCATTTCAAATTTCTTGGTTAAAATTCTTCTTGCAGCCTCATCAATGAATTTCGGATCCACCTTTCCTTCTTTTACCAGCTTTGGAAGCTCCGCCATATACACACGGCTTTCCATATCCATATCACTTCCTGCCAGGATCGCTTTTTGAGCGGCTTCCGTTTTATCTTTGGTATAACCATGATAGGTCATTTCACCGATACTTCCCCAGTCTGAAACCACAAACCCCTTGTAATTCCATTTGCCTTTTAACAGGTCTCTGAGGATATAGGTATTGGCTGTTGCAGGAACTCCGTTGATATCATTGAAAGAATTCATAAATGTGGCTACTCCTGCTTCTGCTGCTGCTTTGAAAGGAGGAAGATATGTTTCGTTTAATTGTCTTAAACTCATATCCACGGAATTATAGTCTCTCCCACCAACTGCTGCCCCATACGCTGCAAAGTGTTTTGCACAGGCCATAATCGCATCAATATTTCCAAGGCCTTTTCCCTGAAACCCTTTGATTCTTGCCAGGCCAATCTGTGTTCCCAGATAGGTATCTTCCCCGGAACCTTCCATTACCCTGCCCCATCTCGGATCTCTTGCAATATCTACCATTGGGGCAAACGTCCAGTGAATCCCATAAGCAGAGGCTTCTGTTGCTGCAATTCTTTCTGATTTTTCAATCAACCCTAAATCCCAGCTTGCTGCCTGCCCCAGGTTTACAGGAAATGTTGTTCTGTAACCGTGAATGACATCCTGGCCGAAGAGCAATGGAATTTTTAATCTGGACTGTAAAGCCAGCTTCTGAAAAGACCTGGTTTCTTCCACACCGGCCACATTCAGCATAGAGCCTACTTTTCCGCTTTTTATTTCTTCCAAAACCGTTGCAGAATTGGAATTCTGAGGTCCGGTAGCATATTCAAAACCGCTGTACTGAACCAATTGTCCTACTTTTTCTTCCAGGGTCATTTTAGACAAAAGTTCTGAAACTTTCTGGTCAATAGTTTTCTGTCCGTAAGCATTGATTCCGAATGCCGAGCATATTAATAAGAAACAAATCTTTTTCATAATGATAATTTAGAAAATACAGGTAGCTACCGAGTTTCCTGAGATAACTACAGCCGCTGATTTCTGATGATATAAAATAGAAAATTTTTCTACTGTTTTACTATTATTTTGCACAATTAACACTGTTTTACCGGCAGGTGTTTGAAAAGCTGCCGTAGAAAGGTTATCAGTTTGTGTTGATGCTATTCTCTGTGAATTGGCAGGAATGAATTTTGAAGCATGTGCAATAATATAATAGGAAACATTTCTCGTAAAATTTTCACTGTCCGAAACGGTAATTGCTCCTTTACATTCTGTACAGCCTCCATCCGTATGTGGCTTGTATTGAGGATCATTAGCCAGATTCCATTCTAAAGCGATCTTACTCCAGTTTCTCATGGAACCGATGATTACATTTTTAGCATGCCAGTTCAGATCTTCATTAAAATTACCCTTAGCCCCGGTCCACTGCTCTGTAAAATATAAATTTTTATCCGGATAAGCATTGTGAACAGTACTTAAAGCTGAAATGTCTCCTTCATATAAATGAAATGCCGAACCATCCACATATTGGTAAGCTTCCGGATCACTTAAGATATTGGTTACATATTCAGGTTTATTACAATTATGGTCGTAAACTACAATCTTGGTTTTTATTCCATTAGACTTGAAAGCAGGTCCCAAATGGTTTTTAATAAAATCCCCTTGTTGATTAGATGCCATATACAGACTCGGGTTATTTCCGGGATGCAGAGGTTCATTCTGAGGAGTAATAGCATCAACCATTATTCCTTCCTTTTTCATTTCCTGAATATATTTCACAAAATAATTGGCGTATGTTCCGTAATACTCGGGCTTTAAGCTTCCGCCTTTTGATTTTCCGTTATCTTTCATCCACACCGGTGCAGACCACGGAGCAGCAATGATTTTAATATCCTGATTGATCGTTAAAATCTCTTTTAGCATAGCAATCAGATTTTTATCTTTTGCCAGGCTGAAACGAGATAATGAAGCATCTGTCTGACCTTCTGGAAGGTCATCATAAGAAAATACTTCCCCGTCAAGATCTGAGGCACCAATACTCAGTCTCAGATAGCTTACTGAAATCGAATTTTTATTATTCCCGAAAAGTTCTTTTAATAAGGCTTTTCTTTTGGATGGGGAAAGCCTGTTGATCACTTCAACACTCCCTCCTGTCAATGTATATCCAAAACCATCAACATATTGAAACTTTTGAGCATCATCAATTTCAATATTCTGACCGTTCCCGGAATTATTTACAAAAACGATGGATGTCTGTTGCTGTAATTTCACACTTTCATCACCTTTAGTCAGCCAGATCTGAACTTCATTTACATGATTTACCACTCGTGATTTACATGATGATAAAGGTAAAAGTACCACACCACCAAGTAGTGCGGTACTTTTTAAAAAGAAACTATATAAACTGTGAAACTTCATGTTTTAATAGCCAGGGTTTTGATGTAAGGCAGTATTTGTTAACTCATTGAAAGGAATCGGCAGAATTTCATTCTTACCAGCAACAAATCCTCTTGATCCTAGCACTGCGGGTGCATCTCCCCATCTTACCAGATCAAACCATCTGTGTCCTTCACCGGCCAACTCTCTTCTTCTTTCATCTTTAATGGCTTGCATAGAAACCGGAACCGATGCCAAACCTACTCTCGCTCTTACAGCATCCAGTAAAGCCTGAGCTCTTGCTCCTGTACCATTAAGAGCTTCTGCTTCCATCAGGTAAGTATCAGCCAATCTGATTGCAATATAATTCTGACGGAAATTTAATTCAGGTGCTCCCGGTAAAGTAGAAACATCCGTAGTTCTGGGTAAATATTTATTTAAGAAATAACCAGTGTCTTTATAAGCAGGTGAATACGTGATCTTACCATCCTGCACCAACTGTTTAGCATTGAAAATTGTAGAGTTAAGACGAGGGTCACCCTGCATAAAACTGAATAAACTTTCTGTAATAGGGTTAAATGACCAACCTGAGAAAATCTTTGGGGCATCATTTACTATAGGGCTGAGATCTTTCACTCCATATGATCTGATTGCTACCATCACACAAATAGAGTTACCTTCATCTTTTCCTGTTCCCCAGAAACTCCAGTCAGAATTTCCTTTGTTTGTGCTCATTACCTCAAGAATTGACTCTGAAGTAAATTTATTATCAATCTGCCAAAGTGTTTTATAATCATCAACTAATTTATATCCATACTGGCTTGTACCTCCGGGAGTTCCATTTACCATTTCAAACTGGGCAGCCGCCTCAGTTTTTTTCTTGTCATAAAGATAAATCTTCCCTAAAATAGCACGGGCTGTACCTTGGGTGATTCTTCCCACTTCCCCTCCTGTTGTCGTCATTGGAAGATCTCCAATGGAAGCCACTATGTCAGATTCTATCTGAGTATAAACAACTGTAGGCGTAGCCTGTGGAATATTGTAATAATCATCATTGTACTGTACAGGTTTTAAAATTAAAGGGATATTTCCGAACATCCTTAATAATTCAAAATAGTATAATGATCTTAAAACTTTAGCTTCCGCAACAAACCTTTTTCTGGTCTGATCATTCATTTCTGCATTTGGGATTCTTTCCAATAAAAGATTTGCTCTTGCAATTCCCTGATAATAATCTCTCCAGTAGCTGGCAGGCATAATGATCGGATTAATACTATAATTTGCAAATCCTTGAATCCCGGCACCGTCTGTAGAACTTCCGCCTCCCGAGTAACAGTCATCTGAGGCTGCATTAAAAAAAGTCACTGTATTTTCGAATCCTCCAGAATATTTTCTGAGAAGATCATATGTAGCAACTAAACCACTAAATGCCTGCTCTTCATTTTTAAAATAATTTTCCGTATCAAATGTCCCGGTATTTTTTACATCTTCCAAATTACTGTTATTACAGGATACAGCACCAAAACTGATTCCTGCCAATAATAAAACAGCTACACTTTTATAGATAAATCTTTTATTTTTCATTTTTTCTTTTAATTAAAATTGAACATTAGCACCGAAAAGGAAAGTTCTTGCCTGTGGATAATAAGCTCTGTCAATACCAAAAGTATCCCCACCTGCAATCTCAGGATCATAGCCTGTGTATTTTGTAAAGGTAACAAGGTTTTCACCTGTAACATAGAATCTTACTTTACTTGCCCCAAAGGTCTGGGAAATATTTTTAGGTAATGTATATCCTATTGAAACCAATTTTAAACGTAAGTAACTTCCATCCTGTAAATAATAATCTGACATTCTGGTAAAGTTTTGGTTTGGATCATTCATCGTAACCCTTGGGGTTGTGGTAGAAGTTCCTTCTCCGGTCCAACGATCAAGAATCGCCGTCTGGTAATTGGCATACTGCATATCCAATCTTCTTAAACCCTGGAATATTTTGTTACCTGCCTGACCTTGAGCAAATACCATGATATCAAAGTTCTTATAATTCATATTCAGTGTGAATCCGAATGTATATTTTGGAACCGAATTCCCTAAATAAACGTAGTCATTCTCATCAATCTTACCATCGCCATTCGCATCAAGTCTTTTAAAATCTCCAGGTTTTGCATTGGCTTGAATTAAACCTCCGTTAGCATTTTTATAAGCATCAATTTCAGCCTGATTCTGGAAAATACCCAAATTCTGGTATCCAAAGAAAGAACCATAAGGGTAATCTATCTGTAATCTTGAAACATTACCCATAGATTGGAAAGATGCAAAATTTTCGTATACTTTATTATCTTCCAATCTTGTAATTCTATTTTTAAGATATCCGAAGTTACCGTTGGCAGAAATTCCGAAGTCTCCCCAATTCTTTTTGTACCCTAAACTTACTTCAACCCCATCGTTATTCATATCCCCGATGTTTCTCCAGGGATTATTTATCAACCCAAGGTATCCAGGAATATTCACTCTTCTTAAAATGTCTGAAGTTTTCTTTCTGTAAACATCCACAGTCAAATCAAAATTTCTGAATAATTTAAGATCTGCTGCAATGTTTAACTGAGAAGTTCTTTCCCATTTCAAATCCGGATTTTCAAGTGTACTTGGTGCATAACCGATGTGGATGTTATTATCCCCGAAAGAATAATTGCTACCCGGGATCAGGAAGTTGGCAAACTGGAAATCATCAATAGCATCATTCCCTAAAACACCATATCCTCCTCTCAGTTTAAGGCTGTTAACCACATTATTCTCTGGCCAGAAATTTTCATTAGAAATATTCCATCCCAGAGACATTGCAGGGAAGTTACCCCAATGGTTTGCTTTTGCAAATTTTGAAGACCCATCTCTACGAATAGTTCCTGTGAAAAGGTATTTGTTTTCATAATCATATACTACTCTGGCAAAATAAGAGGTTTTATGCGTTTCTTTTCCATCCCATGCATTCGTACTTCTGTTACTCTGCGGAATTTCAAAATTAAAGGATGCATCTTCCCAATTATTTACAGGAAGGTTGGTATACGTTACATTCTGACCCGATGAAATGTTATACTCATAATAACCTTGTCCTAACAATACACTTAAATTATGATTTCCAAATTTATTTTGATAGGTTACAGTGTTCTCTGTACTCCATTCAAATTTTTTATCCGTTTGTCTGAATAAGCTGTTGAATGTATCATTTTTAAATGACGGACTTAAATAAAATAAAGGTGTAAATCCTTGATTTCCCCAATAAGAAAGTTTACCGTTTAAAGTAGTTTTAAAATTAAAATGATTTAAAAACTTTAAATCTGCAAATACATTCCCTACAAAATCATCACCCCAGTTATATCTTCCCAGCTGAGTTTGTTGAAAAGCTAACGGGTTAGACATTTCCTGATTCACATAATGAGAAATACCATAAGGATTTCCATTAGGATCTCTCACAATATACGGGTTGGTATAATCACTTGGAAAAGGTTGCTGCGAAATGCTGTTCACCGTAACCGGAGTAATTGGATCTAAATTCACTGCAGAACTTAAGGGTCCCCCGAATTCTCCATTTGCATTAATTCCTGCAGATCTTTTGTGAGTATAGGCAAAAGTTTGTCCCACGGTTAAAAAATCAAAGATCTTATGAGTTGAGTTTAATCTCGCATTAATTCTTTTATAATTGGAAATATCTCTCAATACGATACCTTCCTGATCATAATATCCGAAAGAGGTATAGTAGGTAGATTTGTCATTCCCCCCACTAATGCTGAACTCATGAGATTGTCGTTGGGCACTGTTGAAAATTTGTTTTTGCCAGTCGGTTCCCACTCCGTATGACGAAGGATTAGCAAATATAGGAGCATTCCCATCATTTGCACTTGCTTCATTCATTATTGTGGCATACTGTGTAGCATTCAACAAATCTAATTGACGTGCTGCGGTTCCTACACCAAAAAATCCGTTATACGAAAGATTTAGTCTTCCTTTTGCTCCTTTTTTTGTAGTAATCAAAATCACCCCTTTTGCAGCAGAAACCCCATAAATAGCAGCAGATGCACCATCTTTTAAGATTTCCATGCTTTCAATATCAGCTTGGTTCAGCCATTCAATATTATCAACTACAATCCCATCAACAACCCATAACGGATCATTACTTCCTGCCCCAAAGCTGGTAATACCACGAACCCTGATCGTTGCCGCAGATCCTGGCTGACCAGAGTTTGAAATTACAGAAACACCAGCTGCCCTGCCTTGCAGAACCTGTTCAGGTCTGCCAGTCGGAACATCCTCCAGATCCGAAGCCTTGATACTTGATATCGCTCCGGTCACATTACTCTTCTTTTGAGTACCATAACCAATCATCACAACTTCTTCAATTTTTTGCTCTTTCGGAATTGTGTCATTGACCCTTTGTTGGGCATTGAAATTCGCTGTAAAATAAAGTACAGCAACCACTCCCAGACTTCTTGATATTTTTACATTCATATACAGTTAGTTTTTTAATTCTCAAATTGAGACAATAAAAATATATTTTTTTTTAAATAGTTAACATTATATTAATAATTATTTTAATTTTTCGTTTATTTTTGGGGTTGAAAGGCTTTATTTAAAGCTAAATTTTCATAAAAAATTATAAAATCTTAATAAAATCAATCCCCGAAATGAACGTCAAACTTCCAAATATTTCACTTCCATTAAAACTTACCTTCCTTATTTTTTCAATGGTACTGAACTGCATGGGGATTATAATTCTTCAGCTTTCGGAAGCAAAAATCACTTATGAAAAACTGGGCCTTTTGGAATCTTTTAAAGATTTGCCGATTGCTTTTATTTCACTTTTTGCTGTCAATTTTATCAGCCGCACCGGAACCAAAAAAGCTTTGATTTTTGCGTTAACCATTGTTGGGATTTGTTCCTTTATTTTACCTTTTGTAAAAGTGTTCTGGTTTTATAAATTATGGTTCGCGATTATCGGGACCTGTTTTGCCATTGGTAAAATCTGTGTGTTCGGGATTATCAGAAATAATATATCAGACGAGAAATCACTTGCCCAGACTATGAGTAGTGTGGAAGCATCATTTATGATCGGGATTTTTGTCGTCAATACCGGCTTCGGTTGGCTGATATCCAGTCAATATTCAGAGTTCTGGAAATTCGGTTTTTTATGTATTTCCCTGTTATCAATGATCGCCATTTTTTTATTCTCAAAACTGAAAATAGCTGAACCTGAGAAAGATTATCATAAAGACAATATTATTTCCGACCTGTCCGGCTTTATCAGCCCTTCAGTTATTGTTTTTCTGGCAGTCATTTTTTCTATTGTTTTTGTAGAGCAGAGTTTTAATTCCTGGCTGCCTTCTTTTTACAAAAACCATTTGAAAGTAAATTCCTTTTTCTCTCTTCAGGCTACTTCCTTTTTAGCGCTCTTTTCTTATATCGGGCGAATGGTTACCGCCAATATTATCCGCAGATTTCCATTATCGAAATATTATATTTTCTGTCTGTCGGGCATTATTTTGGTTTTATGCATCATTTTGGGAATACAGTATTTTCAGTCGGATGATTCAAAATCGCTGTTATTTCTGTTTCCGGTGGTCGGTTTCTTTTTGTCCCCCCTCTATCCGGTGATTAATTCAAAAATGATCGCACAGATTGATAAAGAAAAAACCAATCTTTTTACTTCACTTATTGTCATTTTTTCATCACTGGGAAGTTCGGTAAGTTCAATCATCATGTCATTACTATTTGGTAATCAATTATTAAATTTTTATCCGGTATATATTTTAGTTACTGTAATAGTTCTTTTTACAGTAAGTTTAATTTATTTTAGACTTGTTAAAACAAGATATTGAAAATAATTTTATTTTTACCATCATGAAAATCAAGGACTCAAAAAACAAAGAAACGCTTCAGGAGCTGATTGACACAAAAGATTTTGTGGCCCATATTTCTGTAGACTGCACAATTTTCGGTTTTCATGATAATATTCTGAAAATTTTACTGCTAAAATACCACGATTTAGACCTTTGGTCGCTTCCCGGAGGTTTTGTCTTTAATGACGAAGATCTTCGTGAAGCTGCAGAACGTGTATTGTACGAAAGGACACACCTTAAAGATATATTTCTGAAACAGTTCCATACTTTCGGGAGAATAGACCGTACGGAAAACAATGTACACCAGATCCTGCTTGAAAATAAAGGCATTGAAGTACCCAAAGATCACTGGATCTTTCAGAGATTCGTTACGGTAGGTTATTGCAGCCTTATTGATTTTTCCCTTGCCAATACATTTCCGGACGCTTTCAATGAAACCTGTGAATGGTTTGAAGTAAATAAACTTCCCAAAATGGCTTTTGATCATGACAGGGTAATAGAAACCGGCCTTGAGCACCTCAGAATGAACATCAATACCGAAGTTGCAGCCAGCAACCTGCTTCCTGTAAAATTCACCATGAAAGACCTACAGTCTTTATACGAGACCATTCTCGGGCAAAAATTCAGAAGGAATAATTTCCAACGTAAAATACTCAGTTTGAACATCTTAGACAGATTAGAAAAGTTATATGATGGTTCAGCAAATAAAGCGCCTTATCTGTATAAATTTAAAAATAAGGTTCATAATTCCGTTCATCAATACCCTATTTCAAACGAAGAGGATGAAGCTTAAAAAACCGTAAAATTGAATAAGAAGACCATATATACCGGCAAGAATAAAATAGGGTCTCTCCTTTATCACAATCCATTAAAAATCTGAATATCAAATATTAATATCTAAATAAGCCTGTTCAAAAAAAATTTCTCTGAAATGATGAAAAGTCTTATTTTTAAGCAAACAAAAAAACATGTCATATTATCCTCTTACAAGCATCCCAGACTATTACGGAATTGATGCCTTACTTACTGAAGAACACAAACTGATTCGTCAATCAATAAGAGACTGGGTAGAAAGTTTTGTAATGCCCCAGATCGATCAGGCAGCACAAAATCATACAGATTTACCTGGCTTGATGAAAGAATTGGGAAAAATTGGAGCTTTAGGCCCATACATTCCGGTTGAGTACGGAGGTTCCGGATTAGATCAGATCTCTTACGGTCTTATCATGCAGGAATTGGAAAGAGGAGATTCGGCAGTACGTTCCGCAGCTTCAGTTCAGAGTTCTTTAGTAATGTTTCCAATCAATGAATTCGGATCTGAAGAACAAAAAAGAAAATATCTTCCGCAACTGGCTTCCGGTGAAATGATCGGATCTTTCGGGTTAACTGAGCCTAATCATGGTTCTGACCCCGGTTCTATGGAAACCAACTTCAAAGATATGGGTGACCATTATCTTCTGAACGGCGCCAAAATGTGGATCACCAATTCACCATTATGCAATATCGCTGTAGTTTGGGCTAAAAATGAAGAGGGAAAAATTCAGGGACTGATCGTTGAAAGAGGTATGGAAGGCTTCACCACTCCGGAAACCCACAATAAATGGAGCTTAAGAGCTTCTAAAACAGGAGAATTAGTATTTAATAATGTAAAAGTTCCGAAAGAAAACCTACTTCCGGGTGTTACAGGATTAAAAGGCCCGCTTTCCTGTCTTAATTCTGCAAGATATGGAATTTCATGGGGCGTGATCGGAGCGGCAATTGACTGCTACTGTACTGCTGTTCAATATTCTAAAGAAAGAAAACAGTTTGGAAAACCTATCGGATCATACCAATTGCAACAGAAAAAGTTAGCAGAGTTTTTAACTGAAATTACTAAGGCTCAGTTGCTTTGCCTGCAGTTAGGAAGTCTGAAGAATGATCATAAAGCTTCCCCTGCACAAATCTCAATGGCCAAAAGAAACAATGTGAAAATGGCTATTGAGATTGCAAGAGAATCCCGTCAGATTCTTGGCGGAATGGGTATCATGGGTGAATTCCCGATGATGAGACACGCTGCAAATCTTGAATCTGTGATTACCTATGAAGGAACTCATGATGTACATTTGCTGATTACAGGAATGGATATTACCGGTATCAACGCATTTTAAAAAAATAATTTTTAGATAAAAGAGCCTGGTCAAATCGACCAGGCTTTTATTTTAGTCACATTCCGGGGAATTTGTATTCAATGAATAATTATTGAGTCGATAATATTTTGAGCGATTTATTAAAAACATATAACTTAATCGAAGCTTAAAATATCAATATGAAAAAAATTACTTTCTTTTTATTAGGGCTTATTGCACCATTTTACTATGCACAGCAGGCAGGTGATGTTGCCGGTATTGAACAGAAATTAGATCTGACTCCGCAAGGTGTGGCTAATTTCATAGCCAATGGCCTGGGTGATCAAAGCCCTCCCGAGTTTGTCAGCTACCTTAATGGCTTCAACATCGGTTTAAAAGCCTACAAAATCACCTATTACACTAAAAATGAAAATAATACACTGGTAAAAGCCACAGGGCTTATCATGTACCCGAATGTCAATTACAAACTGTCTACGGTAGTTTCAGATCACGGTACTACAGATAGCAGAAATAATGTACCATCCAATTTAAAAGGAGCTTTAACGGCAGGTTTTGTTGTTGAATTATCCTATGTTTTAAACGGTTATATTTTAATGGCTCCTGATTATGTAGGGATGGGAACCGGTGAAGGCATTCATCCGTATGTGCACTATCCTACCGAGGCTTCCGCAACCATTGATTTTGTAACAGCCGCCAATAAGGTTTTATCCCAGTTGAATATAAAACGTTATGATGAATATTTTTTGGCAGGATATTCCCAGGGAGCTCACGCGGCTATGTCTACTTTGAAGAAATTAAATATTTCAAATCCCGGCAATTTAAAATTTAAATATGCTTATATGGGTGACGGGCCATATGATTTTTCAGGGGTTACTCTTCAAAAAGGAGTTATAGAAAAAGAAGTATATCCGTTTACATCGTTCCTTGCCAATGTGGTGAATACCTGCAATAATATTGGCTATAAAACTTATACCAATGATATTTCTGAGGTGATTTCAGCGGAATATCTTGACCAATACAACTATCATGTCACTCAGGATAATGGCGGATTATTGTGGGGGCCACTGATCTGGAGAAAGCTTTTCACAACAAATTTTGTAAACGATGTGACCCATAATAATAACAATAAATTAAGACAATGCCTCAGGGCAAGTGATGTCTACGACTGGTATAATAAAACTCCGATGACATTAGGCCATGCAACTGTAGATCTGGCCATTCACCCGGAAAATACTTCAAAAACAATAGATGTTCAAAGAGGTTATTACCCATGGTGGGATCTTGGTAAATATAAGCTTGAATCTTTTTACTGGGGACCGGTGGGCCACGTAGGCGGAATTGTTCCTTTTGTTCTGGCTTCTAATGCTAAGTTTAACACCCTGAGAAGTGGTGGAATTTTTAATGAATGGGCCATTCTGACTTCCAAACAAGCTGAAAATAATCAACCCAAGACCAGTACACTATTCCGCTCCCAGATAAAACCTGAACTTAAGGATATGGAACTGGTTGAAATTACAGATTTCAATCAAGAAAATTCAAGCCATAAAACTATGGTTAACAATAATTTATCTTCTTTACAGGATGGTGTTTATTTATTAAAAATAGCTGAAAATAATGCGACTAAATTAATTCCTTATATAAAAAACACGCCAAAACAAGTTACTGAAAATGAGATTGTAAGATCCGGCAATCATAATATTCTAAGTTTAAAGATCAATCAGGACGAGTTATCATTGATCAATATTTTTGATGAAAATAAAAACCTGGTCAAAACAGTTTCCCGTGAAGAATATATTAAAGATAACGGAATCAACCTGAATAATACTGATAATCAAAACTATACCTTTGAAGTCATCACTCAGTTTTATAGTCTTCAGTTCAATAAACAAATTGGTGATGTAAAATCAGATGACAGTCCTGAAATAATTACACAAAACCGTCATATTCTGGTTAGGGCTAAAAAAGATATTAAAAATGTAACTATCTACAGTATTTCGGGTGCTCTGATTGAGAATCTGGAGGTCAATAAACCTGAGTTTGAATCCAATACTATGGAATCTGGAATTTATCTGGTACAGATCGTTCAGAATGATGGAAAAGTGACCGCTAAAAAAGTAAAGTTATAAAACATATATAATCTTCTCAATATCAAATCTTATTTATGTTTTAATGAGGCTGTCTCAAAAGGGGCAGTCTTTTTTCTGTCTCAAAATTTGTAGTTTACGAT
>NZ_AKJY01000081.1 GCF_000282115.1 Chryseobacterium populi
TTTAGCCACTAACTATACGGCGGCTGAAGCCGTTTATGGTGATGTCCAGACTGATATTCCAGGAGTAAGAATCAGTAAAATTGTTGATAATTCGGAAAGTGGTGTTGTCACAACCCGTAAGTTCATCTATAAAGATATTGGAGAGTCGTTTTCAAATGCGACAGTGGTTAGAGAACCTGTTTTTACGGAGGGATTAAACAAAACCAGAACCTGTGTTCAGGATCCACCACCGGGAGGTACCGGAGGAGCTATTCCATGGGGAGTGGAAAGATTTACCTATTATGCTCTAACATCCTCCAATATCAATCAGCTTAATGCCACGCATCCTAATCTTTTTTACAAAACCGTGCAGGAAGTTATTGATGATAAATCAACGATTGTCCATCAATATTCCATAGAATCTGATTATTTTGGTCAGATCTTACGGGGAGCAGATATAAAATCGGCACCTTGGACGAACTTTGGATGGAGCAACGGAAATGAAATTCTTACTAAATATCTGGACAGTGGAAATAATTTGGTAAGAACGGTGGAGATGAATTATGAAGAAGACACCACGAGAAAAACTCAGGTTGATGGTTTTGCCATCAGGAAAAATTATGATGTTCCGGTATCAATGAATGTTACACAGACCTGTACTGCTGAAAATATTAATGCAACATATGAACAAACTTATTGTACAACGAACCATAATCATTTCAGGAAATCTGCAGACGGTTATAAAAACTGTTATACACCGGGAGCTAATAATGTAACATTACTTTACAAACATCAATGCTATGGTAAAAACATTGGTGATGTTATTACTCTTGATGATCAGTTGGATAATCTTGATATTGTACAGTATAAAAACATTTCCTATTTCAACTATTTAAAATCACAGAAATCAACAGATTATTTAGGTGGGGTGGCTGTAAAAACCGAGACCCAGTATTTTTATAACAACCCACTCCACCACCAGTTTACAAGTCAGAAAACCATTCAGCCTGATGCATCATTTAATGAAGCCACCTACAAATATGCCCATGAAAAAGGGAACCAATTAATGATTGATAAAAACATGATTGCTGTTCCTCTGGAGACTACAACTACGCAGACTGTGGGCAGTACTGTTAAAACCTTGTCAAAAACAGAAACGTCATATCCAACGGCATTACCGACTACCCAGACAGGAAGTTTACTGCTTCCATTATCTCAAAAATCCTATGATAAATTAAATAGTGCTGCCTCTACGGATATTACCTATGATAAGTATGATTCTAAAGGCAACATTTTGCAGTATACCACCAAAGACGGTATGCCGGTAGCCATTGTCTGGGGTTATAACAATACCCAGCCTATTGCCAAAATAGAAGGCGCAACTTATGCTCAGTTAGAGAGTTTAGGAATTATCTCAGCCATAGTAACTGCATCCGATTCGGATGCTACTACCCCGGCTAATGAACCTGCACTTATTACAGCACTCGATACTTTCAGAAAGAATACCGGTCTTTCGGCTTATCAGGTTACCACTTTCACCTATGATCCGTTAATCGGGGTAACAAGCATTACTCCACCTACAGGAATCCGGGAAATTTATACTTATGACACTGCAAACAGACTTAAGGAAGTAAAAGTAAGGGAAAAAGACAGTACGGGAAGCTATGTCATTAAAAAAGTGAAAGAGTATACTTACAACTACAAACAATAGCCACACAAATAATGAAAAGATATTTAATAACAAAAGCGATCACTATATTCAGTCTGGTCTTTGCCTGCATATCTTATGCGCAGACCAGTACGGAAAATTATATACAGTCGAAAACCTGCTTAACCGGGGATTGTACTAAGAAATCCGAAATCATCACCTATTTTGACGGACTCGGAAGGGCTAAGCAGGTTATAGCGGTTAAGGTAACTCCTACAGGAAAAGACATGGTTACTCCTGTTACCTATGACGGATTTGGAAGACAGGTAAAAGATATACTACCCGTTCCTGTAGCTACGCAAAATTCATTGATCCATACCTCCATAACCGATGAAAATTCGGCCAATACCTATTACGGGGTAAGCAATGCCTACAGTGAAAAGGAACTTGAAAAATCACCATTAGACCGGATTCTTTCACAGGCAAACCCTGGGGATGAGTGGAAGATGAGTTCCGGACATACCCAGAAATTTAAATATGAGACCAATGCAGCGAGTGAGGTTAAAAAGTTTGTCACCACAACTACGATTAATACTGTAAGTGGTGTTTCCAATACAATCTCAGCTTTATCAATCCCTGCAGGAAGCGCCGGATTATATACGGCCGGTATCTTATATAAAAATACCATAACGGATGAAGATGGTAATCCGGTTATTCAATTTAAAAACGGTCGTGGACAAACCCTTCTGATCCGTAAAACCGATGGAACACAAAATTTAGATACCTACTATGTGTATAACGAATACAACCAGCAGGCATTTGTGATTCCGCCCCAAGCGGTAAAGAAAATTGAACAGAATAACAATACTGTTACTGCTACCATTCTAAATGAATTGTGTTATCAATATAAATACGACGGACAGGACAGATTGGTAGAGAAAAAGCTTCCGGGTAAAGATTGGGAATTTTTTGTGTATGACAAACAGGACAGGCTGGTTTTTGTGCAGGATGGTGTTTTACGAACCCTTAATAATACCTTTAATACCAAAGGTTGGCTTTTTACCAAATATGATGAGTTTGGAAGAGTGGTTTATACAGGATTCTTTTCAAATACTGCAACAAGACAGGTATTGCAAAGTATTTTAAACAATCTGGCAGCTAATCCTTATAATAATGAAAAAAGAAGTAATACTCCGTTTAACTTGTTGGGTGTAGATATTTACTATGATAACAAAGGTTATCCTACGACCAATATGAAGCTTCTGACAACTAATTATTATGATACTTATCCTCAGGGAGCGGAATCCGTACCCACTGTTTTAGGACAGTATACACTCCCCCATACCCTGGGAAGCAGCGACGATGCATCTACAAAAGGTCTGCAGACGGCTTCTTATGTCAGAAACATTGAAGATGAGCAGTGGACGAGAATATACAGCTATTATGATTCCAAAGGAAGGGTAATTGCCACTAAATCGACCAATCATTTAGGCGGTTATACCAATAAAGACCTGAAGCTTAATTTTACAGGCTTGGTAGATGAAGCCTATACCTATCATGCAAAAACACGGGTTTCTCCTGAAGTTGTGGTAAAAGAGCGTTTTATTTATGACGATCAGGGCAGAATGCTGAAAAATTTCCATCAGGTAGATAGTAACCCCGAGGAATTATTGGCTGAAAACACATACAATGAGCTGTCACAGCTGACCAATAAAAAAGTAGGATCTGTTTCCGGTTCTGCTCCTTTGCAGAGTATCGATTACAGCTACAATATCCGGGGCTGGCTGTCAGAAATCAATAAAAGCCAGATGGCGGTATCTAATCTGGGTGGAAAATTATTTGCTTATAAGATTAAATACACAAGCCGGGATGGTATAGAAAACCCGGATGCAGTACAGTTCCCGGGTAAAAGTGTAATTCCAAAATACAACGGGAACATCGCTGAAGTAGATTGGCGGGCGGTACAGACACTCGGAGATTACCCATCATTAACCCCGAAAAGATACGGCTATTCTTATGATAAATCCGACAGGCTTACCGCAGGATATTACCAGAACCCAAATAATCCTAATAGCAAGGAAAATACGGAATCTCTGGCCTATGACCCCAACGGAAATATAACAAGCCTTTACAGGACTTCTGTTATAGAAAATGGAAGCACTATAGCCACTCTCATTGATAACCTGGCTTATGATTACCAGGGTAACCGGGCGATCAAAATAAAAGACAACAGTGGCAACAATACAGGCTATGAGGGAACAGCAGGTAACCCGATTGAATATGACCTGAACGGGAATATGAAAAATATGGTGGATAAGCAAATCACGGGAATCGGCTATAATTACTTAAATCTGCCTAATACAATTGCGATCAATTTAGGACAGGTAACTTCAGATATTGCCACAAAATACAGGGCAGATGGTATAAAAGTAAGAAAAGAAAATACCAAAACCTCAATAGGGATTGCAGGAACCACCATCACAAAAGAAGTTACAGATTATTTAGATGGTTTCCAGTATTATGGTAAAACCACTTCAGGTCCGGGTTCGGGACCAGGTGATCCCGGTACTAGTTCTTTGATGACGGATGTATCGGAAAGAGCTTTTGAAGTTCAGGCTTTTACTCCTATTACAATAATAGAGCCTGGTATAGATCCTGTTACCGGACCAATCACCCTTATAAAAGATCCCGAACTCCAGTTTTTCCCTACTGCAGAAGGCTTTTATGATTATCAGAAAAATCAATATATTTACCAGTATAAGGACCACTTGGGAAATACGAGGGTAAGTTTCGCAAGAAACAGCGCAGGAGCTCTTGAAATTGTAGACAGCAACGATTATTACCCTTTCGGAATGAACCATCTGAAAACGGGTATTGCGTATTTTGCTCAGAGCAGCTATAAAAACTACAAAATGCAGGGGCAAGAATTGCAGGAAACTGGTTGGTATAGTTTTAAATGGAGAAACTATATGCCGGATGTGGGAAGATTTTTCAATATTGATCCTTTAAGTGAAAAATATGCATATCAATCACATTATAATTTTTCTGAAAACAGAGTTATTGATGCTAGAGAATTAGAAGGTTTAGAAGCTGTAGATTTTAGGAAAAATGATGGATTTAAAAACTTAATTGTTGCTGTTCAGGGTTGGTCTGGTAATACAGTAAAAGATCATACTCAAGCTCAAAACCGAGGAGATGGCTCTATTGATAAAACTGGTTTAGGAGCATTAGACCAGTTAAGTAGTAAAGATACACGAGTAGTAATTTTTGATGCTTCTCGAAATGAAAATACTAAAAATGACATAGGTGCAACTATTTCCAGCTTTAATAAAAGTCATTCTGATGGAGAGGTTGTTGCTGTTGGTCACAGTTTGGGGGGGGACAATTTGGTTGAAAAAGTAAACGAGAATAAGGATTTAAAAATTAATCTTATGTTGACTTTAGATATTCTGGATGTTTATTCCGATACAGAGATAAAATCTGAAAATGTATCAAAAGTTAAAAATTATTACCAAACAAAAGATTTTTACGGCGGTGAGAAAGTGACTACTTCAGACGATAATAAAAAAACTGAGGTTACTAATATTCACGCACCTAATTCAGATCATAGAAGTATAGACAATGATTTGAGTAAAAAAATTATGGAAGTTGTAAAAAAAGAATTAAAGCATAATTAATATGAAAAAAATAACACAACTAATTTTAGTTATTTCGATAGTTTATACGGCAATCTTCTTATATTTTGATTTTGATTATTTAGAACTAGCCCCAGTGATTATACTCTTATTAACAATTAATTTTTATTTAATTTATAAATATAATAACAAATTATTAAATTATCTAATCAATGGGTTATTGTTTATTTTTTTAATAGTTTGTTTCTCTTTTGGAGCTGTTTTAAGACAAGATTGGCACTTTTTAGATTGAAAAAATTCAGGTTGCACTCTAAAAATATAATCGATTTAATATTTTGGAGCTGTTATCTTTTTTTAAATAGAGACTCTCTTACATTTGACGATACAAACATAGGAGACAGCCTCTTATATTCTTTGAATTCAGATAATACTGAAAAGTTTAGAGTATTGGAAATCAATACTCTAAATTTTAATGTAACTTCACTAAGAACGGTACAGGAGCTCTTGAAATTGTAAACAGCAATGATTATTATCCTTCGGGATGAATCATCTGAAAACGGGTATTGCGTATTTTGCTCAAAGTAGTTATAAAAACTATAAAATGCAGGGGCAGGAATTACAGGAAACAGGATTTTATACATATAGATGGCGCCAGTACATGCCTGATGTGGGAAGATTTTTTAATATTGATCCTCTTGCCTCTAAGTATCCATATAACAGTACTTATGCATTCCAAGAGAATAAATTAGGATTGGGAGTTGAATTGGAAGGGTTAGAGTTATTAAAAAACCATACCGGTTTTTTTGCAATCAATGGAAATAATATGATCGTAAAAAGAGCACCTATATCCCAAATAGATAATAATGGATATGCTACTTTTACCCCTGGAGTGGAGTTGCTAACTTTGTTAGGACACCATTCTTATACTCTTTAACTTTAAGAGT
>NZ_AKJY01000082.1 GCF_000282115.1 Chryseobacterium populi
TCGTAAACTACAAATTTTGAGACAGAAAAAAGACTGCCCCTTTTGAGACAGCCTCCTCGTTTTTTTATTAAACTGGTCTTAATTCAGCTCCAGGCACACATCTCAAGTCCGGACGGTTGTAAGAATAATCCTCCATTAACAATCTTCAACTCAATTCTTGAAATTTTTTTCAAGTTTCTCATAAAATTTAACTTTTAAAATTAATAATATTTTTTTTCACCAAAGTATTTCGCGATAACTTTTTCTAAAAGTAATACACGGTTAAGTGACTTTTCAATAAGTTTACTTATAAAATCAATAAGTAGTTTTATAATTTTAAAAAGTTTAGTATTTTTCAAAAAAACACATTGATGAGTTTAAGAATAAAGCTTAGAAATTTAAGGTATAGCAGAGACTGGTCTCAAGTAGAAATAGCAGATCATTTAAAGGTTTCCCAACCTGCATATCACCTTTGGGAGACAGATCAAACCAAACCTACCACAGAAAATTTATTGAGAATCTCTGAAGTTTATAATGTAGACTTATATTCACTGTTAGATTTTAAAGATCAAAGTATTAGTCCACAGTATTATTTTATTGATCCTAAATTATTAGAAAACCTAATTAAAAATCAAAATAAGATTTCGCAACTGCAGGAACAGATAATTAAAATAATGGAGAATCAAAATAAGACGATTGAAAATCTCTTAAAAAAGTAAAAATATTATTATTTTCCGGAAAAAACTTCTTTAGCATAGTCACCGCTAGATTGTGGAATTTCTATTACAATATTTCCATTTTCAAAATAACCGATGGTAGAACTTCCGTTTTCTAATTTCACTCTGAAAACATCTTTCTTCGTCGTGGCTTTAAATGTAGCATATGGGACAGAACTTTCTGAACCTACCAGGATAAACTGATTGCTGTCAATCTGTACTTTCTGTAAGTTCAATTTTCCGTTGCTGTATTTTTTAGCTGTATTTTCTGTAGAAACAGGCGTACTTTCTACCGGCGAACTTGTTGTTGCTACCGGTTCGGCTTTTACTTCTTCAACAGGGTTGGTAACGATAGCAACAGGATTAGATACAGGAACATTTACAATAGTTTGTCTTAAAGCATCCTGAAACCCTTCTTTATAATCTTTAATCGTCGAGCCTGCCTTGATGGACTGTAAAACCTTATCATGACAGTCTTTAAACTGCAAAATAACTTTATTTCTTAAAAAGCTGCTGTCATCCAGAATATCCGCTTTTAAAGTATTACAGGCATTGTCACCTTTCGATTCTGCGGGCCATAGATCTTTATCTCCCTGAAGAGTAACATATTTTTTTCCTTTCAGTGCTTTCGCCAGAAAATCATCTAACCCAAAATCATTATCCTGCTTAAAGCTTGGAAATTTATCAGGAATAGAAATATATTTATAATCCGATACTTTTTGTCCGAAAACAATCATAGAACAGATTGTAAAGACAAATACTGATAGCTTTTTCATTGTTTTAAATTTTAGTCATTTCTAAAGGCTCCCATGTCCAATTTAAGGGAGAAGAAATTGGAGTAGAAATTAGATCCGCCAATTCCTGAATTAGTAATGGCATAATCAAGGGTAAGCCCTCTGTATCTTATCCCGATACCGGCACTGGGCTGGAAAGATACTTTTCTTTTTAAATCCTCAATATCTGTGATCGACTGAAAACGGTTTACCCCTAATCTCACGAAGATCATTTTCTGATATCCCAATTCAGCTCCCAGATAAGGAGTAATACTTGCAAAGTCTGTAGAGATCAGTGCTGCCGTTTTAGCAAAATCTATATTTAAACCGGCTTCCGGCAATACATACACACTGCTGTTGATTTCAAATACTTTACTCGCCCCCACATTCAGCTTAGGCATTGTGAGTTCCATCTTATCTTTTGGTGCAGGGTTGAATTCTTCCCCGTTCACCACAGTTGACAATTCTTTCTGATTGATGCTCCAGAAATTGACTGTAGTAGTAGCATCACGAAGCATACCTCCGAATTTCCAGCCGTTATCTGCCTTATAAATAGCTCCCACATCAAAACCGAATCCATATCCGTTGGCAAATTTCCCTACATTTCTGTACACAATCTTTGCGTTAACCCCAACATCCAGCTTAGGATTTCCTCCGGGATGAAAAGCATAAGAAAGAATGGCTGCATAATCGGATTGTGAGAATTTAGTGATCTTATCATAATCAATATTCCCTTCAGAATCAATCATCTGAGTAGTATTCAAAATATTATCCACTCCAAGTCTTACTACCGAAACTCCGAAAACACCTTCTTCCAATACCTTTGCATAGGCCAGATAATCATATTTTGCAATAGATTCAAAATATTCTGCGTGCATTGCAGCTCCCTGCCAGTCTCTGTCTATAGACATCAACCCTGCCGGGTTCCACATGGGAGAATATACATCATCCTGATTGGAAATTACCGCTCCTCCCATAGCAAGCCCTCTTGCGCCGGCTCCTATATTTAAGAATTCATTAGAGTATTTTCTTATAATCTGAGACTGGGAAATCACAAACACAAAAGAAAAAACAAGTAAAAGATATTTTTTCATCATATATATTTGATGCTTATAGTTAAAGTTTTTTTGTTTTCCTGGCTTTTATCAATCCGTTGACAATAATAGCCAGTATCATTACAAATGAAGCAATATAAAATATGGGACTCATATGTTCTGATTCGCCAAAGATAAAAAAAGCTAGTATAATTCCGTAAACCGGTTCTAAATTAACTGTTAAAATTAGGGTAAATGGCGAAATATATTTCATTAAATTCACAGATTCCAGCATAGGAAAAGCGGTAAAAACACTCGCCAACAAGCATATTAACGCAATATCCTGGTAATTTATTTCATTCATCTGAAAAATTTGGCCTGAGAACGAATAAAATATTAATAAAACAGCCCATCCACAGAAAATTTCATAAAAAATAATATTTCCCGAGCTCGTTTTCCCAAACATTTTCCCATTAAAAACAGAGAAAATAGTTCCGAATATGGCACAAAGGATTCCATAAAAAATCCCTTCCTTATATTGAAATTCAGTTTTAAAAATCAAAAGGATACAGGCAACAATAACAACGCCCATGATAACTTCCGAAGCATCAATTTTCCTTTTAAAAATAACAGGTTCCAATATCGATGCAAAAAGTGTTGATAAGGATAAACAGCTCAACGCTATGGAAACATTTGACACTTTAATGGAATAAAAGAAACAAAACCAGTGTATTGCCATAGCAGTCCCGATAGCCGCCAGCTGAAAAAATATTTTCAAGGAAACTTTGATGCTTTCTTTTTTGTAGACTCTTATAAAGGCATACAGAAAAATAGCTGCAAACAGCATTCTGTAAAATACGAGAATCTGCGCATTGGCATGAATCAGTTTTCCTAAAATTGCAGTGAATCCCCACAAAAAAACAATTAAATGCAATCTGAAAAGCGCTAATTTATGCATAATCTACCTCCTTTAAGTTTTAACATGCAAATGTACAAATAGCTTTTGCAAATCTTACAAAAAACATAAATTTACTATCATAAAAATACAGCTATGGAACTTTTAGATGTCTTCTCATCAGCAAATGCCTGGTTTGCCCTTCTAACTTTAACATTTCTGGAAATCGTATTAGGAATTGATAATATTGTTTTCATTTCAATAGTTTCCAATAAAATTGATCCTAAGGATCAGAGAAAGGCTCGCAATACAGGACTTTTCCTCGCTATGCTTTTCAGAATTGCATTATTATTCGGAATTCAGTGGGTGGTAAGTCTCAATCAACCGTTGTTTTATATCAACTGGTCCTGGCTTCATGGGTATGTGACGGGGCAGTCAATAATTATTTTCCTGGGAGGTTTGTTCCTTTTGTATAAATCCGTCTCTGAAATTCATCATAAAATTGAGGGCGATGAGCATCTTGAAGTTTCCGGCAGCAAAAGCTCTCTATGGGGATCAATCATACAGATTGCCCTTTTAAATTTAGTTTTTTCTTTTGACAGTATTTTAACCGCTGTGGGTTTGGTAAGTTTTAAAGAATTTGGAAATGACGGCGCTTTAATTATTATGATTCTCGCAGTAGTTTTTTCTATTGCAATTATGATGCTCTTCGCCGGGCCTGTAAGTAAGTTCGTTAATGATCATCCTACCATTCAGATTTTAGGCCTCTCATTTTTAATTTTAATAGGTGTCATGCTTTTAGCAGAATCTTCCCATTTAGGGCATTTTAGTTTATTCGGACAGGAAGTGGGCATTATTCCCAAAGGCTATCTTTATTTTGCCATTTTCTTTTCCTTAGCTGTTGAATTTATCAATATGAAAATCAAAAAAAATACAAAACCTTCTCTTTAACATTTATTAAAAAACCCTGAAAGTTTGTTCAACTTTCAGGGCCTTCAAATAATAAACTATTAAAAAAATAAACTAGGAACTTAGAGTATTTGTGTAAAGATTATTATCTCTACTACTCTGTTGTAAAGTTAGAAAAAATATCAATGGTTTAAAAATATTTTTTTGTTAAATATTTCACAAATTTCTGAGAACCAATATATTAAACACTTGTTTACTTCTATTTGCATTATATCTAAATTATAGTATCTTTAGCCGTGAAAAATTGAAATTTATGGACATTGAATTCAACAAACGAGAAGATCAAAATCGGTTGAAATTATCTGAAATAAACCGTCTGCTTGCTGAAATAAAAAAAGGGGGTGGTGAAAAAAGACTTCAGAAGTTACGTGATGAGGGAAAAATGACGGCAAGAGAAAGGATTGAGTATCTTCTCGATAAAGGTTCGGATTCTATTGAAATAGGGGCATTTGCAGGCTACGAAATGTATCAGGAACATGGTGGCTGCCCTGGCGGTGGCGTAGTTGTGGTGATGGGATATGTTTCCGGAAGACAATGTCTGGTTGTAGCCAATGATGCTTCAGTAAAAGCCGGAGCATGGTTTCCGATAACCGGAAAGAAAAACCTGAGAGCTCAGGAAATTGCCATGGAAAACAAGCTTCCGATCATTTATCTGGTAGATTCTGCAGGTGTTTATCTTCCGATGCAGGATGAAATTTTTCCCGATAAAGAACATTTTGGAAGGATTTTTAGAAATAATGCTAAAATGAGCTCCATGGGGATCATCCAGATATCAGCTGTAATGGGAAGTTGTGTTGCAGGAGGTGCTTATCTTCCCATTATGAGTGATGAAGCGATGATTGTTGATAAAACCGGCTCTATTTTCCTTGCAGGAAGTTATCTTGTAAAAGCTGCCATCGGAGAAAGTATCGACAATGAAACTCTTGGAGGAGCGACTACCCATTGTTCTATCTCAGGCGTTACAGATTATAAGGCTAAAGATGACAAAGATGCTTTAGACAGGATTAAAAATATTATGAAATCTATCGGAAGTACTGAAAAAGCAGGATTTGACAGAATTGAAAGTTTTCCTCCGAAAGAAACTCCGGACCATATCTTTGGGATTATGCCAGTTTCCAGAGCTGAGCAGTATGATACCTATGAAATTATAAAATGTCTGGTTGACAATTCAGAATATGAGGAATATAAAGGAGATTACGGTAAAAGTATTGTTTGTGCTACCGCAAGAATTGACGGATGGTCTGTAGGTATCGTCGCCAATCAGAGGAAGCTTGTAAAAAGCGGAAAAGGAGAAATGCAGTTTGGCGGTGTGATCTATTCCGATTCGGCCGATAAAGCAACAAGATTTATTGCAAACTGTAACCAGAGAAAAATTCCTTTGGTGTTTTTACAGGACGTAACCGGGTTTATGGTAGGCTCAAAATCCGAACATGGAGGAATCATTAAAGATGGAGCAAAGATGGTAAATGCCGTTTCCAATTCTGTAGTTCCTAAATTTACAATCATTACCGGAAACTCATACGGAGCAGGAAATTATGCAATGTGTGGAAAAGCTTACGACCCAAGATTAATCGTAGCATGGCCATGGGCAGATCTTGCTGTAATGGGTGGTGCACAGGCTGCAAAAGTATTGGCTCAGATCCAGGAGTCTACTTTGAAAAAACAGGGTAAAGAGATTACAGAAGAGGAACATAATGAGATTCTGGATACCATCTCTAAAAGATATCAAAAGCAGACAGAAGCTACTTATGCGGCTGCAAGGCTTTGGACAGACGCTATTATCAACCCTACAGACACCAGAAAATGGATTTCTATGGGTATTGAAGCGGCAAACCATGCCCCAATCACTGAAAAATTTAACTTGGGAGTTATTCAGGTGTGAAAAACATTCACATTTTAATATAAATAAGTGATTTTATTTAAACAATTCACTAAAACAATAGCAATATGATGAAAAATTCACATTGCTATTGTTTTTTTTAATTACATTTACAAAAAATCACCAAGTTATGAAATACAAATTATTTTTAGTTATTGTAATCGTCTTTAACTATTCTTTTGGACAGGTTTTTTCAAAAGATGCTTTGCCTGGTCATGTTTTCCATTTCGATTTTCAAAAATTCGAAAGCCAGTTCAGGGAAAGCCGTTTGAAAAAAGAAAAAATCTCCCGGGGATTTATTGATCTTCCCGGGGAAAATGGGAAAAATATAAGATTTATTTTAAATGAAAACAATCTTACAGAAAAAAGGCTTGATGCAATCCTTACTTTTGACGGGGTGAGCGATGATATGACCTCTTCCTTAAAATTATCCGTTTTTAAAGATCATCTCAATGCAGTTATCAAAACCAGTACCGGATACTTTTTTGTAGAACCGTACAAAACAGCTCCTGGCGAGTATAGGATGTACAGCGCTTTTACAAATTTTGGAGACCAGCCTACCTGTGGAGTCGAAGAAAATGATATTATCAAAGAATTAAACGCAATAAAACCATCTCTGACTTCAAAATCAACTACAAACTTTCCCTTTGGGAAGCAGATCCGGAAATTCAGACTGGCAGTAGCTGCTACCGGCGAATTTGCACAGGCTTTTAGTGGAAATAAAGATAATGCTTTGGCGGAACTCGTAAATATGGTGAATCTTATCAATAAGATCTATGAATCTGAAGTTTCCGTGACATTCAGCCTTATCACTGAAACAACCAACAAAACACTGATATTTGCAGATCCTGCTACAGATCCGTTCACTGTAGATCCTTCCTTTGCCAGCGCAGCTAATTCTCAAACTGGTTTTAATACGTTAAATACCAATACAACACTTATCTACAGTAAATATGATATCGGGCATACATTTCATATTTTAAGCAGTGGTGGCGCTCAGGGCCAGGCTGGTCCACAACCCTGTAATAACACTTCAAAGGCAAGAGCATGGAGCCAATGGGCTCTAACTATGGCTAAGGGAACTGTTGCAGCTTTGATTGCCCACGAAATGGGACATCAATTTTCTGCCGGACATACTTATAATGCAGTCGGAGGCAGTACAAGCAGCCCAACATTCTGTACAAGCGGCTGGAATTCGGCTGCAGCTGTTGAACCGGGTGGGGGAACAACAATTATGGGATATTCACAAAACTGCACAACACCAAACAATCAAACAAATACAGGGATTACAAAATTAAATTATTTTAATGCCAAAAGTTTAGATCAGATACTTTCCTACCTGCAATCATCGGCTAATTGTTATACTACTGTAGCAAGTACCAACCTTCCTCCTGCTGCCAATGCCGGAGCAGATATTACAATTCCGAAAAACACTCCATTTAAATTAAAAGGAATCGCCAGTGACCCCAACAACAGCAACCTGTCTTATACCTGGGAACAGGCTGATATAGCTACAGCTAATGATAAGGGAGCATTTGGTTCAACTATTAACGGAACCGGAGGTTATTCGGCTGTCAACAGTACCACTGCACCATTATTCCGTTCTGAACAAAGTACATCTACTACAGAAAGATATTTTCCTAAAATGCAGTTTGTCATTAACAATCAAAACAACCCACCTACTAATGATGCAGAGGCCTTATCTTTGGTAGCGAGAACAATGAAATTCCGTTTTACGGTAAGAGATAATCATGTCACAAATGGTGGTCTGGACTCTGATGAAATCATTGTAACGGTTAATAATACCGGGCCGTTGGCTGTTACCTATCCAAATGCAACAGGTATTTCAGTTGCATCAAACACCAATGTCACTGTAACATGGGCAGTCAATACTACAAATACTATTAAAAGTAATGTTGACATTCTATTGTCAGCAGACGGAGGTATATCGTTTCCTTATACTTTAGCAGCAAATGTTTTAAACAACGGAAGCTCCAGTGTTGCTATTCCCTATATTCCTGCTACAAGTAAGGCAAGAATTAAAGTAGTGGGAGTCATCAATCCGTATGCAGAATTTTTTGATGTATCCGATAACAATTTTACAATAACATCAAATTGTGCAGCATATCCTTCATATATTACCCCAAAATCTTCTGTTACCGCTATTTCAGGCAGTGCATCAACCAATCTGAATATGTCTGCTCCTCCTGTAGCAGGTGATCCATATACTTCAAAAACCATTGTATATAATGCTGCTCCTACTAACAATAATATCATCACATACAATGATTCTTCTCTGACAACAGCAGTAACTGCAGTCAGTAATTATATATCAAATATATTCAAATTCAGGGTTACAGAAAGCGGGACATACACTTTTACAAGAACTCCTTCTTCTTTCTTAATTATGTCAGTACACAGTGGTAATCCTGCGTCGGTTTCCAACTTTTTAACTTCGAATGCCTATAAGAACGGTTCAAGTTACTCTGCCAATGCTGCTACAAAACCTCTAATATTAAATGAAGGCACTGATTATTATTTTGTTATTACAAACTTTTCCAATCCTGCAAACAATATAAACTACATAATTAACGTCAGTGGGCCGGGAAGCTTTTATGAAACATCGACAGCTCCTAGTGGTTATAGTTATACATTTGCTGCGATCAACAATTCAACAGGTAAAATTCAAGCAGTGAGTCCAACAGCAAACTTTACATCGCTATCAGCAGGTACATATACTATAAAAGGTATATCATACAGCAGTACAGCGAATGTTTCAAGTTTTGTCGGTAAGAGCATTAGCGAGCTTATTGCTTTAAAAATCTGTTTAAATGAAAGCAGAAATTCCAGAACATTAACTATTACTGCAAGTAAGAATTTAGATACAAAGGATCTTTACAGTGACACCAATATTAAAATTGTCCCAAATCCTGTGGAGGATATACTTTCCGTAATTACTCAGAAAGAGATCAGCTATTACGAAATCTATGATAGATCTGGACGGAATATGACCGGCAGACAAAGGTATTCAGGAAACATCAGTTTCAAAGAATATATATCTGGTTCATATATTATAAGACTCTTTGATAAGGAAGTCCTGATCCATCAGGAAACTGTTATAAAAAAATAATATCTGTTCATACATACAATCGAGATGGTTTAACAGCCATCTCTTTTTGGTTAGGTATATAGCAAAAAAAAGTCTCACAGAGTATTCTGTGAGACTTTTTTATAAAAACTGGCGGC
>NZ_AKJY01000083.1 GCF_000282115.1 Chryseobacterium populi
CCTGGGCTATTACCCGTAAAATGCAGCCAATGGCGAATATCTTCAGCGATATTGGCCCGGATATCCGCTGGGTTGGCAATGAAGACGGACATGCGGCTTCAACCTCCTGGGCAACTTTTACCCCTATGGCTCCGGATGGAAAAAACGCAGCAGTTCCCGGACAGGCCAATT
Source organism: Chryseobacterium populi (assembly GCF_000282115.1). Taxonomy (GTDB): domain Bacteria; phylum Bacteroidota; class Bacteroidia; order Flavobacteriales; family Weeksellaceae; genus Chryseobacterium; species Chryseobacterium populi. The sequence continues at coordinate 172 of NZ_AKJY01000083.1, forward strand.
ATCCGCAGAGCCCTGAAGGAATCAGAAACGGTAAATACTGGATGCCTGCCGAATGTGATGTCCCTTTAAGAAACGGCTGGTTTTACCATGCTAACGAAAAGCCTAAAACTCCGGAAACATTATTCGACCTGTATTTAAAAAGTGTTGGCCGGGGCGCCGGTTTAGATCTTGGTTTAGCACCTGATACCCGGGGCAGGCTCCATGAAAATGATGTAGCTGCACTGAAAAGTTTCGGCGACATGGTTCAGCATACTTTTCAAAATAATCTGGCAAAAAATGCGCAGATTACAGCAAGCAACTGCCGGGGTAAAAAATATAATGTCTCCAAACTTCTTGATAATAATAGAGAGAGCTACTGGGCTACAGCTGATGATATTCACCAGGCAAGCCTGGAAGTCTATTTAAAAGTATCTAAAACCTTTGATATCATCAGCTTACAGGAATACATTCCTTTAGGCCAGCGAATAGAAGCTTATTCCGTTGAGGTATTCCAGAACAAGGCATGGAGAAAAGTTTATGATGGTACCAGCATTGGTGCCAAACGGTTAATTAAATTGGATAAACCTATTACTGCAGATAAGATCAAGATAAGCATCACAAAATCTCCTGTTTGCATTACGTTAAGCGAGATCGGGGTTTACAGAACAACGAACTGATGATTACATTCAGTTTCTTTTGCATCAGGAAGACCATTCAATATCCGAAGCGGGATATTTTATTTACTACTCTTTGAAGCACTTTCAGATGAGCGTTCACTCTTAATTTTTGCCCGGTGCTGAATTCCCCATCTTGTCATTGCTCCGACAAGCTCTTCGAGCGTATGACTGTATGGCAGCAACTCATAGTGGATCATCACTGGATATCCAACCGAGACTTTTTTTATAATAAACCCATTCAGTTCAAGTTCCTTTAATTCACTCGATAATACCCGGGCTGAAATACCTTTCACCTGTTTCTGAAGCTCAGTAAACCTGTTATTGCCCCTTGCCATTGCAATAATGATCATCAGCTTCCATTTACCTCCTATAGCATAGAGTGCATCACTCACCGCAGCCAGTACTGTAGTACATTCTTCTGTGAATTCTTTATTGATTTCCTGTTTTTCATTTTTGTCTTTCATATTAAAAGCTTTTAAAAAATTAGTCAGTAACCTTTAAGTAACAACTAATAAATTATTAGCAAATATACTTTAATTTTGTCAACAGAAAAATAAGAACCCAATCAATTTCAGCTTACAAAAAGATGAAGATTCAAGAAAAAATAAACTCATTTAGAACAGCCACATTCAGCAAAGCTGACTTAGATATTCAACAAATTTTAAATTAAATAAAGGAAATAGTAAATAATTGTCAAATATCAAAACAATAAAATTATGTCATTAGAAATTATTAAAACAAAAGAAGAATTAAGAGAGCTAATAGATGCGTACGCCTATTTAGGTGATGAAAAAAAGATTTCAGAACAAATGAGCCTGTTTACAAAAGATGCTGCTTACAAAGTGTATATGAACGGAGCTTTAGTGGCAGATACAACAGG
>NZ_AKJY01000084.1 GCF_000282115.1 Chryseobacterium populi
TGAACTTGCAACTATTTTTGAGACAAAATTTATATACTCTTTATGCTACATTTTTAGATTGATTAGACATTAAATTTTGATACTCTCTTATGGTTAAATTCCCTAAAGCTGAATGCCTTCTGTGAGTGTTGTAAAATGTTTCTATATATTCAAACACAGAGTTTTTGGCATGGTCTCTAGTTTCATATTTATTTTGATAGACAAGTTCGGTTTTCAGAGTCTTGAAAAAACTCTCCGCTACAGCATTGTCATAGCAATTTCCCTTTCCACTCATACTTCGGGTAATGTTTTTCCCGACTATTGACGTAAATTCTGTGCACGCATACTGTATCCCTCTGTCTGAATGGAAAATTAAACTATCATGATCCTGTAAAGGACGGTGAAGCCGTGCCATTTTCAAGGCAGCAATACTTGTATCCTGAGCCTTCATCGTCTCACTTAATGACCAGCCTATAACTTTTCTGTCATATAAATCAATGACCGTCGTGAGATATAACCAGCCCTGACCTGTCCGGATATAGGTAATATCAGAGACCCAGACCTCTTTACTGCTTTTAACCTGAAAATTCTGATTCAGATAATTTTCAACAACAGGGTATCGATGAGATGAGTTGGTAGTCTTCTTAAATTTTTTCTTTACAATACTTCTCAAACCTCTTTCCCTCATCAGCTTTGCTACAAAAGGACGAGAAGCTCTTATTCCTTTTGATTCCAGTTCCCTGACAATCCTGGGGCTCCCATATCTGCCACGGCTCCAATGATAAATACTGAAGATCTCCGCAGATAAAACAGCTCTTCTTTCTGATCGCATAGTAGGTTTTCTTTTCTTCCAATGATAGAAACTGCTCCTGCTTACCTTTAATACCTCACACATCTTCCCGACAGAAAACACTCCAGCGTGTTCTTTGATAAATTTATATCTTACCCGTCTCTCTTGGAGAAGATGCCTACCGCCTTTTTTAAGATGTCACGTTCTAACTTTGTTTCTTCAAGTTCCTTTCGAAGCCTCAGTAGCTCTTCTCTTATAGGATCGGAGGAAATTTGTTTTTCTTTTGTAAGCTTACCTTCTTTGTGAAGCTTTCTCCAATTGACTAAACTTTCTTTGCAAATCCCCAATTCTTGAGCCACTAGGGATACATTGCCTCGTTGTTCACTTAAAGATACTGCTTGGATCTTAAACTCTAAACTGTAATTTTTTCTGATCTTTTTCATACTCTTAAAGTTAAAGAGTATAAGAATGGTGTCCTAACAAAGTTAGCAACTCCA
>NZ_AKJY01000085.1 GCF_000282115.1 Chryseobacterium populi
TGTATTCTGTTGACAAATCAAGTTTCTCAATATTGTCATTCTCTTTTTTCAATTTATAGAAAAGGCTGTGTTTATCTAAGAATTTTTCTACTCCTTATCTTCCTCTCAAAATACCTTTTCCCAAAAATTCAATAACTTATTACAAGCGGTATCTACTAGAGTAAAACTGTTAGGAATTTCGCCATATTAAATATTAATACACAATAGCTTATGGAACTATCGTAATAAAAAGGTAAATTAAAAAAATAGCGATCAGTACAATTCCCTGCATGATATTGGTTCTGCCTGTTGCCAGTGAAACAGTAATAATAAAAAGAGACAGTCCCAAAAGTATTGTTGATTTAATATCTATTCCTAATGTCATTCTTATACCGGTTATTACAGATATGATAGCGATGGCAGGAATACTCAGCCCGATACTAGCCAAAGCAGAACCAAAAGCCAGATTTAATGAGGTTTGGATTTCATCACTTTTCGCAGCCCTGAACGCAGCCAACCCTTCAGGAAGGAGAACAATACCTGCAATAATGATACCTACAAGAGATTTGGGAGCACCTGCGGAAACCACTATATGCTCAACATCCTTTGAAAGAAGCTTTGCCAGTAAAACAACTATTCCCAGGGATAATAGTAACAATATACAACTGATATACAATTGTTTTCGGGAAATCATTTCATGATTATCTTGTACTGGCTGATTTTTGGATAGTTTGTTCTCTGGAGAAATGAAAAAGCTTCGGTGCCTAAAAGTTTGGATCATGGTAAATCCAAGATAAAGTCCTAAAGAAATCAAGGCGATAAAAAGCAATTGAAAGGATGTATATTCGCCTCCGAGATGACTTATTGTATAATTAGGCAGAATAAGCACAAAAATAATAACAGAAGTAAGCGTAATGAGTGCCGTACTTACCCCCTGTAATGTAAAGCTCTGTTCTCTGTATCTTAAGGAACCTATCACAATACAGCTCCCAATGATTCCGGTAAGGATTATCATTACGGCAGCAAAAACCGTATCTCTGGCAAGGGTAATGGTTTCTAAGCCTTTTGCTCCCAGCATAATAGAAATAATAAGTCCTACTTCTATGACCGTAATGGCAAATGCCAGAAGCAAGGTTCCAAATGGTTCCCCCAAGCGATGGGCAATAACTTCGGAATGATACACCGCTGCCAAAACACTTCCCATCAAAAATAAAGCAAGAATCACAGAGTAATACCCTGAAGAAAAAACAGTATTTCCAATATAAGAAAGCCACGCCAGAATAGGAACTAAAAAAGTCCACATCCATAAATATTTTTTTATATTCATAAAAACAATAATATTTTTTACAATTGAATTGTCCTTTGGAGAAAATCACAAGGTTTATATTCCCTTTTTCAAAAACAATTTCTAAATGATTTGAAGCAGACTAGAGAGGATATACTGGAAATATCAAATAATGAAAAAAGTGAATATGTCGGAACTTAGAGTCCGGATCATCAGTTCAATGTAGTTAATCAGCAAGATACAATTAATTAATAACTTATTAGGAATTATATAGCAGTATTTTAGGTTTACAATCATGTCCTAAGGCTCAATAATCTCTATTACTTCATAAATAGTCATCAAAACCATTGTTTTTAGGATCAACCGTCTTACAGATGCTCAAAAATTAAAACTGGAATTTTGCGAAAGTGTGATATGTGCAACATAAAAGAAACAATCTGTAATACAATAGATTATTAAACACCCATCTTTGTACTGTAGCAATAAAGTTACAATAAAATCCACCATATGGACAAAAACAAAGACGACAAATTTTTCAAAACTCCTGGAGACTGGATTGAGCAGTCAAAACAACTGAAAGAAAAATTTTCAACATTAACGGACTACGACCTGAAGCTTGAAGAAGGGAAAGAAAGGGAGATGCTGGAAAGAATCGGAAATAGATTAAGAAAAAACCGTGAAGAAGTTCTCAATATTATCAAAGAAATCAATCTTTCATAAATTGTTTTCAAGAACAGTTAAAACCTATTGATAAAAATATATTTATCAAAGACTTAATTGTAAAAAGGGATGGAATATCAGACAGTTCTATCCCTTTTATTTACAACAGATTCTAATCTTCCATACTTAAAAAAGCAGTGATGAAACATCAAGAAGTTGAAAAATCAAAAGTATATTTTATCAGTCAGATTGTGGAATACATATCGAATTCTGTAGTCAGTAAGACCATATTAGAAAAATTACCTTGCAATATCAGCGCTTTAGCATTTGATGAAAAAGAAGGATTATCTGAAAAAACTTCTCCTTTTGACGCATTTGCACAAATTATTGAAGGTAAGGCAGAAATTATTATAGACGGAGCCACTTATTTTATGGAAGAAGGTGAGTGTATTATTATTCCTGCCCATAAATCTCATTCTATAAAAGGAAATAAACGCTTTAAGATGATCGTAACAATAATAAGAAGCGATAATGAATAATCTAAATACCTTATCTATTTTAACAGAAAAGATATTTTAAAAAATTGAAATTCAAAAATAATTCTCTGAACCATCTAAGCTGAAAATCCCATTATTATTTCTTTTACAAATAAAGATCACCAAAATTAAATACTATTTGATGTTATGAAAACAATACACCTTTTTCATTTTAAAAACTCAATTTTCCGTAAAATCCCTTTCTTCAAAGAAGACAATAGGATGAAAAGTGATGTAATAGAAATCGATATAATGAATATTGAAATAGTAACCGAGTATATTGTTAAAGCCCATGATAGTTTTACTTTTGAGAACACATCCAATACTGATCTTTTATCAATGTGTAAAAAAGCCCAAAAAACGATAGAACATTACTTTGTCGTAAGATTGGAATGATTAGGATGTTATTTAACAAATCAGATTCCTTGCAGATAAGTAAGTATATATTTAATACGAACGGTTTACCTATTATTTTCTTCTAAAAAATGATATAGAAAAATAACATCTCCTGTATAAGCGGGCTTAGATTGATTTCTTATCAAAAGTTTTGCTTCTACCACTACTTTTATGGTTCTCCTGAGGTCGGTGACAGATTTTACAGTTGCCTGAAGTTTTACATCACTACCTACAGTTACAGCTTGACCAAATTTAAAATTCTCAATTCCATAATTGATTTCCATTTTTACGTTTCTCACCTCAGCAATTTGTTTCCAGAGATAAGGGATCAGCGATAAAAGCAAATAGCCATGAGCAATAGTAGATTTGAACGGGCCTTCTTTTTCAGCTCTTTCTTTATTAATATGGATCCACTGGTCATCTAAGGTTGCCTCTGCAAACCTGTTGATTTGATTCTGATCTATGGTGTGCCAGTCAGAAAACCCAACCATTTGTCCTTCGAAAGCCTTATACTCAATAAAATTGTTAATGATAATCATATTTGTCTGTCTTTTTATTTAAACTGATTGGAATTCTTTCTTGAAAAACCTCTCACATAAATGTGAGAGGCAAATGAACATAATGGAAAATAAAAAGTGATTTACATCAATGTTCTTTCAAACAATATTTCAAAGGTTACTGGACTTTGAATTGTAAAAAAATATAATACTGAAATTGAAAATAATTTTTATTTCAAACAGATGATATTAAAGTTTTATTATGCCAGTTTTACATTAACCGCATTTAAACCTTTATCACTCTTTTGTACATCGAAAACGACTTTATCATTTTCACGGATTGATCTTGTGTCTAATCCTGAAGAATGTACAAATATATCTTTACTCCCGTCTGTAGGAGAAATAAATCCGAAGCCTTTTGCTTCATTGAAAAATTTTACTGTGCCTTGTTGCATTGTAATTATTATTAAAAAATTATTTATCGTTTTCTGTAAACTCTACAGATTTTATTTATAAAATGATCTGACCGGCATTGTGAATCCTATCAGTTTTTGAATATTTTTAAGATCTAAGCGCTCATCGGTATCGCAAAATGAAATAGCGGTACCTTCCGTTCCTGCCCTTCCGGTTCTTCCGATCCTGTGAACATACGTTTCAGGAATATTGGGAAGCTCATACTTTACTACATGTGGAAGATCATCAATATCAATACCTCTGGCTGCAATATCTGTAGCTACCAATACTTTAATCTTACTGCTTTAAAATCATCAAGTGCATTCTGTCTTGCGGTCTGAGATTTGTTCCCATGAATCGCTGCAGCAAAAATCCCTACTCCTTCCAATTGCTGTACCAGCTTATTGGCAATATGCTTAGTACGGGTAAAAACCAGTGAACGCCTCATATTTTCATTTTGCAATAAATCAATCAACAAACCCGTCTTATCTCCTTTTTCCACAAAATAAACGGATTGTTTCACCGTTTGTGCGGTTGAAGATACTGGAGTTACAGTAACCTCTACAGGATTATTCAGAATTGTTTCCGCAAATTTTCTTATACCTGAAGGCATTGTGGCCGAAAAAAATAAGGTCTGCCTTTTCTGGGGAATCAGCTTTAAAACTTTTTTGACATCATTGATAAACCCCATGTCAAGCATTCTGTCTGCTTCATCCAAAACAAATATTTCTATTTTAGAAAGATCAATATGTCTTTGATTAACCAAATCCAGCAATCTGCCGGGTGTAGCCACCAGAATATCTACTCTTTTCCTAAGAGCCGCAAGCTGTCCGCCCGCTGGGACTCCTCCATAAACAGAGAGTTGTGATAAAGGTAAATATTTGCTGTACACAGCAAAATTCTCTTCAATCTGTATTGCTAATTCCCGGGTCGGTGTAAGTATTAATGTTCTGATCTCTTTATGATCAGGGGTATATTTTTTTAACAACTGAAGAATAGGCATTGCAAATGCTGCCGTTTTTCCTGTACCTGTCTGGGCACATCCTATAATATCTTTTCCTGCAAGAATATGGGGTATTGCTGTATACTGTATTTCAGTTGGCTTAGAATACCCTGCTTCTGTTACAGCACGGATAATAGGATTGATTAAATTTAAATCTTTGAAACTCATCATAATGTTCGGTCTTCCCGATATTTTGTAAGCAAATTCCCTTTTCAGAATTTGAATTGGTGTATCATAATGATGAATAAAAAAATCTTTTTTCTTCATCATTTTACTTGCTTAACTTCCGATAAATTACCTGTGTAGTATTCATGAGCCTGCAATAACGTATCATTCTAGGATGAAAAGACTTGTGGAGTGTTTTCACATTCGAAACCCGATTGATAATTGGGTGGCTGAAAAAGCAAAAACTGAAAGAAAAAATGGTGAGTTTAAACTATTACAGAATGGCAAAGGCAGAAACCTGTTTTATAAATGTATTGCAAATATACAACAAAACAATTAGGCAACAGTAAATTTAATTAACTGATTATCAAAAACATATTCGTAGCTTACGCACATAAACTGAATTGTTTGCCTGTGCGGATGATTTTAAATTTCAGCCCCATGCAAAAGTCATTGTACATAACTCGTCCCCATTCCCAAACTACAGACCTGCATTCAGCTCCGCAGGTGAGGATTGCTTATTTTATTATGATCCATCATAAACCTGATACATTTAAAGAAATGTTTCAAAAAATTTATACAAGGGATCAGTTTTACCTTATTCATATCGACCGGAAAGCAAAAGCAGAATTTACAGAAGAAATACAATTATATTTAATACACTTCCCCAATGTGTATATTTTGGAAAGCATGAATATTGTGTCCGGAGGATTTAGTATGATCCGGGCTGAACTTAATGCGATGGAATATCTTTTGAATGTAAGTCATGACTGGGATTATTTTATCAACCTGAGTGGTGAAGACTCCCCACTCAAGTCACAAAATATTATACGTCAATTCCTTACCGTTAATAACGGAAGAAATTATCTTTTTTATTATGACCAGAAATTTTACAGGCCTGATACACTGCAAAGGATACAAAATCATTTTACAGAGCTAACCCATAAAATATCTTCATTTATTTATAAAAGAGAATTTATGAAGGAAGTTATACCTTATATTGGTGGGAAATGGCTTATCCTTACAAGAGAAACCTGTGTATTTTTAACCAATAATAAAAGGGTAATGGATTTTGAAGATTATTACCTTCACACTCTTTTACCAGCTGAATCATTTTTCCAAACAGTACTCCTCAACACAGCCTTTAGTGATATTATTGTGAATGATGATAAAAGAGCAGTCATTGAAAAAACTTTTTTTAGTAAAGACCAATATGCTGACAACTTCATAGAAACTCTAAAATCCTCCAATGACCTTTTCATCAGAAAAATAGATGATAAAACAAATAAAAATATTCTAAAATATATTAATGACACTTATCTTCTTCCTTTACCTGAAATTAATGAAGTTGAAAGAGAACTTAAGAGAAATGATCACGATGACAAATGGTCATAAGAAAGCTTTGTACGCTTGTAAATAAATTAGGAACTGCACACAAGATAGTTTCATATGAATAATTAAAATAAAAATTGATGCTGATAAAAGAGGAGCTTTTGATGAACTATGGAGCTAAAATTGTAAATTTTACAAAGGGAAAATATGTATTTAAAGAAAATGATGACGTAGTCTCTTATTTTCAAATTTCAACAGGAACTGTGAAGATTGTCAGTGAGAAAAAAGCGGGTCGTGAATTTATTCACAACATTTCTATTCAAGGTGATTGTCTAGGAGCACTTTTCCTGTTCTTAAAACATCCATATTCTGTAAGTGCCATTGCAATGGAGAACTCTAGGATAATCAAATTGGAAAGATTGGGCTTTGATTTAATGCTAAAAGATAATCCCAAAATACTGTTAGATTTATACAAATATACCGCAGAAAATATGCATTATACCTACCTGATGAAAGGATTTGCATCAGAAAGCCCGTCAGAAAAAATAACGAATCTATTCAACTACTTAAAAAAATCAAAACCTCCGACTGATTCTTATCAAGTATTTCTCACCAGACAGCAAATTGCATCGCTAACAGGATTACGAGTGGAAACTGTTATAAGAACAATTAAAAAACTGCAAAATCTAGGAATACTCCTGGTTATCAATCGCAAAATATTTTATTAATAATATATCTTTTTACTTGACTAAAAACTTCCAAATTGAATATTATAATGGCTACAGAAAATAATTTAGGTTTGCTTTTCATAAAATTTATTTTTGATTGGTTAATAATTATCTATTAAGAATCTTCCCCATTTCCATTACTTATGATACTCTTCTTCTGTCACAGGTTGTAACCATTCTACCGAACCCTTCTTATTATCAGTGACTGCAATCTGAACGAAATATGAATTTTCACTAGCACCGTGCCAATGCTCAACATTTGCAGGACATTTGATAACATCTCCTTTATGTAAAATCTTTTTAGGTTGCCCTTTTTCCTGATAATATCCTATCCCATCAGTTACAAGGATAATTTGTCCACCGGGATGAAGATGCCATTTAGTTCTCGCTCCGGGTTCAAAAGTTACATTACCTACCCCCGTATTAAGTGTCTGTTCTTCCTGTCCCAGCATTTGCAGCCAAACGTTGCCTGTAAAATTGTTATTGGTTACTTTTCCCCCTTTAGGAAAAATATTAGTCCTTGCTCTTTCCAATGTGGATTTACTACAACAGCTTGATACAATTAATATTGATAAAAGTAATGTAACTATTTGTTTCATATTTAAATATTTAATCTTAATTCTTTAATAAAAGAAGGCTTGTTATAATTTGCCTTGCCACACTTAATATTAAAACTTTCAGCTTTTTATAGATTTTTTCCGAAAAATTCAGTCAGTTTTTTAACTGCTTTTTCTACATATTCAGGTCTCCAATACGTTTGGATATGCGTAGCACCATCAATGATGAATAGTTCTTTCCCTTTTGCATTTACTGCTTTCTGAAAAGCTTCATCCGTCATATATTTGGTATCTGCTTTACTTCCAGCTATCATCAATAAAGGGTGATTAATCAAATCCATATTGTCCGCAGCATCCCAGGTCATTAAATCCAGTAAATTGCTGGTGGGATATAAAAAAGTCGAGTTGGGATGAGCATTGGTGCGATAATAATAAATATAACCTTCCCGATAGAGATCCGTATTTGTTTTCTGAATTTCTTCATCGGTAATGCTTGCCACACCTGAATATACTATTTTACCACCCGCTACTTCCTGTGCCCTTGCATCGGAGGCTTGTTTCAAACGCTCCTGAATAGTATTCAATCCCGAATTCATAAATCCATTATGTCTTACTTCTCCAGAATTAAACATACTTAAAGTAGCAATCGCTTTAAATCTTTTATCTGATTGAGTGGCTTTCACAGTATAGCCACCACCACCGCAGATACCGAATGCTCCGATTCTATTAATATCAACTCCAGGATATTGTGAAATGAAATCTGCCATTCTGCGAATGTCTTCCGTTCTATATACAGGTCTATCGGTGTGTCGAGGTTCTCCCCCACTTGCTCCCTGATAAGATGCATCTGCAGCAATGGTAATATAGCCAGCTTCCGCTAAACGTTGTGCATAAAGACCTGCTGTCTGTTCCTTAACACCTCCATTTGGGTGTGCAACAGTGATCGCAGCATATTTTTTTGAAGGATCATAATTTGCCGGTGTGTAAACATTGGCAGCGATATCAATTCCATTCAATTTATACTTTACAGGATAAATATTTACTTTTCCTGTTACATTTTCTTTGATTGCATCATCATAAACCAATCCGAAAGGATTATTATGTTTGACAACTTCAATTTTTTCCATTTTTGTTTTTTTTGTTTGTGCATTAATACTAAAGCTTGTTGCTATAATAATTAATGTTGTCATTGACATTATTATCTTTTTCATTTTTTTATTTTAGATCGTTTATTTAGGTTTATTTTCTAAAACCTGATTTAAAACCATTTTGGTTGCATTTGATTTTTCTTTATTAATAGTAGAGCTGACAACAGTAACAAATTCCTTCAACTGCTGTGGTGACCATCCAACGTTTAACGAAATCCCTAAATGAGAGTGCAACATTGGTTCAGCATCACCAATAGCACTGATTACAGAAATCGTCACCAACTCTCTTTGTGCATAAGTCAAAACATCCCTCTCAAAAATATCTGCGAATAGATGTTCCTTTAGAAATATATCTATTGTCGGTGCAAATGCTGAATAGCCGGAAAGTTTGTCTGGTTGTTTTGTTTGGGTAAGTTGACCCAGAATTTCCTTTCCTCGCTCATACTTGTTGTTTTCATTATCAATAAGCGAAGCTTCTTTTCCAACAATATCATTAATACCTTTCACCTTCCTTTCATCAAGAACTTCCATAAAAGTCTGTAAACCTCTTATGCTTCTTGGAAAACCACAATAAGCATAGGTATGTACCAAAATTTCCTTTATTTCATTAATAGTCAGACCCGAATCAAGACCGGAATTTAAACTACCTTTTAATTCTTTCAATTTACCTTGCGCTGTAAATGAGGAAATAGCAATGGTACTTTTATCTTTTTCACTTAAATGATTACTTGGTGTTGTTAATTGTTGTGCTTTCATATCAGTTACAAAAAGTGAAACACTCATTATCTGGATTATTAAAATGAAATACTTCAATTGTTTCATTATTTTACTTTTAAAGTTTAATTCAACTACATTATTTAGACATTCCGATCCTGGTAAGCCATTCTTTTACTTTCTTTTCTGCTTCAATTTTCTTCTTTCCTTCCATTACGAACAGAATACCATCCCGCTCAACACCACCTTTGATCGTAAAGCCTTCTAATATTGTACTGCCAGGACTTAGCTTTTTCACGGTGTCAAAACTGTTTCCAATACCATAACCTGCATTGGTATTAAAAGGAATAATTGTTTTCCCTTTAAAATTGTTCTGGCCCAAAAAACTTTTCATCGGAGGTGGTAATTGCATTCCCCAGGTTGGAAACCCCAAAAAGATCACATCATATTTTTCTATATCGTCAATCTTTGTTTTAAGCGGAGGTAAAAAATTAGTGTCATTTTCTTTCGCCACCTGATCTACAATTGCTTTGTAATCTTCGGGATAAGGATTCTGTAATTCCAACTCAATTAAGGTTCCACCGGTATTTTGATGAATGATGTCGGCAATTGTTTTTGTATTTTTTGTTCGAGATAGATAAACAATCAATACATTTTTGTCTTTCAACATTTCCTTTTTTTCAGACATTGATTTCTGAGCTTTTGAGCAAGATGATAATAATAGAAGTACTGCACAAAACCATACACCAAAATTTTTCAACTTTTCCATATATCATTTATTGTTTAACAAAATTCAGAAAATAGCAGTTTAAAATCGGTAGACAGATTACGGATAATGCAACCAATATTACTTATCCAACCCTTTCTCTTTCAACCATTTTGATAATAATCCTGCAACTTCTGCATTATTCAGATCAGACATTAGAAAATGGGTATTTCCTTTGATACCCAATTCCGGAAGATGAACAATAGTAACGTCACCACCGTGACTATTGACAACTTTCGCCCATTGCCTTGCCGTTTTCAGAACGGTTCTCCAAAAATTTAGTGATGCTGCAGTAGTTTCTTCAGTTGGAATATAATCTCCATAGTAAACTATAATTGGGATTTTGGTTAGCTTCATAAAATCTTGTATGGGAACACCTTTTCCTCCTCGGTTTCCTTCAGGTTCTTCTCCTTCCGGAAAGGTGAATCCTCCGGGTTCATAGGCAACGACAGCTTTAATTTTTTCATTTTTAATGGCTGTTTTCCATCCGGGTGAGCCTCCTGCCGAATGTGTGAAAAGAATCCCGTTTCCGGATTTATCCATAACCGAAGACATTGCATTAACAATTATTGTTTCATCTACATTTCCCGTATTAGGTGTCATCATACGGAAAAATTGATCCATAGAAACGCTGTCTTTTGGAAACTGAACTCCTTCATTGAATTTGGGGTACAGACCCATTCGAAATTGGGTAAACCAAGTCTGGTCATCTGGCGTACCGCTAATTTGTCCGGGTTTTGTAGTTTGCCCTGCCTCTCCACGACCTGGTTGATCAACCAGATAAACGCTATAACCTTTTCTTAAAAATAGATTGGAAAAACCTTCTCTTCCATCCGCTGTAGTCTGCCAGCTTCGTCTAGATTGTCCATAACCGTGCAGAAAAACCATCGAAAGTTTTTTAGGTTTTACAGGAATTTGGTAAAAAACATCAGCGTGATCTCCGTGTCTTGTTTGCCCACCTTGGGGAACATTCCATGGTTTTAAAGGATCGAAAACGCCATCACTTTTGATAACCGAACCTCCAGCAGAAAAATTGCCTTGTGATGCAATAGTAATTGGTTTTTGTGCCACCTGATTTTGTGCCTTAACAAAAAAATTGGAGACTAAAATTAAGGTGATTAAGCTTAAATATTTCATTGTTTTATTTGTCATTGCTCATTCTTTTAAATTTAATTATCAATAATTTAGAAAAGAAAATGAATACACTTTTCTTTTGGTAAGAATAAAATATTACACTTGATTGATTTTAGTATATTCTTATTTTCCGACCCTTTCTTTTAAATGCTGCGGATATCTTTCTCCAACAACTTTAATTACAGAAAGAGCATCTTCGATTTCAGATAAATCTTGAGAACTCAGTTTTAAATCAGCTCCGTCAATATTTTCTTTTAAACGATGTAATTTGGTAGTGCCCGGAATTGGAGCAATAAAGCTCTTTTGAGCAAGAAGCCAAGCTAAAGCAACCTGAGCAGGAGTAGCATTTTTTTCTGTTGCAATTGATTTTACCAAATCTACTAAAGCCTGGTTTGCCTTTCTATTTTCTTCAGAGAATCTAGGCACAATATTTCTAAAATCTGAGTCTTCAAATTTTGTTTTTTCATTAATTGCTCCCGTTAAAAAACCTTTACCTAATGGGCTGAATGGAACAAATCCAATTCCTAATTCTTCCAATATAGGAATGATTTCTTTTTCAGGTTCACGGTAAAACAAAGAATATTCACTTTGTAAAGCGGTTACCGGTTGTACTGTGTGTGCTCTGCGAATCGTTTCCACACCTGCTTCCGAAAGACCAAAATGCTTGACCTTACCTTCCGTAATTAAATCTTTTACCATTCCGGCAACATCTTCAATCGGAATATTTGGGTCAACTCTATGCTGATAAAATAAATCAATATAATCCGTCTGTAGTCTTTTCAAAGAATCCTCTACCACTTTTCTGATTCTTGCAGGGCTACTGTCTAAGCCCTTTGTAGAATCTCCATCTTCAAATCCGAATTTGGTGGCAATTACAACATCTTTTCTAAAGAGTTTCAATGCTTCTCCTACCAATGTTTCGTTAGTGAATGGACCATAACATTCGGCTGTATCAAAAAAAGTTACTCCATTTTCAAAAGCGGTTCTTATTAACTGAATCGCTTCCTGTTTTTCGGTTACTTTTCCATAACCAAAACTTAATCCCATACATCCTAATCCTAATGCGGAAATCTCTAATTTGTTATTTCCTAATAATCTTTTTTCCATTTTTACTAAATTTTATTTTGTTTTTAAAGGCGCTTCCACATCGGAAAATTGCTGTACAAAAGGTGATATTCCTTCTGACAATTTATGATCAATTGTATTTGCTTTAAGTATGGAATTGAAAGTTTGCAATGTACTTCCAACGGCTGCTAAACCAGCTGTCTTTATTATATCTCTTCTATTCATTTGATCATATTTTTACTGATGAAATTTGATTAAAAGTCCAATTTTCTTTCACTAAGCCATTTAACCATATTAGGATCTCTATGGTCAAAGAAAAGACTGGAAGTAGTATCTAAAGTGGCGATAGCATTCATATCTTCAGAAGAAAGTTCAAAATCGAAAATGTTGAAATTTTCAGCCATCCTTTCTTTTCTTACCGATTTTGGAATAACGATAACATTTCTGCTTGTTAACCAGTTCAAAATCACCTGAGCTACAGATTTGTTATATTTTTCTGCGATTGTTTTTAAAACTTCATTATTAAAAATATCATTCTTTCCTTCTGCAAAAGGTCCCCAGGATTCTATCTGTACATTATTTTCAATTAAGAATTTTTGTGTTTCAGCCTGTTGATGGAAAGGATGAGTCTCGATTTGATTGATCACCGGTGTAAATCCACTGTTGGCAATTAAATCTGCGATCCTGTCCGGATGAAAATTGGAAACACCTATAGCCCTTACTTTTCCTTGTTTATACAATTCCTGCATTGCTCTCCAAGAACCAAATACATCTCCATAAGGTTGATGAATAAGGTATAAATCCAGATAATTCAACTGAAGTTTTTTCAATGATGTTTCAAAAGCTTTTAATGTATTTTCATATCCAGCATCCTGCACCCAAAGCTTTGTTGTTATAAATAAATCTTCTCTTGCAACTTGGCTGGCTTTGATCGCATTACCAACAGCTTGCTCGTTTCCATAAGATGCAGCAGTATCTATTAATCTATATCCAGTGTCGATAGCATCAATAACAGCTTTTTCACATTCCGAAGGATCCGGTACCTGAAATACTCCAAATCCTAAAATTGGCATTTCTAATCCGTTGTTTAATATTACTTTTTTCATTTTTGATTTAATTTAAATTATTGCTTCATAGAGAAGTTAATATTCTTTATTAACTTGTTATTGCAAATTTCCAACCTATTGACAAGCATATTGGTAGACAGATTACGGAATTGATAACCAATATTACTGTTCTGACTCTGATTGTAAAAAAGAGGTTATTTTTATCTTTAGATTTGCATTAGAAAATGATACAGCAATGAGCAATTCCATCAATTTTGAGACAGTGGATGATTATAATCAATTTAATAATCACGAAACTTTACATCCTTTGGTAAGTGTGATAGATTTTTCAAAAGCGCATAAAAGGACCGGGTCTAAAATGTACTTTAATCTGTACTGTATTTTTTTAAAAGATGTGAAATGCGGTGACCTCAAGTACGGTCGGGCAACTTATGATTACCAGGAAGGAACGTTGGTTTTTGTTTCTCCGGGACAAATTGTTGATGTAGAAAATAAAATTGACATCTATCAGCCTTTGGGACACGGATTAGTTTTTCATCCGGATTTAATCAAGGGAACTTCTTTAGCTAAAAGTATTTCTGAATACGGTTTCTTCGGATATCAAACCAATGAAGCATTGCACCTCTCTAAAAAAGAGCAGCAAATGGTTTTGGAAATGTTCGCTGATATTCAATCTGAATTGAGCCGCCCAGTAGATAAACACAGTAAAAAAGTTATCACATCAAATATTGAGCTTTTTCTTAATCATTGTGACCGTTTTTATGACCGTCAGTTTATTACGCGGGAAAATGTGAATAAAGGTATTTTAGAAAAATTTGAAGAATTATTAAACAACTACTTTTCATCTGAGAAACCTAATACCGTAGGGCTTCCATCTGTGGCTTACTGTGCCGATGAATTACATTTTTCAGCCAACTATTTTGGAGATCTGATTAAGAAAGAAACAGGAAAAACTGCGCAGGAATATATTCAGAATAAAATTATTGATGTTGCCAAGGAAAGAGTTTTCAACATTGATAAATCTATTGCTCAGATTGCTTATGAATTAGGATTCAAATATCCACAGCATTTTATCAGACTTTTCAAGCAGAGAACGGGTGTCACTCCTAATGAATATAGAAGTTTGAATTAAGTGGATGCTAAATTAAGCTAATCCCCAAACAAATACTTATCATCAATATTTATAGGCTCATATGACATTCCTTTTTCAAAAATTTGTGTTTCAATAGTATTTTAATTTAGACAACTATATATTTGGATGCAAAAAAAATAATCGCCCCACAATAATACAATCAACATAATCATGCTATAGCCAATATTTTGTATCACTACAGGAAAGATGTTAAACTGTATATGATAATAATGCTAAATATGAGCTCCTATTCCTTAAAATTCTATCAAGATCTTCTCGAAATTGGTTCGAAGTTAATACTGTCAAGTTCACCAACAGCCAAATGGCGCCGACCAGAAACAGTTGGCGCCTTTTAATTTACTTACTTCAGCGCCTCTTCATAATACGAATTCTGGCAAACCAAATACATACAGAAACTATTACTCTCGAAAAAAACATTAATTTCCAAATCACTTTTCGATAGCTTACAAATATTTAAAGGCTTAATCCATTTTTTTAATTCTTATCATAGTAGCTGTCATTTTCGAAATTAATTTCATTTCACTGCTGTCATATACATATCCTTCACATACGGTTAAGGTTTTTCCATGTTGCAGAACCTTTCCAATAGCAACAAGTTTATCCGTATTGGCAGGTTTCATGAAATTAACTTTGAACTCAACCGTTAAAACTTCTGAATTATCTTCCATCATAGTTAATGCAGCGTAACCGCAAGCACTATCTACAATGCTTGTAGCTACTCCCGCATGAAAGAAACCATGTTGCTGCGTCAACCCCTCAAAAAAATGACAGCTTATTCTAACAGCACCCTTTTCAACTGAAATCAATTGTGCATTAAAAGTTTTCATTAATCCCTGATTATCAAAGCTTTCTTTAATTCTATTATACATTTGGTATGGTATTTAGGTTAAGTTCCATCTGAATATTACAACGTTCATATGGTGTAGACTTCCCTGTAATTTTCTCAAACCCCATCTTATAATAAAGATTTATTGCTGGCTTTAAAACAGTATTGCTCTCAAGGTAAATTCTTTTTGCACCAAGTTCCTTTGCAGCTGTGATCACTTTTTGCCCTAAAAGCCAACCAATACTTTTCCCCTGAGCTTTTGGAGAGACAGCCATTTTAGCCATTTCAAAATCGTATATTCCGTCGTCCATTTTAATAAGCGCGCATACTCCTAACGGTTCATCATGATACAGTGCTACAAAAATTCGTCCCCCTTTATCAATAATATACTCTTTCGGATTATCCAAAGCTTTGTAATCCGCTTCTTCCATTTTAAAATATGAAGAAATCCATTCTTCATTTAGTTCCTTAAACGCTGAATGATATTTAGGTAAATATTCAACAATTTTAACCTCCAGACTCTCTCTAATTTTTTTTTGTTCCTGCACTCTTTTGAAAAGTGATTTTTGTTCCAGTAAGAATTCCCATTCAGCAATCGCTTCCCACAAATTGTGATTGGCTTCGGAAATAATTCCGTCAATTGCTTTTTCAATATCATTACATTGAATAGTAACCATCGTCTCAGCTACTTTTTTACCTTTGGCCGTAAGATCTATTACATTTCTACGTTTATCAGATGATTTTAAATTATTATCTGCCAACCCCTTAGCACACATCTCTTTTACAATCTTTGTAACAGAAGGTTGTGAGTGCCCTATTTTTTCAGCTATTTCCGTTATCGTTTTTTCACCTTCATCAAATAAAATGAAAAGTACCGGAAACCATTTTGGAGAAAACTCAACATTGTACAACTCATAAATTTTG
Organism: Chryseobacterium populi; assembly: GCF_000282115.1. Classification (GTDB taxonomy): domain Bacteria; phylum Bacteroidota; class Bacteroidia; order Flavobacteriales; family Weeksellaceae; genus Chryseobacterium; species Chryseobacterium populi. The sequence continues at coordinate 16,389 of NZ_AKJY01000085.1, forward strand.
GAAGCATCGTCGGTAACTTGAGAAGTAAGTAATCTTAATCTACTTCCCAATGCCATTTTTCCCGTTCTATTAAAATAATCCATATGTTCTTCGTTTTTTAGTAAGATTCCTGTTCATTGGGAAAATTTTTGTTCTTAACATCATTAATAAAGTTTTTTGTCGCTTCTGTCATTACACTATGTAAATCTGCATAACGACGTAAAAACTTCGGAGAGAAGTCTTTATTCATTCCCATTACATCCTGTATAACTAATACTTGTCCGTCAGTTCCTGAACCTGCTCCTATTCCAATTGTTGGAATTGAAACTTTATTTGATATTTCTTCGCCTAATGTTGACGGAATTTTTTCAAGTAGTAAGCCGAATGCTCCTAGTTGCTCCATTAGAAGACAATCTTCAAGAAGTTTATCCGCTTCTTCTTTATCTTTTCCTCGTACTCCGTAAGTTCCATATTTATTGATAGATTGAGGCATCAACCCTAGATGAACCATTACCGGAATTCCTGCATCAATAATTTTCTTAATATCCTCTTTAATTTCAGAACCGCCTTCAATTTTAATAGCATCTGCTCCACTCTCTCTCATCATTCGAATTGCAGCTTGTAAGGATTTTAGAGGATCTCCTGATACTGTTCCAAATGGCATATCTACGATAATTAATGCCCTTTTTGCACCATTGACAACCGAGGTTGCATAGTTGATCATTTGATCTAATGAAATGGGAAGCGTGGTCTCATTTCCTATCATTGTATTGGACGCAGAATCTCCAACAATAATCGCATCAATTTCTGCTCCATCAATTATTTTTGCCATCGTATAATCATACGCAGTCAAAACACTTATCTTTTCTCCATTCTGCTTCATCTTTTTCAATTGAAGCGTTGTTATTTTTTTTTTAACTTGTTTATGAACTGACATTTTTTTCTTTTAATAAATAATCTATAGTGTAATACTTATTTTCTGGACCTTCTCTGCTGAAAAACCATAGAGCGGCGGCGTTTCAACACCAAGCAAATTGAGATAGATATACAATTCTCCTCTATGATGAATTTCGTGTTCTACCATAGCTCGTAACCACTTCCATATTGTAATCTGAACGTTGGCAGGTGTTAAACACTTTTTGTTTAGATCCTCATTTGAAAACTGACTAATGATCTCGATAGTCTGGTGATGTAACTCATTAAAATATTTAATAATAGTATCATAGCCATCTGCCAGATCTTTTCCACAGCCAGGATAGGCACTCCTTCTCCCAGAAATGGTCTCTCCATACATATACCTTTCGATAGTCGCAATATGTCTGATCTGATCTGCAACCGTATATTTACCAGATTTATAAGTGAATTCAAGATGTTCCGGTTGAACTACACTTAGAAGGCGATTAGTTCTTTCTCTCACTTTCTCATAGTAATCAAGAAATCCTTTTACTGAAGTTATTTCCATATTTATTTCTGTTTGACTTTCATTAAGGTTACTAATGATGTCGCCACATGAGATTTTTCACCATCATTGATTACATAACATTCACATTTGCAAATTACCAATGTTTTACCGCTTTTTATGACTTCACCCATAGTATGCAGAATTTCTCCATATGCAGGATTTAAGTAGTTAACCTTTAATTCTACCGTTACAAAATAAGCATCTGACTCGTATAAGGTTGCTGCAGAAAAATAGGCAGCGGTATCAACTGCTGCTGCCACAACACCACCATAAAAAAAACCTGCGCCTCTTATGAGTGCCTCTTGTCTAGGAATTTCCACTTCAACATACCCTTCAGCAATTTTACCTGCAGTGGCATTGTACATTTTCATCAGATTTTGTTTACGAATTCCATTACTAATGAATTGTATTTTTTCGCTATTGAGTTCTTTTTTATCAGTCATTTCCATCATTCGTATAATTGATTACATAACCAGTTATACAAATATATAATTTTCTAAATAAAATTTAACCGTTTCAAGAAAATTTATTGATTCCGAAATACATTTAAATCGCATACATTATATGAAAGAGCAATGGTTAAAAGCAACAAAACCTATTTATTATCAACTATATAGTGAATTTATTTAAAATTTTATATTTAGTATTTCAAAATCACTCTTTAACTAAAGTCTAATGATTCCTAGAAAGCAAAAATCATATTAATATTATTTGCTGAGGCTACATTAAAGCTAAAATTTATATAATAAAAAAATACGATTTAATTCTACTTTAATCTGACTTAAACTTACTAAATCATCTATAAAAGTGTTTGAAGATACGCTAGTCTTAGTCACATTAAAGAATTATTTAATTCTACGATTCTTTCCAAATCTTCCACCAAATGTTTCGATATCTCTTCGTTTATGGGTACAAGACCGGAAAGAGGTGATCATTCACTTTCTTTCCGGTTTTTTTTTCGGATCTACTCACTGTTATCTGGTAAATACAGGACAATAAAACATTGTTTCTAGCGGTTCGACGCCTCCATACTGTCACAGAACAGTCTTTCGAAACAAACTCAATAACAGCCAGGCAGCCCAACATTTTAAGCTTAGCAGAAACACTCTTACACGATGGAAGAAATGTAGCTTTTCTGAAACAATTTTATATCCTGTCATATCTTGTTTTTTTTAAAGCCTAATCTGAACCAGACTAATTTAGAAATGGTATAAAAATTCAAAAACCGAAAGAGCTTAACCTTCCAGCTATTTTATACGTTATTAATTTTATTTATGTACTCCCAGACAAATAACTCAATAATAACCAACAACTTAAATACAATATACAGCTGGTCATTTTCCTGAAAAGGATAATCTATTGTTTTTCTACAAACTAGATATTGGTCTATTTTTGTCTCAAATTTTTATAAAAACTAACATTAAGGTATGAAAAAATTATTGATTGCTTTAGGAATGTTTAATGCATTCTTTATTTCAGCTCAAGTAGGGATTAATACAGACAAACCAAATGCAGCCTTAGACATTGTATCAGATAAAAGCGGAATCTTAATTCCCAGAATGACAGCCGTCCAAATAGAACAAATCAATACACCCACTGAAGGAGAGCTAATTTTCAGTACAACGAATACAGGCAGTGTAGTCAATACTATCGGATTTTGGTATTTTGATGGCATTGCCTGGAATCCTATTACCGCTAATAATTCTGTGGGTGAAAATATTTATAACTCTGACGGTATCCTTGCTGGCAATAGAATTGTCAGTCTTAACAATCATGATCTGAATATTGGACCCGATAAACTGTTTATATCCGGAAGTACAGGTAATATTGGCATTAACACTAATCTTCCAACAGAAAAATTAGATATTAACGGAGGAATGAGAATCCGTAGCCTCTCTAAAGGAAATGTGATAACCACAGGAGACGGTGTATTGTCTTTTGATACCGGGCTGATTAATCATTATGGAGATATCCAATATTCTTATCTTCCGGCAGATCATGAAGGCTGGTATCTACTTAATGGAAGGGCACTTACTACATTACCTGCAAGTGTTCAATCAAGGGCTACTACTCTTGGAATTGCAGGAAACCTTCCCAATGCTGCAGGAAGGTATATTAAACAGGGAACCCCAGGAACACTAAGCGGAGCCACGAGTGTAGTTCTTTCCCAAGCCAACTTACCAAATTTTGTTCTTAGCGGAAACACAACAAATTTGTCTCATAGTCATCCTCTGGTAAGCCCAGGTAATGCCCAGGTAAGAGGAACAGATATTCTGCAAACCGTTAATGGTAATGCTAATTCATGGCAATTGGCGGGTGGGGCAATACCGGGATCAACACTTTCCGAAGGGACTTATACAAGCTCTTCATCGGGAGCACACAATCACACCGTAACCATACCTACAGGAGGAACCGGAGCTGCTATTGCACTCACTCCCGATTACGTACAGTTTAATTACTTTATTTATTTAGGAATTTAAAAATTAAATTATGTTACATAAAACTACGATTAAAATTATATCCATACTCAATCTTCTTTTTTTTCTTCCTATTGATGCACAGCGTGCAGGTATTGGTACAGCCAATCCTAATGCAGCATTAGATGTCAGTTCCACAACACAGGGCATACTCATCCCCAGAATGACTGCCCTACAGGCAGAAGCCATCACAAACCCCATTACAGGAGAACTGGTTTATGCAATTACAAACAATGGTGCTATCATTAATAAAACAGGTTTCTGGTATTATGACAACACTGTATGGCGTCCCTTTGGAGGCAGTTCCCAGCCAATTATTAATATCTACAATAGTAATGGTACTTTGACTTCCAACCGCACTGTAACAATGAACGGGCGCAATTTATCATTTGATACAGACAAGCTCTCTATTCATTCTGTGGAACGAAAAATAGGAATAGGAAACAATATTCCCTCATATACAGTTGATGTAAATGGGAATATCCGCGTCAGAAATCTTACCGGTGGAAATGTAAAGGCCCTCTCAGATGGAACTTTATCTATAGGGCCTAAAGTAGCTTACGGCACCGTTAAAGAATCTCTGCGTTCAGATGACCACAACGGCTGGTATAAGCTGAACGGCCGGGCTATCAGTACACTTCCTGCTATTGCACAAAGCAATGCTTCAGCAATAGGACTCAGCGGCACACTGGTGAATACCAATGGCAGGTTGATGAAACAAGGAGTACCGTTCACTACAGGAGGCTCTGATACAACTACATTGATCAGAGCTAATCTTCCTAATGTTAATTTAACAGGAGTAACATCAACAGCAGCAGCACATACTCATTCATTAACTGCCGGCGGTTACAATTTTGCTCAAAATGCAGCCGGTAATGCTTATGTGTTTAGAGCAGGAAGGGGAACAGTTTCCGGAACTACAGCTATAACTCTTCCCGCTTCTGGTGCGCACAGTCATGTTGGAACCGTTAATACGGGCGGAAGCGGTACTCCCTTTGCTATTGTACCGAAAAACATATCATACAGTTATTTTATCTACCTAGGACAATAAAAATTAAATCAATGAAAAGAACAATTACAATATTTATTTTCTCTTTAGGGCTACCTGTACCTTCTCTGGCACAAAAGTCATTAGTAGGAATAGGGACAGCTAATCCTCAAGTCGTGTTGGATGTAGTTTCCACTAATCATGGAATCTTGATCCCCCGTCAGACAGCTTTTCAGATTGAAAATATGCAAAGTCCCGATGAATCAGAGCTGGCTTATTCATTAACAGATAATGGAATTATAATCACCAGAAAAGGGTTTTGGTATTTTCATGCAGGAACCTGGTTCCCTCTTACAGGAAACAGTAGTAATAATGAAAACATTTATACTGTAAATGGGACTTTAATCTCAAACCGGCAAGTTAGTCAAGATGGAAAACAACTTAATATAGGTCCTGGACTTCTTTACCTGGATGGAGCCACCTCAGCTACAGGAATACTTACTTCCTCTCCCACTCAGACAATTGATGTAGATGGCAATGTCAGAATTCAAACCTTTAACAAAGTAGCTGGTGTTATGTCCAATGCACAGGGTGTACTTATGAATAATTCTGACTTTTTTGAAATAGGAGACGTAAAACCTTCATTTGTTACATCAGACCATGATGGATGGTATCTGCTAGACGGAAGAAATATCACTACTCTCCCGCAAGCAGCCCAGAATAATGCATCAAGTATACTAGGAATAACCACCTTGCTACCTAATGCGGCAGGCAGCTATTCCATGGGAACTACGGCAGCCACCGGTTCCATTTCAGGAAGCAGTACGGCAACTCTCACCAGGGCAAATCTGCCTAATGTAAACCTCAACTATACAACAGATGCGGAAGCGGGCCACTCCCACACTATGACCTATCAAAGGATCAGGACTACTACCGCATTTGGTGGTGGAAATAATATCCATGTATACTGGCTGGCAGGAACAATTGTTGGAGGTGGAGGACTTTATAATATAAGTTCAACAACAATCGGGCATAGTCATACCTACACCGTAAACTCCGGAGGAACTGCAGCCCCTATAAACATTCAGCCGGCAGCATTAAATGCTAATTACTTTGTGTATTTAGGACAATAAAACTTTTAGATATTAGGCAATGATATACTAAATGAACTAGTTTATAGAAATTAATACAGAGCTTCTTACTTAAACTCATGTATTCGCCTTTTTTAAGCAGTACTAAATTTCACTTCATAATAAGTATATCATTGCATTTACTTTTTCAATCCTCTTTGGAAAGGCATTACTTTCAGATCATCTGCTCAACAGTCATCTTTCTTTATAACAATGCTTTGCCGGGCTTTATACTTTTGGGATCAATAGCTGGTATTTTTGATGAATGCAAACTATTTTGATGTGTCAGAATCATCCACAATCCCACCGCTATCATTAGACATACAGCAAGTAAAACTGAAATACACTTTATTTACCTGAAATTACTCAGCAGCCGCCTTTACGGTGGATACGCCTATAAATTATTTTACCATCTCGCTCTACATAATCGCCCGGTACTATTGGATATGAATACTTGGGAGCGTACATTACACTATGGCTTCTTATAATTATTTTGTCGTTCACTTTCAGGCGATGCAATTGCTGAAATTCATTAGAGTTTTCCAGTCCAAAACTGAGAATATAATCTTCACCATTAATCCTGACCATCACTCCGAAACCTAATCGTGAGCCTGGCGGAAGAGAAAGAGAGCTTACATTAGCTTCCATATTAGTAAAATCCCTTACCTGATTCCTTATTTTAGCAGCACCATCAAGCACTTTTTTACCTTTCGGAGACGCTTTCCATTTGTTGAACTTTATACCATCAGGGGAAGCTTCCCATTTTTTCAATGCGGCTTTCATTTCAGCAGCAGAGAGTGTCTTTCGGGTTGACTTTTTAGAAGTTTCGTTTTTGATTTCGTAATTCGCAAATACTAGTCCGCTTACCACAAACAGTGGCAAAATCAGTACATAAATGATTTTTTTCATATTTTTATAAATTTAATTAACATAGATTTATTTCCTGAAAATCAGATTCGTTTAAGACATTTCTTTTGTCTTTTCGTATCTTTTTAAAGCTGATGCAACAAAAATACTTTGATAATGTGCAGACGGAGGAACCTGGATTGTAAATAATAGTGTAACCTTTGTAAATAAATTGTAAATAGTATGTCTGAAACCCGAAATCTCCTCTCCGGGAAACGCAAATATCTGTGCGGAGTAATATTACTCTTGTTTATCTCTGTGATCTGCGTGGCGTTCAGTATGACCGGCAGTGATGATTTTGATATCGCCAGGAGAGAAATTTTGCTTCGGAGGATAGGAGATGAACTACTCAGGCAGTCAGGCGACAGTAAATCAAGAGTGCTTCCGGTAAAAAAAATCGCCGAAAATGAATACCAGATCAGGTTTCAGAATGAGCTTACCTTTAAACCGGACTCGCTGGTGAATACTACCCGGCATTTGTTGTCCAAAGACCCTCTCACACGTGATTATGTAGTTAATGTTCTGAACTGTGACAACTCCAGTGTGGTCTATGGATACGCTATATCCAGCAATAAAAAAGATGATATTATAGCCTGCCGAGGAAGAGTACAACCCAAAGGATGCTATATGGTCAACATCAAATTTAAATCAACCGGAATAAATACAGCAAAGAATGGTTATGTTGTGGGTATCCTGTCATTTTTGGCATTTGTTGGTTTCATTTTTCTGAGATCAGGTAAACCGCGAAGAGCCATGCCTGGTGATCAAAACACTAATATTTTAACGTTTGGATCAGTCTTGTTTAATGTGCAGGAACAACAACTGGTAATAAATAAAAACACCATAGACCTGACCGGAACAGAAACACGCCTGCTACTCATTTTCGCGTTGTCTCCTAACCAAACTATAGAGAGAAGCCGGCTGCAAAAAGAGATATGGGAAGATGAAGGTGTTATTGTGGGGCGCAGCCTGGATATGTTTATATCAAAACTTAGAAAAAAACTGGAATTTGATCCGAATATCAAAATTGTTGTTATCCGCGGAAAAGGATATAAGCTTGAGATTAGCTCTTAAGAAGAATCTCCTTGCCAAAACTGATCTTCATTAGACTTCACAATCTGGCATTTATAAAATTCTATCGTGAACTATTAATACGGTATCATTAAAGCCGGAGAGAGGTGATAATTCACTTTTCCTCCGGCTTTTCATTATAAACTCATTATTAATCTGAAAGTTATAAGTCAGTATAATATTAATGATGAAGTAATTCTGTAAAATATTCTTGGATAGATTCAAATAAATCTTTTCTACATTATTTATCTCTATAATGTACACGCAAACTATTTTTTAATATTTCTGCGCTTTGTTCTGGTGTAATATCACGTTGAGGTTCTGCCAACATTTCGTAGCCGACCATAAATTTTTTAACATTGGCATTTCGAAGCAATGGCGGATAAAAATGCATATGAAAATGCCATTCCGGATGCGGTTCCCCATCTGTGGGAGATTGATGGATTCCTGCAGAATACGGAAAAGAAATCTCAAAAAGATTGTCGTAAATGATTGTTAAATCCTTTATTATCGCTGCTAAAGAAAACTTTTCGTTATCTGAGAACCGCAGCAAATTTTCAGCTTTTCTTTTGCTGACAATCATTGTTTCGTAAGGCCAAACCGCCCAAAATGGTACAACACCCACAAAATCCTCATTTTCCAGAATGATTCTTTCGTCTATTTCCAGTTCTTTTTTTACATAATCTTTCAAAAGAGAATTACCGGTTTTTTCAAAATATTTCTTCAGGTTATCCTGAGTTCTCAAAACTGACGACGGGATCGAAGACTGTGCCCAGATTTGCCCGTGTGGATGCGGATTGCTGCATCCCATCACACTTCCTTTATTTTCAAAAATCTGAATGTGATTAATGTAATCTTCAGCTCCTAGCTCTTTATACTGTTCCTGCCAGACATCTACCACATTTTTGATGTCATCGACTTCCATTTCCGGTAAAGTAAGGCCGTGATTTTCTGAAAAACAAATAACTCTGTTGATGCCCCGCTCCGGCTTTAATGAAAAAAAATCCGACGGTTCATCAGAAAATTCAACATCTTCTTTCATCAGAGAGCCAAAATCATTGTCAAAAACATAAACTCCTTTGTAATCGGGATTTCTTTCGCCATTTACACGCATATTCCCTGAACATAAATAGCAATCCGGGTCGTGAATGGGAAGCTTTTCTTCGGTTACTCTTTCGGTCTGCCCCTGCCACGGCCGGCTGGCTCTTTGCGGAGAAACCAGAATCCATTCATCCAATAGGGGATTGTATCTTCTGTGAGGATGCTTATTCTGATTAAATGACGAATTCATCTCTTTTGTATTCATTAATTCCATCCGATATTTTTACATGATATACTTTCATTTCGATGTCAAAACCTGCTTTGTATTTTGCGCTGATGTTTCTAATCACTTCATCTACATTTTCATTTTTGATAAGATTGATACTGCATCCTCCGAAACCACCACCCATTATTCTTGCGCCCAAAACACCTTTTTCCTTCAAAGTTGCCTCTACCATAAAATCAAGTTCTTCACAACTCACTTCAAATTCAGTGGAAAGCCCTGAATGAGTTTCGGTAAGAAGTATTCCCAAATATTCAACATCACCTTCAGCTAAAGCCTTAGCTGCCTTTTCTACTCTTTTTATTTCCTTCAGGAGATACAAACATCTTTTGTAGGAGGTCTCTCCTATTTTTTTTCTCACAGCATCAAGCATTGGAACATTGAAATCTCTGAATTTATCTATTTCAGGAAACATTTCCCACAAAACTTTTTTCCCTTTATCAACATCTTTTCTCCTGTCGTTGTAGCCGGAAGTCAGGTGCGTGTGCTTTACACAACTGTCGAAAAGCACAAAACTGTATCCTTCCATATTCGCTTCAAAATACTGATGTTCCAAAGAATTACAATCAAGCATTATCACCTGATGTTCTTTGCCGAAAACGGATGCGAACTGATCCATAATACCGCACTTTACACCCACAAACGTATGTTCGGATTTCTGACCAATGAGAGCCAGGTCTTTTTTAGATAAATTTAAATCAAAAACCTGGTTGAGAATAAAAGCAAATCCACATTCCAAAGCAGCCGAAGACGACAGCCCCGATCCCATCGGAATCGTACTGCTGAAAGCAATCTGTAAACCACCGATCTGTTTTCCGCTTTCCTGAATAGCATTGAAGACACCCAGCAAATAATTGACCCAGGCTTGTGAAACCGGACTTTGTTTGTGATTAATATTAAAGCTAAAAGAATCATTAAAGTCTTTTGCAAAAAATGTACAGCTCTCAGAATCATCCACCTTTTTTACGGCAAAACAAATATGTTTGTCGATAGCGGCAGGAAGTACAAAACCATCACTGTAATCTACGTGTTCACCAATAATATTAATTCTTCCCGGAGCAAGAAAAATTTTTTCCGGCTCTGACCGGAAGAACGATTGAAATGCTTCTTTTGTATAATTGATTAATTTCTCCTTCATAGATAACCGCAATTTAAGCCTTTATAATATATTTTAGCTAATTATTCATTTTTGAAAATGGCTAAAGCTTATTCCGATTGGTAATTATTTAAAACCTTCGCTAAATAAAAATGCCAATCAGCAAATTATTTTCTTCTTATTACTTTTTTTGCTGCTTTAACAATGTCATTCGCAGTAAGTCCATATTTTTCCATCAGCTGGTCGGGTGTTCCGCTTTCTCCGAAGCTATCGTTTACCGCAACATATTCCTGAGGTGCAAGATATTCCGTAACCAGAAGCTGTGCAACGCTGTCGCCCAAACCTCCTAATCTGTTGTGTTCCTCGGCAGTTACCACACATCCTGTTTTTTTAACGGAATTAAGAATCGCTTCTCTATCCAAAGGCTTAATAGTGTGAATGTTGATGATTTCTGCATCAACACCCTGCTCTTCGAGAATTTCTCCGGCTTTTATGGCTTTCCAGACGAGATGCCCAGTTGCAACAATCGTAACATCTTTTCCTTCGTTGACCATCCAGGCTTTCCCAATTTCAAAAGATTGGTTTTCCTCAGTAAAAACAGGGATCACAGGTCTTCCGAAACGCAGGTAAACCGGGCCTTCATAATCTGCAATAGCAATAGTTGCCGCTTTGGTCTGGTTATAATCGCAGGTGTTGATGACCGTCATTCCGGGAAGCATTTTCATCAGACCGATGTCTTCCAGAATCTGGTGTGTTGCACCATCCTCGCCTAAAGTAAGCCCGGCGTGTGAAGCGCAGATTTTTACGTTTTTACCGGAATAAGCCACCGACTGACGAATCTGGTCATAGACTCTTCCTGTAGAAAAATTGGCAAAAGTTCCTGTAAAAGGAATCTTACCTTCCGTGGCCAAACCGGCTGCAATCCCAATCATATTGGCTTCAGCAATCCCAATCTGAAAAAAACGGCCGGGTGCCTTTTCTATGAATTTTTCCATTTTCAGGGAACCGATAAGATCGGCACAAAGTGCTACAACATCCGGATTTTTATCTGCCAGTTCTGCAAGGCCGGCTCCGAAACCGCTCCGGGTATCTTTTTTTTCTGTGTATGCATATTTTTTCATTGTATGGTTCTAGGTTTAAAATTTGACATTGATAATTTTGAAGGGAATTCGCAAAGTTTTTAACTATTTGCTATTTTTTGGTTCATAAGGTGTTTTACTGAGCGGAGGCATAGTATATTTGTTACTATAAATTTTATAATAGAGATTGCTTCACTTCGTTCGCAATAAAAAAAAGCAGAAACGAAGCGCGGAATAGCTGTTCAAATAATTTAATCCCTAATAATCTCCTAAAGTTTCTTCAAGCTGGTCTAACGCTTTTGCCAATTGCTCATCATTAGGTGCTTTTCCGTGCCAGGCGTGGCTTCCCATCATATAATCGACTCCGTATCCCATTTCTGTTTTCAGGAGAATACAAATTGGCTGTCCCTGCCCTGTCAATGATTTTGCCCTGTCTAAAGCAGTAAGAATTTCTTCCATATCATTTCCGTTTTCCACTTCCAGAACTTTCCAGCCGAAGGCCTCGAATTTGGTTTTAAGGTTACCTAAAGACAGTACTTTGGAAGTAGGACCGTCAATCTGCTGACCATTGTAATCTACGGTTGCAATAAGATTGTCGACCTTGTTGTGAGATGCATACATAATAGCTTCCCAATTCTGTCCTTCCTGTAATTCACCATCGCCATGAAGCGAGAAAACGAGGTTTTTATCTTTGCTTAATTTTTTACCGACTGCGTGGCCAATCGCCACAGACAAACCTTGTCCAAGCGAACCGGAAGCAACGCGAACACCGGGAAGATGCTCGTGTGTAGTGGGATGACCCTGCAATCTGGAATTCAGTTTTCTGAATGTCACCAGTTCTGATTTGTCGAAATACCCTGCGTGTGCCAAAATGCTGTAAAAAACAGGTGAAATATGACCGTTGGAAAGATAAAAAACATCCTCATCTTTTCCCGTCATATCAAACTCTTCTTTTCTCTTCATCGAATCAAAATACAATGCTACCAGAAAATCCGCACAGCCGAGCGAACCTCCCGGATGACCCGACTGACAGGCATGAACCATTCTTACAATATCTCTTCTAACCTGTGAAGCAATATTTTTGAGTTTTGAAATATCGTGCTGCATATCATTATTTCATTTTTTGTGAATCTTTTATAAACTGTTCCAAACCGCTGTCTGTTAAGGGATGCTTCAATAGTGACAAAATCGGAGGTAAAGGACAGGTTACCACATCGGCACCTATTTTCGCACAATTTATAATGTGCATACTGTGCCTTACGGAAGCTGCTAAAATTTCTGTCTCAAAGCCGAAATTATCAAAAATGGTCCTGATTTCTTCAATTAAATTCAGCCCATCGGTAGAAATATCATCCAGCCTGCCTAAAAAGGGTGAAACATAAGTCGCTCCTGCTTTTGCAGCCAAAAGTGCCTGTCCGGCAGAGAAAATCAGGGTACAGTTGGTACGGATTCCTTTTCCGGAAAAATATTTGATTGCTTTGATACCATCTTTAGTGACCGGAACTTTTACCACAATCTGTGGGTGAAGTGCTGCCAGTTCCTCTCCTTCCGTTATCATTTCATCATAAGTAATTCCTATAACTTCGGCACTTACATCTCCATCTACGATATCACAGATTTCAAGATAATGGTTGAGTATATTTTCTTTTCCGGAGATCCCTTCTTTCGCCATAAGAGAAGGATTGGTGGTAACGCCATCAAGAATGCCCAATGCATTGGCTTCTTCTATCATCGAGAGATTGGCAGTGTCAATAAAAAATTTCATAAAATAGATTGTTAAAATTATATAAGTGTTAAAATTACACTTATATATTCATCCATACAATTTTTTCTCTGAAATTTATAGATATGTCTTTAACTTCACAATCTTACTATTTCAGAGAAATAAGGATATAATAAGTGATTTCAGTATTAGAAGCTTAATTATGATGCCCCATATTAAGTTTAATCTTTTTTAAATCTTCCAGTTCGTGAACTGGTCTTTCAATGTCATAAGGAATCGGCAATTTAGAAAATGTCTGGAAATATAGCAGACAGGCATCTTTCCACCACACGGCATCTCTTGCCTGAATTTTAAGCTTCGACTGAACCTGCTGAAACCTCTCATCATCAATATATGGCTGCATTCTATCCCATGTTTTTTGATATTCGCGTACCTTCTTTACCCCTGTATCATATTTATAAGATAATTCTTCCCATAAGGTTTTACCATCCTTCATTTTATAATCCCAGGGAACGTGGTGAAACCAAAGAATCAGATTTTCCGGACAGGTTTTTATATTTCCATACGTTTCATTTAATGGAGAAAAATATTGTGAAACAGCATTACTTCCGGATATTGTCCGGTCAAATCCTAAGCCCTGTGCATTGGCCTGATGATAATATACCGGCGACCAGTCCGGTCTTCCGCCTTTATAATCACCCCAGGGTTCCGGGCCATAATGATGTCCTGATGCGAAAATATGGTGCAAACCAAGCGGCATCATATAATCGACCGCCGTTTCTCTTGAAGTCAGCATTATTTCTTTTACAGGATTAAGAAAATTATTATCATGGGTAAACGTCATTTTAATCCATTCATCGGCGATCTGCTCAGCAGTCAGGTCATGGTTCCATGCCAGACGTCCGAAAGCATACCAATTGGCCTGCGCAAACTGATGTCCGGTCCAGTTTTTATCTTCCCCGATATTGGAAACAGCTGAAATAGCTGAAATTTTTGCGGATCTTAATGTTCCGTCCGTTATCCTGGCAATTGTCGAACCCTTGCCGTCAGAATAGGTATCGCTGTCTAAGGTTTCTTTAAATAGAGGAGCAAGAAACACAAGATGATTTGAAGAGCCCAGATATTCCTGAGTAATCTGAAATTCAACCATTTCAGGTGTTTTCCTTAATGCTCCGAAAAGCGGATTAAATGCTTCACGAGGCTGAAAATCAACAGGCCCGTTTTTAATCTGGATAATGACGTTATCCCTGAATTTTCCATCAAGAGGAACAAATTCGAGATAAGCCTGTTTCGCACGGTCTTCTTTGCTCGGGCTGTAAACGAATGCTCTCCACATGACAATTCCACCATGAGGTTTCAGGATATCTGCCATCATATTGGCTCCCTCTGCGTGCGTTCTTCCGTAATCCTGCGGGCCGGGCTGCCCCTCGGAATTGGCTTTCACCAGGAATCCTCCAAAGTCAGGAATTAGTTTATAAATTTCCGAGGCCTTTTCTTTCCACCATTTCTGAACATCTTTGTTTAAAGGATCAGAATTCTCAAGACCTCCCAAAACTTTTGGCGATGAGAAATTCACTGACAAATAAACTTTAATTCCGTAAGGTCTGAAAATGTCTGCCAAGACTTTTATTTTTTCAAGATAATCTTTGCGGAGCATATTCGGCGAAGTATTCACATTGTTGAGAACGGTCGCATTAATTCCAATTGAGGCGTTGGCCCTTGCATATTCTTCGTATCTCGGGGAAGTTTTATCCGGCAAATCTTCCCATTTCCACAGAGAATGCCCGGCATAGCCACGCTCTATCGTTCCGTCCAGGTTATCCCAATGGTTTAGAATCCTGACGTCATATGAGGGTTTTTCGGTAATATTAAGATTTGTTGTCGCAGAATTGGTCTGCTGTAAACGCAAAATATGATAAACTCCATACAACAAACCGATTTCTTTTTCAGCAGAAATGACAAGTCTGTTCTGAACTGATTTTATCATATAGCCGCCTTTCAGGTTTTTTAATGATTTGTCCGTACGAAGTTCCACAGCCTGACCCTGCCAATGGCTGCTCAGTTCTTTTTTAGCAATGTTCAGAGTAGGATTATTCCCCTTGGAAATGATCTTATCGGCAGAAACGCCGTTTTTTGCCGGAAACCGAAGCCACAGCTGACTTCCGTCCTCCGCCAAAATCGTTAACGGAATCATTAAAAATAATAGAAAATACTGTCGGAAATTTTGCATTTGGAATTGTTTTTTCAATAGGTTTCACCTACAGTTATTAATATTGAAGGCTTCTGAATTTTTTAAGCTTAATTATCCAGACCTTCAATGGTTTTAATTTTACCATTTTCATCATATTCAAGCTCAATTACTTTCATACTTCTTAGCCAGGTTTTTCCTTCGCTCGGTACAGAATCATGGAAGAACAAATACCATTTTCCTTTAAATTCTACAATACTGTGATGGGTTGTCCATCCAACGACAGGTGTCAGGATCTCACCCTGAAAAGTAAACGGCCCATAAGGACTGTCACCGGTTGCATAACAAATTAAATGAGTATCGCCGGTAGAATATGAAAAATAATATTTACCGTTGTATTTATGCATCCATGAAGCTTCAAAAAAACGATGCTTGTCGCCGTGAAGTAAAGGATTGCCGTTTTCATCAAGAATCAGAACGTCTTTCGGTTCTTCTCCGAATTCCAGTATATCATCGCTCAGCAAAGCAACTTTTGAAGGAATTGCAGGTTCATTCTCATGAGGAAGAATCGCTGATTCCAATGCTTTGTTGTTTCTGTAACGCTGCAATTGCCCACCCCAGATTCCGCCGAAATACATATAATGTTTTCCGTTTTCCTCAAAAATACAAGGATCGATGCTGTAGCTTCCCATCATAGGGTGTTTCTCGGGTACAAAAGGTCCGTAAGGCTTGTCGCTCACTGCAACGCCAATCCTGAAGATGTCATTTTTATCTTTTAACGGAAAATACATATAATATCTGCCGTTTTTATATGCAACATCACAATCCCACAGTTGTCTTCCCGACCACGGAATATCCTTTACCGAAAGGACAACACCATGGTCTGTGATTTCACCATTCTCCACATCATCCAGGGAAAAAACGTGGTAATCATTCATATCAAAATGGTCTCCGTTGTCATTTTCTTCCATTCCGCTCTCCCGGTCATGTGATGGGTAGATGTACAATTTACCTTCAAAAACATGTACGGAAGGGTCTGCCATATAATCTTTCGGAAAGAGATATTTTGCTTTTTTCATTGTTTTAATTAGAAGTTAGATACTAAATATTAGATTATTTTTCTTTTGTTAGCTGAATAATTTTTTTCACCACAGGTTTTGCCTGATCATTCCGGTCAAAAAGTAACGGATAATCGGTTCTTCCTTTTACCGGGAAATCATTTTTCCAGGATTGGGCATCGGTAACACCCCATAAAGTCACTCTTCTGATTTTATCCTGATGTTTCAGGAATATTCTGAAAAAATCAAGATAACGGTTTTCCCACTCTGCTTTTACATTTTCCGGAAGACCTTTGGTATAGGGATTCATTTTTGCCTGATATTCCACGGTGTCCGAAATATTGGCGGAAGTTCCCCACGGAGAAGGAAGCGCGCTGATTTCCATTTCAGTAATATTTACTTTGACACCGGCTGAAGCATAATCAACAATTGCTTTTTCATATTCATTAATTGATGGAGTATCCAAACCGACATGGGTCTGCATCCCTACACCATCAACTCGTATACCTCTGGATTTCATATTTTTAACCATTTTTATCACGGTCTGAACTTTTCCGGGATACCACTCATTGTAATCATTGTAATACAATTCTGCATTCGGGTCTGCTTCCTGCGCATACTGAAATGCTAAGGGAATAAATTCTTCACCAAGGATTTCGTAGAATTTACTTTTACGGTAGGAGCCATCTTCCATTATCGCTTCATTCACTACATCCCAACCTTTTACACGGCCTTTGTACCTGGTCACAACTGTTGTGATGTGATTCTTCATTCTTTGTTTAAGAATTTCTGCAGAAACGTCTTTCCCGTCTTTATCCACGAAAAACCAATTCGGCAACTGTGAATGCCAAATTAAAGTATGCCCGATGATAAACATTTTATTTTTCTCACCGAACGCTACAAATTTATCGGCATCATCAAAAAAGAATTTGCCTTCTTCCGGCTGCAGAAACATTGATTTCATACAGTTTTCCGCAACAATGGAGCTAAACTGATTTTTAATGATTCCAACTGATTTCTCATCTGTTTCATGAACCTGCGGAAGGTTCATTGCTGTTCCGATGTAGAACTTATTTTTGAATGCATTTTTCAGGGTGGCACCAGAATTTACCGTACCTGCTGTTTTGCAAGAGATTGTTAAGGTTAGAATTCCTAATAATGCTACTATTTTTTTCATAAAGATTTTTATTTTTTAATAAATCAGTTCCATAGAGAACAGAAAATTTGTGAACGCAAAAGCCCGTAAGGTTTTTGGATTACTAAATATTTTAGGTTCGCAAAGGCATAAACTCAGCAAAGAACTATTAGTCATTAACTCTTTCAGTGTATTGATCTTAGCTCAGCATGAATGAAATCTTCGATTGTACTCAGGATAAATTCAGACGGATAAAGCTTCCCAAATTTTTATCAGATCATTAATCTTTTGATTTTCTTCTTTCTTTAAGATCCTGTTCGATTTTGATTTCCATTTTTTTGTTGATTTCGTAAAACAACAGCAATCCGCACGCTAAAAAGAACGGGATGGAAGGAAATATGCTAACCAGCATTTTGGCACCCATTGAAACTGTTTCCGGTTGTATTACATTAACCGAACCTTCTGAGGAGATATAGCCGTATTTCCCGATAATTAGTGCGACTAATGAACTTCCGATACTTAAGCCTACCTTTAAGCCTACCATCATTGCAGAGAAAATAATTGCTGTCGCCCGCCTGTTGTTTTTCCATTCTGAATAATCGGCGACATCCGCGATCATTGCCCAAAGTAGTGGCGTGCCTATTCCGTAGAAGAAACCATGCAAAATCTGTGACAAGAACATCAATCCTACCGATTTTGGGGGATAAAATATAAATGCAAGCACAAATAATGTTGAAATAAACAACGATGCGATGAATGCATCTCTTTTGCCATATTTATCGGCAAATCTTTTGGAAAAGGTAATCCCGACAATCATCATAATAATTCCGCCTGCATTAAAGAGCCCGAAACCTGCTGAACGAGGATCTTCGCCAAAGAAATTCATCCCGATGGAATTGAAGAAATCAGTAATCGGCGATATAAATTGCTTAAGCGAGGCTTCATCTACATAATTGTTAAAATAATATACATAAGAACCACCTTTCATTGCTAATGTAATAAAAATCAACGCTGTAACTGTCAGCATTATAATCCAGGGTTTGTTTTTCTTCAAATCTTTTAAATCTGCACCTAAACTTGATTCCTGCTCCGGTTTCGGAATGACTCTTTCTTTGGTCGTGAAGAATGTGATCAGCAGCATTACCGTGCCGATAATGGCCAGCCAGGTCATTACTACCTCGATTCCGGCAGCTTTGTCACCATGTCCGGCAGATAAGATAATCGGCAGCATAAATACCTGAACAAAAAACTGTGCAAACATTACAGCAACAAAACGATAAGAGGAAATACTGTTTCTTTCGCCCATATCACCGGTAATAACACCGCTTAAAGCTGCATAAGGTAAGTTATTGGCCGCATAAAGCAATAGCAGCAAAGAATAAGTAACTGCGGCATAAATCATTTTCCCCTGATACGAAAAATCGGGTGTGCTGAAGGCGAAAAATGCCGCTGCACCCAGCGGAATTGCTGAAAGTAAAATCCACGGACGGAATTTCCCCCATTTTGTTCGGGTTCTGTCTGCCAATGCACCGACAAGAGGATTGAAGCCAAAACCTGCAACCAGGCCAACACTGAGTGTGATGACAGACGCGTCTTCTGCTTTTAACCCGTAAATATCTGTGTAAAAATACGCCAAATACGTTACGAGCGTCTGGAAAACCAAATTGGCAGCCAAATCTCCTAAGCTGTAGCCGACTTTTTCAACGACAGATATTTTTTGAGATGAATGATTCATATGAGTTTAGATATTAGGTATATAAATAATTGATAATAATCTATTTAAAGTTTGTTTTAGATAATATCCGGAGTACCGGCAGCTTCCTTATTCTGTTGTAAACGGCGAAGCGGGAAGTCCGGTTTTGTTTTTCAGGTTTCCGTCAGGATTGTCTGCCCAGTCGTAGCGGACTGCGGACGGTTCGTTTACATCATCATTCCATACAGTGATATTCTTACCTTCAATTTTTGCTTTTGCCCATTGGTATTTTCCATCTTTGCCTTTAATGGCAAAACCTTTCAGTTCTGAAACAGGAGCAAAATCATCAGTTCCGTTTTTAAAGGAAAGAATAATCTTATTTCCTTCTACTTTCATTGACTGATAAACCGGTCCGTCTGCAATAATATTTTTTTTGTATGCAACTTTAAGCGCCTGCAAAGCCAACCTGTCTCCGACTGTTTTCTTATCAAGCGGATGAATATCATTCCATTCTCCTACATCAATGATTACAGCAAGTCCGGTGTTCGGGACTTTGAGGGAAACCTGACGCTGCTGATTTCTGAGTTCTGCCCAGTTACTTTCAACAGGCTGTGTTTTTGGTTCCATAAAATTAGCCAATTGTACGATAAAGAAAGGCAAATCTTTCCGGTTCCATTTATTTCGCCAATCCAGAATCATCATGGTCAGCAAATCTCCATATTCTTTTGGTTTTCCGGTATTACTTTCGCCCTGATACCAAATTGCACCTTTAATATTATAATTGATAAGAGGATTAATCATTGCATCATACAATCCGATCGGTTTCCAACGGATAAACGTTTGTCCGGGAGCCATTTTTTCCATTTTAGCTCCTATTTTATATTTCCATTCGGCCTTTAAATCGATTTTATTTCCGTCAATTTCAAGATAGTAGGGTTTGTCCATTATGAATTCTCCTTTTCCGTTTCCGTTGGAAATTCTTACGGCAATCACATTTTTTCCTTCTTTTAAAACACCTTTCGGAATATTGTACCAGCGAGGTGGATATTCGTAGGTTACATTTCCTACTTTTGCACCGTTGATGTAGGTCACATCGGCATCTTTTATTCTTCCTAAATTTAAAAATGCAGCTTTTCCTGCCTGATTTTTAGTTAAACTAATTTCTTTTCTGAACCATATGGAACCTTCGAAAGGGCCTTCTTTATCTTCCCACGAACCGGGAACCTGCATTATTTTCCATCCGGAATCATCCAAATCGAAGCTTTCCCAGTGTTGACTTAGCCCGATATCGCTTTGATCAAGCTCTGTATACCACGCTTTGCTGAGTGACCGTTCTGTAGATTCTGTAGATTTTATCAGCTCATCGTCTTGCCATTTTTTGGCTTCATCCACATATTCAGGATATTTTTGAAGAGAATTTTCATCCATCCAGGCCTGAACCGGAGAACCGCCTAAACTTGTGTGGATGATGCCAACAGCAACCTTATTTTTCAGACTCAGTTCTCTTGCGAAAAAATAGGCAACACCTGAGAAATTAAGAATAGTCTGAGGATTTGTAGCTTCCCATTTACCACCGTCAAGCTCAGTTTGGGGTGACTTAAAATTATATTTTTGGGGAACGGTGAAAAATCTGATATTCTGATTATTTGCATTTTTGATTTCCTCAGCATAAAGCGGTGTCAGTCTTCGCATCGGAAGCTCCATATTCGATTGTCCGGAAGCCAGCCAGACATCCCCGATAAAAATATCTTTCAATGTAATTTCATTGATGGTCATCGTATACGGACCTCCAGCTTTCTGCTTTGGAAGAGTCATTTTCCAGTCTCCGTTTGGATCTGCAGTTGTATTGTATTTTCTGTTTAGGAATTCTACTATCACTTTTTCTCCGGCATCTGCTTTTCCCCAAACATTCAGCTTTTGGTTTCTCTGTAAAACCATTCCGTCTGAAACCAATGCAGGAAGCTTAACTTTAGCAGTGATAAAAGAAATACATAATAAGCCGACGAAGAAAATTAATATTTTAAAAAAGATCCTGTTTTTCATAACAAATTTGAATTCTGCAGTTTATTTTAGTTTTTGTCGGGTATTTGATTAAGCAACCGTACCTCAATGATTTTCGGTGTAAGGTATTTTTCATCTGAATTAAATTTTACCGTAAGAATTTCCTTACGAGTTTCAGATTCAGGAATCGGGATTAATAATGATTGTGGAGAGCTGCCTGATTTTCCATCGAAATGTTTAGAAATAACTTTTACTCCATTGATTTCCGCATTCAAAGTGCGGTTGCTATTGGCATCAAAATAAAGAAGATAAAGATATTTTGCATTGTTATTCCTGTTTCTCATCTGATAGCTGAACCAGCCTTTTGCCTCACGAAAATGGCGGTCTTCCATGTAGCCGGTACCGGAATCTTGGCTGTCGATAAAATGATCTGATTCCGGCTGCTGCTCACCCAACCGGATGTTGTCTGCAGTAATGCTGTTCAGCTTTCTGATTTCCTCTTCTTCCCTGGCTTTCTGCTTCTGAATCATTTCAATCTTATCCTGATTCGCTTGTGGAAAATAAATGATATAACGCTCTTCCTGAATTTTATAAAACGGAACCAATTCTAATCCATTGCTGAATTTACTTTGAGGATATAAGCCTGTCAATCTGAATGTCAAATCCTTTCCATTAATTGTTTCCAAATGGTTTAAAACTGATGTTGGGCTTCCCAAAATTGCAGGAATTTCATTTAAAGGAATCTGAGGTCCGTGCGCAATATGCCCGCCTCTGCTGTCATCAGCAAAAAGTCCGTCCTGATTTTCTTTTCCATATTTCGCAGCCAAAACAATCGGGCCATATTTGAATGCAAAATAATCTGAATGGTCCGGAAGCTGTTCTGCGGAAAGGTGCATTGGCATTTTCATTTCGATAACATCACCTTTTTTCCATTTTCTTTTGACAGAAAAATAACCTTCGGCGTCAATCGGCACATTTATATTTTTATGATTCACTGAAATGGTAATCTGAGAGGCATCTGACCATTCCGGTGCCCTTAATTTCATATTTATATCTGATTTTGAAACAACATCAAAAATTAATTTTGTTGATGCCGACTCCGGAAAATTGTTTTCCTGTCTCAGAACCATTTTCTTTTCAGACCACTTTAAAATGGAAGGAATAAACAGATTCACATAAAGATCTTCATCTGAATGTGCGTAAATCATTTCGCCATATTTGGCGTGATTTTCCATCCCGGAACCTACACAGCACCAAAAGCTTGTTTCCGGTTGGGAATAAACTCTGTAATGACCGGGACGCATCGGCGTGAAATAGACAAAACCTCCTTTTTCGGGATTTTGTGTGGAAAGTATATGATTGTATAAGGCCCTTTCGTAATAATCTATATAAGACGATTTCGGATTCGTCGCATATAATTCTTTGGAAAGCTTCAACATATTGTAGGTATTGCAGGTTTCCGGGCCTTCGATACTTTTAATCATTCCGCTGAAATCATTGATAGGATTGAAATGTTCGCTCACACTGTTTCCCCCTATAACCGCTGATCTTTTTTGCGTGACATTAATCCAGAAAAAATCTGCCGCATTGCTCCATTCTTTATTGTTTTCCAAATCTGCAATTCTCTTAAAACCGATTACTTTCGGAATCTGCGTGTTGGCGTGGATTCCTGTAAATTTATCTTCACCATTCAACAACGGGTTTAAAATGGCAAGATGAGAAAAACGGTGAGCCAGCCTGAGATATTTCGGATTTTTTGTAATGTCGTAAACGTCTGCAAAAACTTCGTTCAGTCCGCCGTGTTCACTTCGAAGCATATTCTGAATCTGTGCATCGGAAAGCACGGAAACTTCGCCAACCATCCAATCTGTGAGCCTGATAAGCATTTTTTTCGCTTTCCCACTATCTGCATACCAATAGGCATCGCGCAAACCTGAATATATTTTGTGAATATTATATAAAGGAACCCAACGGTCATTCAAGCCGAAAGTCGCGGCACGGATGTTTCCACCGGCAATTTCCTTCCAAATTTTCTTCCCATTCGGAACACCTGAAAGATAACCGTTTTCTGAAAGGTTCTGGCAACGCTCCAACTCATCAATCATATAATCCAGACGCTGCTTAACTTTGGCATCGCCTGTGGAAGCATACATCAGCGCCAAAGCGGAAATATAATGCCCCCCGATATGGCCATCCAGTCCTGTATTTTCCCAATTGGGATAGTTTGCTTTTTTAGGTTTCAACCCTGCTTCTTTCAAATAGGGTGCAAGAAGCCGGTCAGCATCCATCGACAGAATATATTTCTCATCTGTCTGCATCGCTTTACTGAAGACACTTTCGGACAAATGAACCTTGTTGAGCGGAAAGTAATTAACATTTTTCTTCATCTGTCCGAAAGTCAGAGAAGTAAAGCCTAAAAGCCATATCAACGATTTTTTATTCATTAATAAATGTTATTTCTACATTTCTAAAATAAAAGAAAGTATCCAAATGGCAAACAATTTTCAGAATTCAGCAACAGGCTCTGTTAAGAAAGTATTTTCAGACAATGAAAAATGCCTTTGAAAATCTTTAGCTTATCATAAAAAACAAGAATAGACAAACAATAGAATATCAATTCAATAAATGTAATTTAGTCATTATCAAAATAGATATCGTATGTTTAGATGAGCCAATAAAAATTGATACCCGGACTTATCGTATTTTAAAGAATATGCCCCGTATAAATACTTACTGAAGCTCCGAATAAAATTTTAACATAATTTTAACGTTACATTCATATTGGATTCATGTAATTTAGACAAAAAATTCTCTGAAATGATGAAAAAAAATCCCCAAAATCCTGCCTGAAACCAGCAAATCCTCAAAAAAGGGAGTATGAAGAAAAAATAAAGTGTTCAATATACATTTATTCATTTTTTCCTGTTATAATCTGCTCTAAAACATTTAACTTTGTATAAAATCATTTTTGATGGAAGAAAATTATCTTAATTATCCTAAACATCTTGTCGCAGTAGACTGTATCATTTTCGGTTTTGACGGTGAAAATCTGAAAATTCTTCTGGTACAAAGAAATTTCGAGCCAAAAAAAGGAGAATGGTCGCTGATGGGTGGATTTATTGATGATAAGGAAAATTCTGACCAAGCTGCTAACCGCGTACTGAATTCGTTAACTGGATTGGAAAATATCTACCTGGAACAACTGAATGCCTATACTGAAATTGATCGCGAACCTACAGCCAGAATTATGTCAATCTCTTACTACGCTTTAATCAATATTCAGGATAATATTCAAATCAATGAAAAATACAGTGCAAAATGGTTTGACCTGAAAGACTGTCCTGATCTGATTTTTGATCACAACGCAATGGTAAAAGATGCCGTTCTGAGACTGAGAAGAAGAGCAACCACAAGACCGATTGGCTTTGAGCTTTTGCCTGAAAAGTTTACAATGAAAGACCTTCAGAATCTTTATGAAGCTATTTTTGATGAAAAATATGACAAGCGTAATTTCACCAGCAAAATCAATGCACTGGATGTCCTGGTAAAAACGAATGAAAAAGATATGAGCTCTTCTAAAAAAGGGTCTTTTCTCTACACTTTTGACGAAGAAAAATACAATAAGAAAATTTCGGAAGGCTTTATGTTTAAAATTTAACCTAGAAACTTCCGGTAAATTTCACTTTGATTCCCAGCTGAAAATTGGCGATAGTCTTGAAAATTTCGATTAAGGTCACACGTTCTATTTTAGTCAGTTTACTAATTTCGATATAATTATCAGGATTTTTTTTATCCATATTAATTTGATTCGCCTGATTTTTGAGTCTGAGCGCCATGAGATAATAGTAAGAATGGTGCATTTCGTTATACTGCTGTTTTGTGAAAACTCCGATGTCAGTCAGCTTTTTCATTCGTTCACCTGTATTTTCTATTTCCAGATGATTTTTCAGTGCGTATACACGAACCAGGTCTACAATTGGAGACATCGCTGTTTTAATATCGAAAACTTCTGATTTCCCGACAGTCTGCGTTTTTATCCTTTTAAAAAAGGTCAGAGGAGGTTCGTACTGCAATGCATTTTTTGCAATGTGCGCAAAGAAAATCTGATTGGGCGAAACCAGTTTTTCCTTGATAAAAACTTTCAGTTCACGTACAATATTTTCATCACCATAAATAAAACGGAAATCAAAAAAAGTTGAAAATTTCATTGCATTTTCGGGTACTGATTCTTCAATCCATTGGGTATAATTTCTTTTCCAGTGAGAAAGAGAATGGGTCCATTTCGGATTGCTTGCCATAAAACCACCTTTGCAGTACTCAAAACCAATTTTGTTAAGGTCTTCTGAAACTTTTCCGGCAAAATCCAGAAAATACGCCCTTACCATTTCCCGATGTTCGTTGGCCTTGTCTTCGTAAATAATCCCGTTATCCTGGTCGGTACTCAGCGTCTGTTCTTTTCGTCCTTCACTTCCGGTGACAATGAAAGCAAATTTTGCAGGTGGTTTTCCTATTTCCTTTATAACTTTCTCAATTACTTTTCCGGTAATGGTATCGGCAATCGTGGTAATGATCTGACTGGCAATTTCGCCATGCACTCCTCTTCCCAAAAGCTGATTGATAATATCCGGAACCTTTTTCCATTTTTTGCGAAGCTCTTCGGTATTTTCTGCCTGCTTCACTGATTGGATAAAAACCAGCGGACTTTGCGCCTGCTCGCTCAGCAAACGGTTTCTGCTCAGGAATCCTATATATTCTTCTTTATTTTTCACCAGAAGATACCTCGATTTGGTTTTAAACATCATCAGAACTGCTTCATACAAATAAGCATCGCTTGAAATGCTTACAATCGGATTATCCATTACCTCTGAAATGGCTATCCCTGAATCCAGACTGCGGGCAATGACGTTATCCCGCAAGGTAATATCTGTCACATAACCAATAATTTCATCACTCCCCGACTTTTTGATGAAAATACAACTTACCTTATAGGCTGCCATCATTTTAGCCGCTTCAAAAACGGGTGTCCTTTCTTCGCACGAAATTATACTTTTGTAAGCAATCCCTTCAATTTTCCTGGAATATAGCTGGTCGGCTGCGAAATAACTCTCCTCAAAAGTAGCAGGTGTTTTTATAAAGTGGGAAAACTCCTCATCCAGCATTTTCTTTCCAAAATCTGAAGTGAAATAATGAAAAAAATCTTCGTAGGCATTACACAATTCGTAAAATTCCTTTTTAGGTAAGGTATAAACCACAGTTCCTTTTTTTGCTATCGCAGATTTCAGCGCACGAACTCTGTTCAGAACCACTGAAATTCCTCCAAAACAATAAGGCGAATGGTGTCTGGTCACACATCTTTTATTTTCTGCCGCATCGAAAAAGAAAGTTTCATATTCCCCCGACGATATAATATCTACACCTGTCAGCTCAGTAACTTCCTGGCGATAAACCAGCGTGTCTCTGGAAAACCCGGTTTTTGTAAGGGTTTCAGAAATTTCAGCAAGAACCGTTTCGGGCAAAAGATGAAATGGCTCTGTAATTTTAAGTAATGAAATAACTTTTTCTTCCATACTACTATTTCATTTTACCTGTTAAAAATTTCAATTTACATTCTATTTCGTCATGGATATTTTGAAGTTCATTGTCAGAAATTTCTCCTCGTGAACGAATTTCAAAAAAACATTTTGCTGTCATTTCCACATCAATCATTGCATCGTGAGCAGGTTGCATCTTTTCATTAAAAAGGAAATCGTAAAGCTGCGGCAAGCGAAAGTAATCTGCTTCGGCATTCAAAACATAGTCTTTACTTTTGAGCATCGTGCAGTAAAAATGACTTTGCTGAAATGGGTTTTCCAGATCTGCCCTGTAATAATCACAACTGAGCGTATGAATATCAAATTCTGTGAAATGCCCAGTAATCAAAGGATGATATTGCTGGATATCTTCTGAAAGTTTTTCTAAAACAACCCTTCGGTTTTCTCCGTTTCTGCTTAAAAATTCTTTGCTAATTCCGTGAACTCTGAACGACTTTGCACTGATTTTCAAATCCTCTGCATTAATATAAAAATTTTCCCTTTTAATCTCGCTACCGGTTTCGTCATACAAAATCCACGACAGCTGAACTGCTGAAGGCCAGTTATCTGTTTCAGAATATGGAACGTTCCAGCGCTTCGGAATTGCTGTTGTCTCTGTGTCGATGAAAAGGAGATATTTTTTCAAAACTTTTTTAAAATTACAAAATCATCAGTATTTTAACAAAAATAGGATGCCATAACGACATCCTACTTTTAATTATTTCTGAAATTACCAGAATCTCACATAAAGTGCAGTCAATAAAAGAACTGTAACTACAATCATTATTAAAGTTCTGGAATCTACTTTGAACATAGTTGCATCGATGGCGAAGGCTTTCGGATTCACTTTCGGGCCAGCCAAACTTATCAGGACCATAACAATAACAGTAATGAAGAATGACCATCCCATATTAATTAAAAATGGAATTTCCGTAATGGTATGAACCACACCATTTTCTAATTTTTCATAAGTGAAAGCTGTATACAGCCAGGTTTCTTTTCCGAAAATACCGACAGCAAAACTGTTGAAGAAAATAGCCAGTAAGAAACCGAGAAGAACGCCTACCAAAGCTGCCGTTCCTGTGGTCCTTTTCCAGAACATTCCCAAAAGGAACATCGCAAAAACACCCGGACTGATAAATCCGGTATATTTCTGAATAAACGTGAAGCCACCTTCTCCGCCGATCCCCAAAACATCAGTCCACGTAAATGCCAAAGCCACGAACATTGCAATAATAATTGCCCAACGTCCTGTTCTAACCATCTGAATTTCGGTGGCATCTGCTTTCAGGTATTTTTTATAGATATCCAAAGTAAAAATCGTGGAAATACTGTTTACTTTACCCGCCAAAGAAGCAACGATCGCTGCGGTAAGCGCTGCGATTGCAAGTCCTTTAAGACCGGTAGGTAAAAAGCTTAAAATGGCTGAGTAAGCTCCGTCTTTTACTCCGTTGAAACCAGGTAAATGTCCTTTTGTGTATAAAACATATGCTGCAATTCCCGGAAGCATTACGATAATCGGCATAAATAATTTCAGAAACCCTGCGAATAAAATTCCGGTTCTTGCAGTTTTCAAATCAGCACCCAAAGCACGTTGCGTGATATACTGGTTACATCCCCAATAATTCAGATTTACAATCCACTGTCCCGCAAAATACATCGCCAGACCCGGTAAAACAACATATTTCTGAACATTCAGGTTTTCCGGCATTGCCAGTGTTGTGGTAGTTGTAGCTGGTTTATCAAGAATTAATTTAAAATGCTGCGGTGCTTCGTTTATTAATGTCTGGAAACCTGCTAAAGCATTTCCTACAGCCACTCCGTTTATTCTCTGGTCGACAATCTGGAGGGCCATATAAACGGTCGCAAAACCTCCGATAATCAAAACCGCTACCTGGATCACATCGGTGTATCCGATAACTTTCATTCCACCTAAGCCGATCAGCAAAGCCATCAGAAGCAATCCAATCATAATGGTGTGCAGATTATCTCCACCCAACAAAGTATTAATAGCCAAAGCACCCAGATAAAGAATTGAGGTTAAATTTACAATCACATACAGAAACAGCCAAAAGACCGCCATAATCAGTGAAACTGATTTGTTGTAACGGGTTTCCAGAAACTGGGGCATTGTATAAATTTTATTCTTTAAATAAATCGGTATAAACCATACGGCGATGATAATCAGTGCAATTGCTGCAATCCATTCGTAAGCCGCAACAGCGATTCCTACAAAAAATCCTTCACCGCTCATCCCGATAAACTGTTCCGCCGAAATGTTGGATGCAATCAAACTGGCACCGATTGCCCACCAGGTGAGTGAACCTTCTGCCAGAAAATAATCTTTACTGCCTGTAGCCGCGGATTTTTTCCTGTTGTAAATCCAAATTCCGTATCCCGCTACCACCACAAAATAAATAAGAAATATGATGATATCAATAGTCGCTAAGTTTCCCATAATTTATTTTTTAACTGAGAATTTATAAATCGTTTTAGTCTGATATTTTTGTCCCGGCTTCAGCTCTGTTGAAGGGAAAGAAGCCTGATTCGGAGAATCCGGAAAATGCTGGGTTTCCAGACAAAACCCTGTTCGGAATTCATTTTTCCCACCGGTTTTAGTCTCAAATTTCCCATCCAGAAAATTTCCGGAATAGAACTGAACGCCCGGCTCATCT
Organism: Chryseobacterium populi; assembly: GCF_000282115.1. Taxonomy (GTDB): domain Bacteria; phylum Bacteroidota; class Bacteroidia; order Flavobacteriales; family Weeksellaceae; genus Chryseobacterium; species Chryseobacterium populi. The sequence continues at coordinate 45,944 of NZ_AKJY01000085.1, forward strand.
GTAAAAACCTCCATCACTCTTCCTGATTCCGGATGATAGACCTTTGCAATGCTTCTCAATCCAGTTCCGTTCAGAATCCAGTTATGATCATAGCCTTTTCCTTTTTTCAACTGGTCATCGGCAGCATTAATATCTTTTCCGATAGGTTTAGAAACTGTGAAATCAAACGGGCTTCCTTTTACTGCCTTCTGTTCGCCAGTCGGAATTAATGTTTCATTGACAGGTAAAAATTGATCTGCGTTGATTTGCAGTTCGTGGTCGGTAATGGTTTTTGTGAAATTTCCTGAAAGATTAAAATAAGAATGCTGGGTAAGATTCACAACCGTTGCTTTATCTGTAGTTGCTTCATAAGAAATCTCCAAGGCATTGTCGTCTGTCAAAGTATATAAAACAGTTGTAGTTAATTTTCCCGGATAGCCTTCTTCGCCGTCTTCACTTGTGTAAGTAAGTTTCAATGTTGGAAACTCAGCATCTTTCACAGATTCAATATGCCAGAATTTGGTATGGAAACCATCTTTTCCCCCATGAAGGCTGTTTGGTCCGTCATTCTTGTCGATGTCATAAGTTTTGCCCTCTAAAGTAAATTTTGCGTTGGCAATCCTGTTTCCATAACGGCCGATCAAAGCCCCAAAATAATACGGGTTTCCGTTGAAATAATCTTCAGGTTTCGTAAAACCTAAAACAACGTCTTCATATTTTCCGTTTTTATCAGGGGCAGTCAGTGAAGTGATAATTCCACCGAAATTGATAACTTCTACCTTCATCCCGTTTTTGTTGATCAGAGTATATTTTTTAACAGTATCGCCTTTTGCCGTCACTCCGTAGCCTGAAACCTGTATGTTTTCCATATTTCCTTTTTGGGTCTGATTGTTGTTTTCTTTTTTGCAGCATCCGAAAATACATAAAAACGCAATGATAATCAGATTATAGCTTATTTTTTTCATAGTCTAAATGATTTTGCAAGTTTAACGATAATAAATCTCATTCCACCTAAGCATATTCTTAAAATCACGGATTTTTGTATCTTCATCAATAACCAACGACTCTATCCCTGCGATTTCCGCAAAATCCTCCAATTGTTCTGCGCTGATATTTTCACTGTAACACGTATGATGCGCACCGCCTGCCAGAATCCAGGCTTCGGCAGCTGTGTACAAATCCGGAAAAGGCTTCCAAAGGACTCTTGCCACGGGAAGTTTTGGTAATTCTTCTGTGATCTCCAATGCTTTTGTTTTGTTGATTAACAGCCTGAAATGGTTTCCGAAATCCATAAGGGCGGCATTCAGGGAATCAATATTTCCTCTTGAATTGAAAACCAGGCGAACAGGATCTGCCTTGCCCCCAATTCCCAACTGATGAATTTCGCAAGATGGTTTGTCAACCGCCAAAACCGGGTCAACTTCCAGCATGTGAGAACCTAAAACAGAAGGATTTGCCGGATTGAGATGATAGGTATAATCTTCCATAAAAGCATTTCCCCCTTCCAGACCTTGCCCCATGGTTTTCATTGCACGGACAAGCGCTGCTGTTTTCCAGTCACCTTCTCCGGCAAAACCATACCCCTTTTTCATCAGTCTCTGAACGGCAATTCCAGGAAGCTGCTCCAACCCGTGCAGATCTTCAAATGTATCTGAAAAACCTTTAAAATTCCCGTCTTTCAGGAATTTTTCCAGTCCTAATTCTATTCTGGCAGCTGCTTCAAGTGATTTTCTGTTGCTTCCGCCTAACAGAAGAGATTCTGCCATCTTATAAGATGCTTCATATTCTTCCATCAAAGTTTTCACTTCGCCATCACCTATGGAGTTGACAACACTTACTAAATCACCGATTCCCCAAGTATTTACCGAAAATCCAAATTGGGTCTCCGCTTCTACCTTATCTCCGTCTGTAACGGCAACATATCTCATATTGTCTCCAAAACGGGCAAATTTCGCGCCTTGCCAATCATCCCATCCTGCTGCAACACGACTCCAGTCCCCGATTTGTTTCTGAACTCTTTCTTCAGACCAATGTCCGACAACTACTTTCCTGTTCTTGCGGAGACGGCTTACCATAAAACCAAATTCACGGTCGCCATGAGCGGCCTGGTTGAGGTTCATAAAATCCATATCCATGGTAGACCACGGGATATCCTGATTGAACTGTGTGTGAAGATGCAGCATCGGTTTCTGTAAAGCGGTCAACCCGCGAATCCACATTTTGGCAGGGGAAAAAGTGTGCATCCAGGTTACGATACCAATACAGTCTTTTGCAAAGTTGGCGGCTGTAAGGGTTTCAAAGATTTCTTCCGTGGTTTTTACGGTTGATTTCAAAACAACCTTTACCGGAATGGATGAAGATGCGTTGAGCTCTTCCACTATTTTCCCTGAATGTCCGGCAACCTGAGCCAATGTTTCAGGTCCGTATAAATGCTGGCTTCCGGTGATGAACCAGATTTCTTTTGTATTGAGAGGTGTTAACATATGTTATAAATGATGATTTTTTATGCTTTCCACAGGTTTTATCTGTGGTTATTATTGAACCCTTTAAATAAATTTGTTTATCAGCCTTATAGGTTTCAGAAACCTATAAGGTTTGCTTTTGTTTTCCACTAATAACACCGTTACTGTCCGTAATAAGCATTTTTACCATGTTTGCGTTCATAATGTTTTTTGATAAGCGAATTTTTCAAACGCGGTGCATCCGGATTGATTTGTCTCGTGAGATAGGCCATTTCTGCGATAGTTTCCAGGACTTTGCTGTTGTAAACGGCTTTATCAGCATTTTTTCCCCAGGTAAAGGGTCCGTGATTTCCGATAAGAATCATTTCCACTTCCTCGTACGAGAGTTCTTTTTCTTTAAAATAGTCAAGAACCTGTATTCCGGTGTTGTATTCGTAGTTCCCTTCGATTAAATCGTCCCGCATCGGCGGTGCACAGGGAATATCTGTCGTGAGATGGTCTGCGTGTGTGGTCCCCAAAATCGGAATATCCAACTGCGCCTGTGCCCAAGCTACGGAATAAATGGCGTGAGTATGGGAAATCCCACCGATGTTCTCCCAATTCTTGTAAAGGTAGGCATGGGTTTTGGTGTCGGAAGAGGGTCTTAATTTTCCTTCGACCAGATTGGCATCATAATCTAAAATCACGATGTCTTCCGGTTTTAAAAGCTCGTAAGGAACGCCGCTCGGCTTGATGGCAAAAATTCCTTTGTCACGGTCTACGGCACTTACATTCCCAAAAGTGTAAACGACAAGCTTCAGTGCATCCAGCTGCATATTGGCTTCGTAACATTCTCTCTGGAGTTCTTTATATCTGCTCATTTTATTATTTTTTTATATTTTTTTAATGCAAAGCCTGCAAAAATTCTTTGACTGCTAAGTGTTTTTTAGTCCGTCAATGTTTTGCTTTTCCTGCTTTTCTGTTTTAAGCTGTTTTCGGTAAAATCAGCAAGAATCTGATACTGGCTCATCAACTCTGCATATTTTTCTACCTGCTCTGCCTGCGGAAAATATTCGGCTTCGAAATCCGAACCCATTTTCTGGCTTGCTTCCTGAATATTGGGATAAATTCCCGCTGCAACCGCTGCATAAATCGCCGCACCCAAAGCCGGAGCCTGGTCGGATGCTGCCACTACAATCGGCATATTGAGGACGTTTGCCAAGGTCTGCATAATGAAAGGAGATTTTCTGGCAACACCACCGATTCCGATTACTTTTTCGATTTTCACACCTTCTTCTTCGAAACGGTCGACTATTTTTTTCGAACCAAAACAAATGGCATTCACCAATGCTTTGAAAATATGTGGTGCTTTTGTTCCTAATGAAAGATTGCTGATGGTGGCTTTCAGCTCCTGATCGGCATCAGGCGTTCTTCTTCCGTTGATCCAGTCCAGGGCAATAGGGACAGCTTCAGAAAGAGGAATTTTTTCTGCTTCCAAAGTGAGCTTCCGGATAATGTTTTCTTCTATTTCTTCTTTTAAAAGTTGTTTTTGATTTTCATCAATGATATCGGAATTCATCAGAATATGGTGAACAGGCCAGGTGAGAATATCCTTGTACCAAGCCAGAAGATCACCGAATGCCGATTGTCCGGCTTCCAGGCCAATCAGTCCCGGAATAACAGAACCGTTGACTTGTCCACAAATACCTTTTACGGTCTTGTCCTGGATAATTTCGTTAGATGCAACCATAATATCGCAGGTTGATGTTCCCATGATTCTGATGAGCGTGTTCTCTTCTACTTTTGCTCCAACAGCTCCGGAATGTGCGTCAAAAGTTCCTACAGCAATTACAGTATTCGTAGTCAATCCCAGTTTTGCAGCCCATTCAGCGTTTAAGTTTCCTGCAACCTCATCGGAAGTATAGGTTTTATCATACAATCTTTCCCGAAGTTCGGCTAAGGAAGGGTCTAACTGACCAAGAAAATCTTTTGAAGGAAGTCCGTCCCATGACTCGTGCCACATTGCTTTATGACCGGCTGCACACCGACTTCTTTTAAACGTTGCCAAATCCTGGTTATCGGAAAGAAGAAATGTGATATAATCGCAATGTTCCATCCAGCTGTGGGCAGCATTTTTCACATTTTCATCCTGTCTGCTGATATGAAGGATTTTTGCCCAAAACCATTCAGATGAATAAATCCCACCCTCAAATCTGGTATAATCTTCGCCGTCCCAATTTCTTGACAAGCGGTTGATTTCTTCTGCCTCTTCAATGGAAGTATGATCTTTCCACAAAACCATCATCGCATTAGGGTTTTCTTCGAACCCCGGAGTCAAAGCCAATGCCTGGCCTTCTTTATTTACCGGAAGCGGTGATGAGCCTGTAGTGTCAATACAAATGCTGACAATACTTTCGGGCGCTACTCCACTTTCTTTTACTACATGGAAAATGGTTTGTTGCAAACCTTCAATATGGTCTAAAGGATGCTGACGGAACTGATTTTGTTCCGGCTGGCAGAATTTTCCTTCTTTCCATCTCTGGTAATAGCTTACAGATGTTGCGAGTTCTGCTCCGTTTTCTGTATCAATCAGGACTGCACGAACTGAATCTGTTCCGTAATCTAATCCGATAACATATTTTTTCATTAAGGTAAGTAGTTAATTTTTTGACAAATTATTTTTAAGCCTCCGCCAGGCTCAGGACGACATCTCCATAACTAAATATTGCTGTTTGTGTTCATTTAAAAGAAAAAGCGAATGATCTTTAATGAGACTTTAACAAATACTTATATTTTTTGTTTAAGAGATAAAACAAATATAAGATTCTATTTTAAATAAATGTAAAAAACACACTTAATTTTATTTTTTTCTTTGCTGATCGATGGTGGGATTTATTTAAGCTTTAAAATCACGAAAGAATTAGCGGGAATATCAACCAAAAATTTCCCTTTTTTCAAAGCTAAAATCTCCTCAACCGGTTTGATATTCTCTGTTTGGAAGTTATTTTCAGCAGAGAGCTTTGATGCTGTTAAGGTTATTTTGTTGAGCTTATTTCCTATTTGTCTGCTTCCTGGATTGATTTCAACTGATTTTCCCTGAGAATCTGTATTGACCACCTTGATGATAGTCTCTCCTTTGTTTCTATCCTGAACGGCGGACGCAAAAAGCTGATGTTGTCCTTTAACAGGGTTTCCATTTTCAGAAATTTTAATTAAATCGGTTCCCTTATTGTTGGAAAACAATTGCTGAACATAATAATTCGGGGTTGCATAGGACTGAAGATTGTTGAACCATATCAGATCCGGTGTCCATTGCCATCCGTCTGCGTGTGCGAAAAGCGGTGCATAAGAAGTCATCGCAACGACATCAGCGTTACGCTCAAGCCCGGTCATAAAAGCAGCTTCCGACAATGCAGTCTGCCAGTTGTTTTTGTTGTCGGGTTTCACTACACCCACAGACTGAGCAGCATATTCCCCGGCAAAAACCTTTGGTCCTGAACGGTCGTAATCATCATATCTTCCAGCATTTTTTGTAAACCACTCCGGTGAATTGTAATAATGCTCATCAACAATCTGTGCATTGAGTTTTTTAAGCTCTTTCCAGCCATAATCAAAAAATTCTCCGTCCGGCGACGGCCCGCTTCCGGAAATAATTTTAATTTCGGGATATTTGGAGTGAATAGCCTTTTCAAAAACTTTATATCTTTCAATATAATCTTCGCCCCACTGTTCGTTCCCGACACCGACAAATTTTAAATTAAAAGCTTTCGGATGCCCCATATCGGCACGCAGTTTCCCCCACTTTGTATTGGTATCACCATTTGCAAATTCGATTAAATCTAAAGCATCCTGAACGTAAGGATTTAATTCTTCCAAATGAACCAATTCGCCTGTATTAAACTGACAAGCCATTCCGCAGCTCAGAATCGGGACAGGTTCTGCTCCCAAATCCTCGGAAAGCTGAAAATATTCGTAAAAGCCCAATCCGAACGATTGATAATAATCAGGAGTCGGCCGATGGGCAAATCCTGAACTCCATTTATTGATGAGATGTTCTCTGTCCGCAACATTCCCAATTGTTTTTTTCCATTGATATCGCTCATTAAGTGTTCTTCCCTCTACAATACAGCCTCCGGGAAAACGGAGAAATCCCGGCTGCAGATCGTATAATTTCTGAACTAAATCTTTTCTCAAACCGCCTTTTCTTCCTTTCCACGTATCCTGCGGGAACAGGGAAATCATATCCATATTTACAACGCCGTTTCCGGTAAAGGTGATTTGTAGTCTTGCTTTTTCAACCGTTCTTGATGGAGAAAAAACGGCAGTATATTTTTGCCAGCCTATTCCTTTGATAAGGATCGGAACTTTGGAAATAACCATCCCGTTTTCATCTATGAGACTTGCATTGACCGCGGAAATATTCCCGGAAACGTTTTCCAAATCAAAACTGAAATCATATTGGGTATTCTGATGAATACCAATTCCCCGGAAACCTTCATTTTCCAGAATATAGCTTTTATCATTATTTACAGTGATTCTAGCATAGTTCTTATTGGTTTTGGAATCATCTGAATATATGGTGAGAACTCCGGAATCAAGATTATGAGAAAGTATCCTTGAATTCTGCTGCTTCCAACCCATCAATGGCTCATCAAATTCAAAGCTTCGGTTTTTGATTAATTCAGCGTAAATACCGCCATCTGCAGCAAAATTGATGTCTTCAAAGAAGATTCCGTACATCGTCGGCTGGATTTTGATATGGGTAGAGATTCCGTCTAAATCAAGGATATGCTTATTGCTGTCTTGGGCTGATAGAAATGCAGCACTCAAAAAGAGTATTCCTGTAAAGATTTTATTTTTTGTTTTCATAGATTTTTATTGTCCAAATAGACACTTCGACTACGCTCAGTATGATATCTATAATATTATTTGAATGAGCTGTATTAGTATATTTATTGTAAACCTTACAGGTTTTGAAAACCTATAAGGTTTCGTTGCGTGACAACAGATTACCTGACTTTCAGCTGCATATTTTTTAATCCAGAATTTGCTGAAGTTCCCCCATAAAGAATCGTATAATCTCCTGATTTTGAAATCAAATCATCTGCTTTTTCATCGTAAAATTTAAATGATTCTTTGGAAATCGTCAATTGAATATTTTTTGTTTCTTTTGACCTGATCAAAACTCTTTCAAAAGCTCTTAAAGTTTTTACAGGAGCCAAAACATCGTTATTTCTTTTCACGTAAACCTGAACTACTTCTTCCCCGTCTCTATCCGAAATATTCGTAACAGGAACTGTTATGATAATATCCTCATTAGGACTGATGCTGTTTTTGCTCAGCTTTGCATTGCCATAATTGAATTTTGAATAACTCAAACCGTGACCGAATGCATACAAAGGATTTTCCGTCATGTAACGGTAGGTTCTTCCCTGCATATCGTAATTTTCAAATCCCTGGTGCTTGCTGGTTTTTGAAAGCGCATTATCAAGCTGCTCCAGATTTTTGTAAAAAGTAACCGGTAACCTTCCGGAAGGGTTGTAATCTCCTGCCAAAACATCTGCCACGGCAGTTCCGCCAGATTGACCACCATACCATGCATTAAGCAACACATCATAATTTTTTTCGTCCTGCTCCAGACCGAGTGAGCTTCCCGTACAAAGGACAAAAACAACAGGTTTTCCGGTTTTTCTTAACTCAGCCAGTAATTCACGCTGAACTTTCGGAAGCTCTATTGATGTTTTATCGCCACCTTTGAAGCCTTCGGCATTAACCAACATTTCTTCGCCTTCCAGACTTGGTGAAAGTCCGCCCGCAAAGACAATCACATCTGCATCTTTTACTTTTTCTTTTACCGATGCAAAGTTTACAGGATCTTTTCTATAAACTTCAAAGCTGATGCTCACATATTTTCCTTTTTGGGTGTGCCGCAATTCTATCTGATATTCTTTTCCTTTCTCCATTTTTACAGGAAATTCTGAAGAATGTCTTGCATCCGGACCTTTTCTGGTAGCGATTTCTTTTCCGTCAACAAACAGAGTGTATACATCTGATGTAGCTGCAGAAAGTATCACCTCCCCGGAATAGCTGCTTTTGAAAACCCCGGAAATTCTTGCTGAAGTATTCTCTCTTGCAACTCCCGGTGCAAGCTGAGTTCCACCGAAACTATTATAAGTGATTCCCGTTTTGTTAACAGAAATATTGACAGGACTCCCTTTAAACTCATTATTATTAAAAAACTCTACTTTCATCCCTTTTCCGCCATTTTTCTGACTCAAAAAATTCTGGTAAAGTGAAGCTCTGGACGATGGATCGGCAACTTCGCTGCCTTTTTCGTAAATGATTTCCGTATTTGGAAATTTAGCCTTGATTCCTTCCAAAATGGTTACTATTGAAGAAGGTGTTCCGTTATAATTTCCCAATTGCATCATTTCGTCATCGGCATTAGGACCTACAACTGCAATTTTTTTTATATTTTTATTGAAAGGCAGAATATTATTTTCATTTTTCATCAGCACAATTGATTTTTGTGCCATTTTCAGCGCCTGTTTTTTGTGCTCATCCGAATCTACAACCGAATATGGGATCTGGTTCCAAAGCACGGAAGATTTTGGATCAAGCATTCCAAGCTCAAACCAGCCTTTTAGGATCCTCCGCATTGAAATGTCAATATCTTTTTCAGTAATCAATCCACCTGCAAGAGATTTGTTGAGATTGTTATAAGTATCTCCGCATTCCAGATCTGTGGAATGTTTCAAAGCATCTGCAGCAGTGCTTTTTTCATCGGGATGTGTTCCATGGTATTTCTCCTGATAAAAATCTGCCAAAGCCCAACAGTCGGAAACCACCATTCCGTCGTACTTCCATTTACCGCGAAGAATTTCGTTAAGCAGGGTATTGCTGGCACAGCAAGGCTGTCCGTCAAAAGCGTTGTAAGCGCACATCACTTCTCTCACATTTCCTTCTAAGACTAGCGATTTGAAGGCGGGAAGATAGGTTTCATACAAATCTCTTTTGGAAACTTCTGCATTGTAAGAATGACGGTTCCATTCCGGTCCGCTATGAACTGCAAAATGTTTGGCACAAGCATGTGTTTTGAAATATTTCGGATCATTTCCCTGCAAGCCTTTTACTGCAGCAACGCCAAGAACGGAAGTTAAATAAGGATCTTCTCCATAGGTTTCCTGGCCCCTTCCCCATCTTGGGTCGCGGAAAATATTGATATTGGGAGTCCAGAATGTAAGACCTTCATAACGTCCTGTTTTACTGGCTTCGTCGAAAGATTTATTGTATTTTGCCCTTGCTTCATCAGAAATCATTTCAAAAGTTTTGAGATGCTCCGGAACATCCCAGGCTGCCGCCATGCCAATTGCCTGGGGAAAAACCGTAGCTGTTCCTGCCCTCGCAACACCGTGAAGCGCTTCATTCCACCATCCGTAAGCAGGAATCTCCAGACGGGGAACCGCTTTGGAATTGTCCATCATCATTCCTATTTTTTCATCAACTGTCAGTAGCCCAAGCAGGTTTTCTATTCTTTGCTCTACCGGAAGATTGGGATTTCGGAATGGATATTTGTAATTCTGTCCAAATGAAAAGGCACAAATGAAAATGGATATATTTAATATTATTTTTCTCATAAGATGATATTAAAAACAGATTATGATTAATAAAATTTTAGATATTATGGTCGTTTTTATGATAAATACAAATATAAGATTCTATTTTAAATAAATGTAAAAACAACACTTATTATTTAAGAAAAAATAAAGAAATTAATCTGTATTATGAATATAAACAAAGTCATCATAATCAATTGGTATGATGACTTTGTGATAAATTAGCTGTACTATTTACTGCTTAATAAATTTCTGTGAGATCATCTTATTATTTTGAGATGAAATTTCAATATAATATACTCCTGTAGGAAGACCACTTACTTCGATACGGTTTTTTCCAAAAGCCATTTTCAATCCGGATCTAATCTGTCTGCCTCTCGAATCAAAAATTGAAGCCATTGCCTCCGAAGTTTTCAGTACAACAAAAATTTCCGTTTTTGCAGGATTTGGATATATTTTTACTTCATTTTTATCTGTAATACTGTTTTCGGCACCCAATACTGCAAAGTTTAAAGGAAGAACACTTACCGTAAAAACGTTTTCTTCTGTAAGATATGCCCTGAAAGGATTAATCACCGGCTCGCTTCCTGCTATAACTTTATAGAATCCTGTGATCCCGTTTTCAGTTTTTAAAATGTAGCTGTTGGCAGGCACTTTAATCGTATGATATACTCCATTCATCTGATTTACAGTAATTGCTTTTGGTGTAGAAACATTTCCTGTACCGTTAAAAGTAAAGCTTCCGGTTGCATTCACAAGGACTGGTGTATTTGCCGGAATTACACCACCGGAAACAGCTGTACAAGATATGCCGGCTGCCCCCGGTGACATGAGATAAACATTCACTCCGGCAGGTGTAGTTGCTTCGAATGGCAGCAAAAGGACATCGTAACCATTAAAAACCCTGGTGTAAGAAGCTGTACCCGCATTAAAGTTAAAAGGAACCTGGAAATCTTTACCCTGATCTGAAAGAACAAGGTTTGAACAGCTGGTCCCGGAAATCACATTGTTGGCAGACGAAGTCACGTTGGAATTCACATAAAATATACTGTTTGTATTCGCAGTTAGCGGCTGCCAATTGTTTGACGGTGTAATTCCTGAAGTAATCCTGAAATCTAATGAAGTATAATAACCGTTTTCAAGAGCATCCATCAGATTGCTGTCGCTGCTGGAATATGTTCCTTCAAACCTTGATGCGATTTCATTTCCTATATTAAAATAAACATCTCCTAAATTAAGGGTGAGAACAGAGCTATAATTGGAATTTCTGAGTCCAAGAATCCCTTTACAACCGTCAGTAAGAACCTGTCTGGAAATATCCAGCACAATATCAAAATTTCCTCCTGCCGGAAAATTTATCCTTCCGTAATTATATGATTTTGCAACCCCCTGACTGTTGATATAGTATAATGTTGTATTGTCCGAATAACTCTGTCCGGCTGTTGTATAGCTGTTGACATGCAAAATGAATTTATTAAATCTGTCATTAAGCTGAAGATACCCATTGGCAGAAGTCATATTACTGCTTATAAGGGGACTGGGATTTGAAAAAGTTACATTAGTATTGCTTATATTGAATGCTGTGCCGAAAGCAGCATTGGTAGTCGATTGGGTTTCAATTTTATTATAATGAACGTTACTGCCGGTCATAAGGGAAACCGGTCTGTCTCCGCTTTTATTGAAAACAAACGTCATAACACTTGAAGGGCTGATCTCAATAGCCGGACGGAATGTAGAGCTGGCCATTGATATGGGCGTGGTGGCCATATTCGTGATTGTATTCGTGAGCACTTTTGTACCTGAAGCAGTATAAAAAGGCAGATCTGCCTTAAGATTATATGTATTGGAAGATGAATTGATTACCATAAGAACCACCTGGTTACCGTCCTGAGAAATATAAGAAGATCCCTGCAATATTCCGGTTTTATCATCCCATTTGGCATCTATTCTTGTTTTTCCCGTGGTGTATTTGGCATAGTGAGAAAGTATGTAGCCTCTTTTAGTCATAATCCCTGCAGAAGTTCCGTAGGTTCCGTCGCCCATTAATCCGTAATACCGTTTTGAGGCGTAATGAATCCATGCGTTTACATTTCCTAGCAAAGCGTTATTTACACTATTGGCAAAAGAAAAAGCATCAATATTCCAGCTAAAATCACGTGGAGTCTGACTGTTGGATGAATTCCAGTTGATAAGATATTCTGTCTGCCATATTTCTTTGTTATAATTTTGAAACTGTTTGTAAGCGGATTGCATAAGGCCATACTGGTGACCGCCATACACTTCAAAATTAGCCATTGTAGCGGGATTCAGCAATGCATTGGCAAAGTTATCCGTCAAGCCTACACTTTCCGGTGCAATAACTTTACAGTTGATAAGATTTCCATAATCCTTTATGAATGTTGCAATCTGCGTTGGAGTCCATATGCATCCCTGATACTGAGCCATTTCATCCGGTTCATTCTGAATAGAAATATAATCGAGCTCCACACCGTTTGTCTGCAGATAAGTCACAAAACTATTAAGATAAAGTGCATAATCCTGATAATTTTCAGGTTTTAAATACCCAATCTGCTGTACTCCGTTTGTATCGGTATAAACGGCGTTGACATGATTATTGGTTTTCCAGGCTGCCGGCATAGTCCACGGGCTGGCAAAAATAGTAAGTCCCAATGATTTTGCAAGCTGGGCAGTAGGCAGTACAGAACTCCAATTGCTGCTGTTTTCAGGAATATATAATCTCATGATATTGTATCCTGCTTCACTGCCCGCTCCCCAAAGTGTCTGGATTTCTGACGTGGACATGTGGTTATAAGCAAACTGCGGACTGCATACAAATCCTCCAAATCCCTTTATTTTCTGATAAGTAATATTCTTATCAATTTTAACTGTTGTAAGCTGTCCGTATAAAGAACTGCCGAAAAGCAGCCATATAAAATGTATTACAATAAGATGAACAAGTTTTTTCATAATGTTTTAGTTTTTGCGAATATTCGCGATTCATTTTCAGCAGAAATAGCTGATTTACAGATAATAAATACCCTTTCAAGGCAACTAACACGTCTGTTAGCCATCAAGAACTTACCCTGAAAATCATTCCAGGTAACTATCACGTAAATAAAGTCGTTACAAAATCAACTGCCGCTTACATTCTCCATTTTTGTTTAAACAATATTTAAAAAATTTAATGCAGTCAGAACCGGTTCCTCATATATTTAATGTGTTTGGTTGAAAAGTTTTCATGTCATTTTCAGTGAAGAAGATCACTTTCGGGTGCACCCAGATAAGAAGGTTTAAGACCTCCTGTATTGATCAATATTTTTTCAAGTACAATTCCCGGTTCAAGTACCCTGAAACGCAGTGTATGTTTTCCGGGTTCTAAAATCGAATGTTTTGTAACGGATTTAATGATGTGCTCCGCCTGCCATTTTCCCAATTCGCCTTTGTAATGGCCATTAAAATTGACGGTCTGCGGTGTTCCGCTATCAAATGAAATTTCATAGCGCAATCCTTTATTGTGATTGAAATTCAATGTTGGAGCTAACAGCAATTGTACTTCAAACTCACCTTTTGACTCAAAATTAATATCATATTCCAGATAGATATTTTCATCAGCTTTCGGACAGGCATTTTGAGGAAATGTAGTCACGCCGGATTTTGTCTTTCCAAAATCAGGGATAACTTCCCAATGGATCCTGTCTGAATTCTTCATTCTCACAAAATTTTCCGCTTCAATAGAAACGTAACCCTCTTTTTCTGCAACTACTTTTTCTTTAGAAACACTCGCTTCGGAAACATAGGTTACCTCAGGCATTATATTTTCTTTTCCATCAAACCAGGCTTTGTATCCTATCTTCATCTGGTCCATCATATGTGTCCATTTTCCGCCGGCAATCTCATTGTTATATTGATTATCGAGATAGGCATTTCTTTCAAAACACGCTTTCACTTTATCTGCATAGAAATTGGCTTTAATATCATTTCTGGCCGCCAATTCTTTGTTTTTAGCCAGCGCATAATACATTTCATACAAATTACTGCATGCATCAATCGGATAAAGAACCAACTGATAATAAGCATCCTGATATGCTGCAGGAATCTGGTCTTTCAAACGTAAAGCATCTATTGCCAAAGCTCTGTAATCATTGAGTACGGTTTCAAATTCATTATAATTCTGCAGGCTGAAAGTATTGCCGTCAAGTGTTTCCGGTGTTACCCGCCGGTTGTATTTGGCGTACAGGTTAATCATTCCGGCGATTTCTTTTGCATGCTTTTCCCCAAACTGCTGTGCAGCCCATTTTTCGGTATATTCCAAAAGGTTTTTAGCATTAAACTGTTTTGGATTCCATGCCATTTCCAAAAAAAAGCTGATCGGGAATTCCATTGGTTTTAAATCACCTACATTTACCACCCAAACTTTATCTACTTTATGTTCGTATGACAGATTCATCTGCTCCCAAACACGCTGGATCGGACTTATGTTGATCCATTTGGAATTCCTTGGCCCGCCAACATAATCAAAATGATAATACATTCCGTAACCGCCATTATGCAGGGTTTTTGAGAGATCCGGAAGTTTCCTCACATTGCCCCAGTTGTCATCACAAAACAGCAGAATAACATCATCAGGAACCCTCATTCCTTTGTCGTAATAGTCCTGGACTTCTTTGTACAAAGCCCAGACCTGAGGCGTTTTGTCCGCTTTTTTTCCGGTCACATCTGCAATAATTTTGCGCTGGTCTTTTACAATTTTTTCAAGTAAGGAAATATTAGTTCCCTCTCCCATTGCTTCGTCACCTTCGCCACGCATCCCGACAGTAACCAGTTTTTCCCAACTTTTGCTTCTTATGATCCCTGCTTTCCAAAATTCCTGCAACACTTTGGCATTTTTTGAATAATCCCAGACGTTCGGAAGGTTATTTTTTTTAATGTACCTGTGCCAGTCGGTTTGTGCCTGCGCCATAGGCTCATGGTGAGAAGTTCCCATCACAATTCCCATTTCATTGGCTAAAGGTCCGCTCAGAGCATCATCGTCATAAAATGCTTTGCCCCACATGGCAGGCCAGAGATAGTTGCCTTTCAACCGAAGAATCAGCTCAAAAACTTTTTCGTAAAATTTAGAATTAACCCCTCCAAAAGTCGCTCTTGCCCAGCCTCCAAGAGAGGGTTCTTCATCATTCAGGAAAATTCCACGGTATTCTACAGCCGGTTCTCCATCGGTATAAATCCCTTTTTTGAAATATAGATTTTCTTTCGCTTCCACAGGAACATCTGCCCAATAATGCCAGGGCGAAACACCAATCTGCTTCGAAACTTCATAAATCCCATAAATCGTTCCCCTCTTGTCACTTCCTGCAATTACGATCGCTTCCGAAACTCCCGGAAACGGGTTGCTGATATTCTGAATGATGTATTTTTCACGTTTTCCCACTAATGCTTTGCTATCAATCTTTTTTTGTCTGATCAAATCATCAATTACAGATTGTGTTCCTACGGTTCCGATAATGATTAATGGGGTATTCATTCCGGAAACCTGACTCAGGATGTCAGGCTGTTTTCCTGTTACTTTCTGAAAATCGGATTGCAGATTTCTTACAGCTCTCAATATTCCTGCATCTGTCTGAGCATCTGTGTACAAAGAAATCCTGACAGATTGGTCTTTCAGGAGAATGACATCATTTGTTTTTTCGGTTGTAATAAACCTTTCGGTTGCTTTAACATTAAAACAGACACAAAACAATAATGCAACGAAAAATAGTACTGGTAATCTGTTCATAACCTTTATATTGTATTTGATTGAAACCTATAAGGTTTTATTTAATATTTTTGACTGCAAATCGCTCGCAGTCCGACTTGAGCGGAAATCCTTTTTGTTTTCTTAAAACAAAAAGATTGGGAGCGGAAGGCGGAATAGCTGCCCAAATTTTAATTTTTCAAAACAAATCCACCATTCGGCTGAATTTCTATTTCGTATTCTCCTTTTTTACTGATGGAAATCGTTTTTGTAAAAGTGGTTCCGGATTTATCATCATTGATGAGTTCCATATTTTTGCCTGCTGCCATCGGGAGCTTTAGTTTAAGCTTTTTAACACTTTTTCCGGCATTTATTCCTACAACATACCACTTGTCCTGATGCCTTCTTGCAACAGCCGAATATTTGCCCGGATAACCATCGATGAAAACCGTTTCGTCCCAAAGGGTCGGAATTTCTTTCATAAAATCCAGCTGAAATTTTGGAGTATCAACCAGGTTATTCGGCATTACGGCAAACATCTGGATCGGATTCTGAAACAGAACAGCTGTAGCTAACTGAAATCCGTCTGTGGTTGATCTTCTGTTTTTTTCTTTGTTGGATTGGGTTAAGAATTTATTGAGAAAAGTTCCTCCAAATTCCATACTTCCCACCGTATTCCTGATAAAAGGATGCAAAGTGGCAAAAAATGCTTCCTGCTTACGAACATCTTCCGAAAAATAAAGCATCTCAGAGGCCAGAACGGCTTCGCTTCCTGCATAATTCGGATACATCACTTCCCAGCCCCTCGGCAAAGTGGCACCATGGAAAATAATCGTCAAACCAAAATCATTGGCATCCGACAAAATATCTTCGTACAGACGCATTGTTTCCTGCTTGTCTCCGCCAAAAAAATCGACTTTCAAACCTTTTACGCCGGTTTCTTTCAGCCATTTCATTTCTTTTTTGCGTTCTACAGAAGTATTCATTTTATTTCTCGGCCCCATTGGCGCATCATTGGCGGCTCCGTTGGAATTGTACCAAAGCATCACACCCACGTTTTTGGATCTGGCATATTGAACGAGCTCTTTCATCCTTTCTTTTCCGATGTTTTTATCCCAAAGTGCATCAATGAGAATCAATTCATATTTCAAAGCAGCAGCAAGGTCTATAAATTTTATCTGATCGTCGTAGTTCATGCTCGCATCCTGCCATAGAATCCAGCTCCATGTAGAACGCCCAAACTGATATTTCTGTGAAGGCTTATAAAGCGGATCTACTACATCAAAAGGAATGGTGGTTTCCACAATCGGTTTTAAAGAATCTCCAATTGTGATCGTTCTCCACGGTGTTTTTCCCGGAAGAGAAAGAGCTGCACCGGAACTCCCGAAACCGTTATTTTCTGCCATATCCGGATAAGCTACTTGATAAAGTTTTTTTTCCGCAGTAGTGTTGAGATGTGAAGCGCAGTACAAACTGTTCACTCCTGTCTCTGAAAGCAAAATCCAGCCATCATTCCCAATATGGAAGAGTCCGGGGAAAACGTAACCATAATCTGATTTAGCTCCTAATTCCGCATCTGCTTTATAACCACTTTCGTAGCTTGGTGCTGTTCGGGCAAAGCCGGTCATCGGCTTCATCATAGGCGAGAGGAACGTGGTGGTCTGTGGTGGAAAACGGTACCCGGTAACTTCCGACTGTACAACAATACTGAAACGGTCTTTCATTGGCGGAATATCGTATCGGAACGCCACATTGTTATTACTTACCTGAAATTCAATTCCGATATTGAACTGATCTGCATTAATGAAACTGACAGTTAATACATTGGCTTTATATTCAACTTCTGATTTTTTGATTTTTTCGTTGGTATATTTTTTAGAAATATTGTCTTTTTTGCTGCTGATGAATTTTAAATTTTCAGAAAAATCCGATTCATTGGTTATCAGTCCCAACGGAGATTTTCCAAGCATTGTTTTTCCCTGGAAAGTCACGGTATACGATGCTTTTCCTTCTTCTGAAAATACATTCAGCTTCAGCTTGCCGTCCGGACTTGAAATTTCAGCAACCTGCGCCTTAAAACAAAAGCTTATTAATGATAGAAATATGAGTGTAAATTTTTTCATTCTGATTTATTTTGAAAACATCCAATAATCGAAAAACATAATATCTTTTTCCGCTTTACCATTACACACA
Organism: Chryseobacterium populi; assembly: GCF_000282115.1. Taxonomy (GTDB): domain Bacteria; phylum Bacteroidota; class Bacteroidia; order Flavobacteriales; family Weeksellaceae; genus Chryseobacterium; species Chryseobacterium populi. The sequence goes on from NZ_AKJY01000085.1 coordinate 63,904, forward strand.
AAATAAAGGTCATGAATACCAGTCATTTTGTTAAGTAAATTAATTTTAACCGTTTCAAAGCGGTCGTCTCCCCCGGTAAGAGGAACTTTTATACTTCCTACAAGTGGTCCGTCAAGACTGTCTGATCTTATCTCCATCGTCACATTTCCATTGTGCGTTGTTCCTACCTTTGCCGAAAAAGTTGTGGCTCCTTCTTTCCCAAAATCAATGTTTTTTACAGTAATGTAAGCACCGTTTTTCTTTGCTTTAATAAAAACTCCTGTTGTTTTATTCTGATAAGATTTTACATTTTCTGACCAGGAAATCATTTCTGCCTGATTAAATGCATAAGGATTGACGGCTGCAATGGCCCTGGAAATTCCATTGGTCATTTTGAAAGGAGAAATAGATCCGTCTTTATTAAAATTAAGCTCTTCTACGCTTACCGATCTTGTAAATCCGCTACCACCCGGTAACGCGCCGTTGTGATAGAAAAAATAGGTTTTTCCTCTGAAATCAATAACACCGGGATGATTGGTAAAGGATTTTCCTTCCGCAGGCATAATGATTCCGCCGTATTTCCATGGGCCTTGCGGGCTTTTGCTCGTGGAATAGCCTATAAATTCGGGAAGAGGGCCACCCGGCCAGAAGAGATAATATAGATTTTTACGTTTGTATAGCCACGGTCCTTCTTCATATTTTGTGGGTCTTTCAGGATTGCCTTCACGTTTTCCGAAAGATTCTTCAGTCATCGGAACTTCAACGATGTCGCCGGAATAAGAAATCATATCCTCGTTCAGCTTTACATATTTAAGCTTCGGATTTCCCCAGTACAGATGGGCCTGACCATCATCATCTATAAAAACCGTAGGGTCGATATCTCCCCATTCGCTCTGAACAAGTGGTTTTCCCAACGGGTCGTGGAACGGTCCGAACGGACTATCGGCAACCGCAACTCCAATCGCCCCCTTATTATTGGTTTTACTAATCATCGGCACATACATAAAAAATTTGCCGTTTCTTTCAATACACTGTGCCGCCCATGCATCACGTTTGGCCCAATCGAAATCATTGTAGGAAAGAATAACACCGTGGTCTGTCCAGTTGACCATATCATTGGTAGAAAACACTTTCCAGTTGTTCATTGTAAACCATGTAGAATCATCTTCATCATGTGACGTATAAACATATAAACGGTCGTTATAAACCATTGGTGCCGGATCGGCAGTGTAAGCCGTCTGAAAGACAGGATTTTGGGCAGTCAAAGTCTCTGCGTTATATATCAACAGACTGCTTAGTATAAATTTTATTATATTTTTCTTCATTTTAAATATTCCAGTTATTTTTTACTTCTTCTGAAAGCTCCAGTAATCAAAATTAAAAAGCTCGCGTCCTGCTGTGATGTTTTTTCCCAGGAAGCCAAAATATACAACATGTACCCCTGAAACAGATTCTGATATTGTTGCTGTCAATATTTTCCAGACATTCCAGCCCCCCGTGCCCGGTACTTCAATCTGTGCTAATTTTGCTCCTTTTATACTGTATCCGCCGTAAATTTGGTTTGAATAATGGGATTCTGTGCAGACAATAATATTCCCATTGCCAGTAATCCAATCTTCAAAATATAGTTTAAAATGGCTTTCTTTATCATTGTTTTAATTTTTCAACTTTAATATTTAATGATTTGCTCACTCCAGGTTGGATAAAGCGTCTTTTAACTGTAGAAATTCGCAGCTTTCTTTGTTTTAAATTTTATATAATATTTCCTATTTTAATTAATTTTTTAAACTAAATAAAACTTATTTCATAAATATTTTAACTTTTCCCCCTGAATAAGCCATAGTTTTCTGTTGACCGCCGGGAAGAATAATGACAAAACTTCTTTTCTCAATCATTCCATGGTATTTTCCTTTACGGTTATCAATAGTTAGTGTATAGGATTTGTCATTCCAATGCATTGGAATTTCGGTATAGTTTCCTTTTTCATAGTTGTAGTTGTCGAATTCATCTTCGTACAAGACAAAATCCGCATCTGAACCAGGATATACTTTTAAAATTAAATGATCCCATTTTTTCTCTGTTGCATACTGTACATCAGGACCGAAAGGAACTATACTCCCACTTTTCACATACAATGGAATGCTTTGGATATTTACCGTTTTCTCGATTTCCTGTCCGCCGTTATGCTTTGTATTGGTCCAGTAGTCATACCATTCAGCACCGGAAGGAAGATATACTTTTACGGTTTTATTTTGCGTAAAATCCACATCCGCAGCGGAAGGTTCTTTTTTATTTTTCTCTTTTTTGTCCCAACCGTTCTCTTCGTTGGTTTTCACCATTTTTTCAGGGGTATATTGTGCATTCAGTACAGGAACGACCAGAAGCGATTTTCCGAACATATACTCATGATTGATATCCCAAACTTTTTTATCTGAAGAAAAATCCATGGCAAGAGGCCGCATAAAGCTTGACTGATTTTTGGAAACATGCCACGAAATGGAATAGATATACGGCAACAAGCTGTATCTTAATCTGATGAATTTCTCCACAGCATCATACACAGCATCCCCTTTTTTCCCAAACCGGTAAATTTCTCTTGGCACATCGGTTCCGTGCGAACGCATCATCGACGTGAAGGTTCCGTATTGCAGCCAACGAACATACAGCTCCTGAAACATCGGATTTTTTGAACCCGAGCTGTCACTCCAGTCTTTTTTATAGGCTCCGGCAAAGAAGCCGCCGATATCTGAATTGAAATTCGGATTTCCGGTCATGGAAAAATTTAAACCCGCCGGAACCTGATTACGTAAAGATTCCCAGGAAGAATTAACATCTCCTGACCAGGTATTGGCACCATAGCGCTGCTGACCTGCGAATGCAGATCTTGTTAAAATAAAAACTCTTTTATCATTTGACGTAGCACGCTGATGGTCATAAACACCGCCAACTGCCATTAGTGGATACGCATTTCTGACCTTTCTGAATGAGCCTAAATATGTTTTTGTATCTAAATCTTCCGGTTTCTGACTGAGATGATCAGGTTCGGTAGAATCCATCCACCAGGAATCTACCCCCAGACTAAATACTCCTTTGTTCAGATATTTCCAGTAAATATCCCTTGCTTCGGGGTTATAAGCATCATAAACACGCACTCCGGAAGGATAATTCATATCCGGAGGCCAGCTTTCCCTTCCTGATTCCGGCCAGGTTTTGAAATTGAAAAGCATTCCTTTAGAGCCCATTTCACGGTAAGGATTAGTCATGGGTCCGAATGACGACCAGACAGATACGGAAAGATGCGCATTCATTCTGTGGATATCGTTGAGCATTCTTTTGGCATCAGGAAAATCCGGACTGATAAAATCCATCGCATTCCACTGGTAATTATTCCCCCAGTACTGCCAATCCTGAATGATTCCATCCAAGGGAACTTTCAGATCACGGTATTTTTTAACGACATCCACTATTTCATCCTGACTTTTATAGCGTTCTTTACTTTGCCAATAACCATAAACCCATAACGGAAACATCGGAACATTTCCTGTAAGGTCGCGCATCTCGGCAATCACACCATCGGCATTTCCGCCATACATAAAATAATAATCCACCCCTTCTCCTACTTCGGAAGCGAACGTTGTTTTCTGAGTAGTATCGGTAAACTGAGTCGGAGAATAGTTATCCCAAAAAATGCCGTAACCTTTTACAGACTGAAAAAAAGGCACAAAATCCCAGGTATTGTTCTGCACCATTCTGATGTCCTGATTCCGTTGGGATAATCTTCCGTTCTGCAAAATTCCCAAGCCATAAATTGGCTCTTCTTTTTCTAACTGAAAAGATTGGGTTACAGAATAAGCCGGATTTCCTGCATCATTAAAAGGTTTGAAATCGCTTCCGGTTTCTTTAAGAAGTTCCTTTCCTGATAATGTATTGTAAGCAATTTCTCCGTTTTTCATGTTAATGAAAAGCTGCAGATCATTGGTTTTTAATAATAAAATATCTTTATTTTCTGTAACGGAGAATTTTATTTTCTGCTCTTGTTTGATAACGGACAGACTGTTTTTTACAAATGATTTTCCCTCAGGATATTTGATGATTCTTATGGTGTGCGGCCCGTAAAACTTCACCTCCACATTCATTTTATCTGCAGAAAAACCCACACCTGAATCCGTCTTTTTGTATGACTGCGCATTGGCATTCTGCTTTACACCAGATATTATTATCATCGTAATAATAAGAGCTTTTATGTTTATTTCTCTGAAATTCATTTTTTGTAATTATGGTTTTGAAATTATAGACCAGTTTCTAAGCTCTATTCTATTTTCAAAAAATTATTAATTTTCTCTTGATCCAGAGGTTTGAAAAGCAACTGTGAAAAAATATACAAATCGTTTTTCCAGACTTTAAAGTCATGGCCACCCGGTTCCACATAGAAAATATGAGGTATTTTATTGGCAACAAGGTAATCGTGTGTTCTTTTGCTGAAAGGCATCAGCCCGTCCTGATCGCCGCAGGAAACCCAGAGAAGCCTTAATTCTTTAGCTTTGGCAGGATTCGGGAGCAGCAGTTGAGGATCTTTGGTATTGGGAGCAGAAGAAAATCCTCCTACCCAAGCGAATTTATCTATATTTCCCAATCCGAAATTCAGACTTTGTCCACCTCCCATTGACAACCCGGCAATTGCCCTGTTTTCTCTGCCTTTTTTAACCGGGTATTTTTTTTCGATAAACGGAATAAGGTCGTTCAATAAATCTTTTTCAAAGGTTGCGAATGCTTCTACCTTGTCCTTTGCCATAATGTCTCCTGTTGCCCGGTCGTCTTTCATCGCTCTGCCATTCGGTAAAACGACAATCATTGGCATTAATTTTCCCTGCGCATACTGATTGTCAAGAATAACCTGGGGAGTCCCGTTTCGGAACCACTCTTTTTCATCTCCACCAATGCCATGAAGAAGATACAGAACCGGATATTTATCCCCTTTTTTGAAGGTCGGCGGTGTATACACCAAAGCTTTTCTCTGGGTTCCTACCGTCTTTGATTCGTATTGTATGGTATCAATTTTTCCATGGGCAAATGCTTTCTTTTCAACGTCAAAACCCTGCGGTGCCTGTTTATCAATCGTTTGTGCAGAAATAAACATTCCTGACAAGATAAAACCTAATGTAAATAGTATTGATTTGTTCATGTTTTTTATTTGTATTTTTTACACTTATTAATTTAGATAAAAAAATAAAATTACCGGGAATTATTTCTCTTTTTTTCAATAGTAATCTAAAGTATTTATTTTATGACTGAAGAATCTGTAATTTTAAAAAAATCGACATCGACGAAACCTCCAGTGTTTTTTGTTGCATAATTGAAAATGGCAAATTTGGAACCCATAAAAAACCTTCGGTAATCGAAAATCATTTTGTAATCCTTCGCCATTACTTTCCAGTTTTTCCGGTCGGTGCTGTAAGAGAAATTCGCCAAATCTTTTCCAAGATTAAAATCGGCCTCAATGCGGAGAAAAATTTCATCTGAATTCAATAGAATACGCATTTTTTCTTCTTTTTTCACTTCCGTTATGGCTTTTGTTTTGCTATCAAGGTTGACTTTGTTGGTAGAAAACGTGAGAAATTTTTGGTCACCTTCCTTGATGATGGATAACAGCCCCGAGTCTCCATTAAATGCACTGAATCCGGCAACATCACCGTCTTTCATTCCTTTTAGACTTAAAGCGACGACCGCACTCGATTCCGGACCCTCCATTCTTTGTGTTAAAGTATTCGGAGCTGCATAAAGATTATCTACAATTCTACTTGTTTTCAGTCTCAAAAATCCTTTTCTTTCGGATAGAGACCAGGCTTCATTCACAGGATTATGATTCCACTGCCACTGGATTTTTAATTTTTTATCTGAAAACTCATCACTTTCAACGATATTATTTTTCGGCTTAAACGGAGGAAGCGGAACTTCACCGTTTAAAGGCACCCTTCCGTTGTCGCCCAGAACCGGCCAGTCGTTTTCCCATTGTACGGGAATGAGAATCGGGACACGCCCCACTCCGCCCCTGTCCTGAAAGATAAGCGAATACCAGTTGCCGTTTTTATCATCAATTAAGGTTCCCTGTCCGGCATAAGAAAATCCTAAAAAATTATCTTCCAGAATGACTTTTTTCTCGTAAGGACCGGTCACTTTATCAGATCTGTAAACTACTTGCCGGCGTTTTTCGTTTCTTGGCCAGGAAATCATCATCATATAATACTTTTCATTCCGTTTGATGATCTGATTGCCTTCCAGAAGCCCTGTTTCCGAGGGGTCTTTCTGAAAAACCTCCGTTCCCTGAGGATCTCCTATTACGTCTTTAAAATCAGGACTTAATTCAAAAACTTTATTGGAAGTGAAAACATACACTTGGCCATCATCAAAAAACAAAGAAGCATCATGAAAATGTTTGGTTCTGGTCATGAACTTCCAGTTTCCCTTTTCTGGATCGTCCGTTACATAGAAATAGGATTTAAAAGGCTCATCATTCGGAGAAAACAAAACGTAATATTTACCTTTATGATAGCGAATAGAGGAAGCCCATTGCCCGCGACCGTAAACCGTACCATTTAATAAATCATATTTGGAATTATCATTCAGCGTATTGAAAACATAGCTTGCCATTTCCCAATGCACAAGGTCTTTGGAATGCATTACCGGTGCTCCCGGCATCAGATGCATCGTGGTACTGATGAGGTAAAAATCATCGCCGTTTCTGGTCACTGACAAGTCCGGCACATCTGCCCAAATGATGGGATTTGTAAACGCCGTGGTTTGCTTCTGAACAGGATTTATCTGAGCTGAAAGGAGATTCAGCCCGATAAATCCACAAAAAGAAACTATATAAAATGGGTTATTAATTTTCAAAATTTCAATATTTTGATTGTTTTTTACATCTAACTAACTATTTAAACGCAATGGAGACAGAGATTTTTAAATTTTAATCAGGCATAATATCATTGGACGATGTGCTGTACAAACCAATCAAACTGCCTGTGAAACCTCCTGCAACATCTGTAGAGAGAATGTCTCCGGAGACAGGACCTCCAAGATTTCTGAAGCTTTTACCATCCAAAGAGTAATTAAAACTATGATCATCTTTTTCAGCAACAACCTGTAACCTGACAGGTTTTGAAAGTGAAATTTTTTCGCTGGCAATCAGTTTTGATTCTCCTTTTTCTGTTCTTTCCAAAACAATGTAAAAATCTTTATCCTTTTTTGTAATTCCGAAAACATAATTGAACTTTTCGCTCTGATAGCAGGTAATTCCGGCTAATTCTTTTTCAGATTTCGGCTTAAAATCCAGTGTTACAGAAGTTTCAAAATCTTCGTGCTGCAGTCTGTGGAATAAGGCAGATACAGGAGCCAGGGCTTTAATATTTGTTTCAAAAGGATTTACTTTTACACCGTTTTTTACAGTTGTAATAAAATTCTCACGTGGACCACGCATCGCAATCCATCGGTAATCCAAATTTTTACCGGTGAGTTTGTCGGTATATGTAAAATTGCCATTAGGGAAAATTCCGTTTTGCCCGGTCTGATTTCTCACACCTTCCGGCAATTTTAATTTTGGTTTCATAGGAACTAAGCCGTTTTCAAAAACAGGATATTTTCCACTCCAGTCTACGGGAAGAATGAAAGTTTCCCTGCCAGAATTCACACGGTTTTTCTCATTCGGACGAATCGCAAGAAATACACCGTAATATTTTCCCTCAGGAGTTTCCACCAGATCTGCGTGACCGGCCCAATCTACTTTATCTTTTCTGTCTTTCGGGAAATAACGCTGTGTAAGGATAGGATTGCTCGGTGCAGGAACAAATGGACCTTTCGGGGAATCAGCCATAAAGATAACTTCGCTGTGATTACCGCCTGTTCCGCCTTCTGCACACATCAGATAATATTTTCCGTTCTTTTTATATAAATGTGGACCTTCTATCCAAATCGGCTTTTGGGAAAGATCAACACCTCCGTTTACAATAATTTTATCTGACCCGGCCACGACCTGGTCTTTTTCCAAATCATAATCCCAGATCTTGATGACACGATGCCCATTATACTGCTCGGTTCCTTTTGGTGGTGCGTCATTGTGAACGATATAGGCTTTCCCATCATCATCAAAGAAAATTGAAGGGTCGATACCGTCAAAGTTCAGTTTCTGCACTTCGCTCCAGCCTTTTGCAGGGTCTTTGGTTTTCACGACCATATTACCGATTCCACCCGCAATCTGTGTGGTAATCATATAAAATGTGTCATTGTTTTTATTATATTTGATATCCGGTGCATAAATTCCTTGTGAGACTCCTGATTTTTCTACTTTCAGCTGTGATGGCCGGTCGAGAACGTGCCCCACCTGCTTCCAGTTCACTAAATCTTTTGAAGTGAAAACAGGGACACCCGGAAACATTGAAAATGAAGAATTTACCAGGTAATAATCGCCTCCTTTTCTTGTAATACTAGGATCGGGATAACATCCCTGAAGGATCGGAGAATAAAACTCATTATCTTTCAAAGGGTTGTTTGTATAGATCTTATCATTTCCACGATAGGAAAAGTCTGAAAAAGTCTGCGCCGAAATATTACTTAAAGAAAGTAAAGAAACCGCTGTCAGCAAAGTGAGCTTATTTCTTAAAAAAATCGAGTGCATTATTCTCTGTTTCATTATTATATTTTTTAGATTATTTAATTTTTAATGTGTAAAATTTTCCCGCTTCTGTCGGAAAATCATAGATGAACCTTTCTTGCATTTTCACCTTATTTAATCGGGCTTCGGGTGAAATCAAAGGTTTTTTGATTTCCGGAATTTCAAAATAAGGATTCGCATTTTTTCCCGCTCCCGGTTTTAAAATATTCTTACCTTTTAATTTCATTTCATTAGGTGTGCTTATCCGGCAATTCCCACCCAGATTTGATCTGATCATTATTTCAGTTGCCTGATGATCTTTCCAAACAATACTTATTTCAAAGCCGCCATAAGCTTTCAATCCGGAGATATTTCCGTTTTTCCATTCATCAGGAAGCGCAGGTAAAATATCAATACTTCCGTTTTGGGTCTGCAAAAGCATTTCGGTAATTCCGGAAGTACAACCGAAATTACCGTCTATCTGAAAGGGAGGATGGGCATCGAACAAATTCGGGTATGTGCCTCCACTTTCGCTCCGGCCGTCTTTTTCTATCAAAGTCAACTGATCTTTAATTAATTTATTGGCATGATTCCCATCCAGCAATTTTGCCCAAAGATTAATTTTCCAACCCATCGACCAGCCCGTAGAGACATCACCACGGTGTATTAAAACGGTTTTCGATGCATCAAAAAGTTCAGGTGTTGTAATAGGATTGATTTGATTCCCGGGGAATAATCCATATAAGTGCGAAACATGCCTGTGATTATCTTTTGGATTGTCCCAATCTTCCATCCATTCCTGCAATTGTCCGTAACGACCGATTTTCATTGGAGGCAGTTTTGAAATGATTGTGTTCCAGACCGGAATTTTATCTGAATCTACATTTAAGATTTGGGCTGCTTTTTTTGTTTTACTGAACAGGTCGAATATCAGTTGATTATCCATCGTATTTCCTGCCGACAAAGCACTTCCGCGGTTTCTCTTCGGAATATTTTCGGGAGATATAGACGGGCTTACAACAAGCCATTGATGTACCGGTTCTTCGATCAGAAAATCCTCGTAAAATAATGCAGCAGATTTTAATACGGTATAAATAGATTTCAGATAATTCTTGTCTCCGCCGTACAAATATTTTTCCCATAGATGCTGGGAAAGCCAGGCTCCTCCCATTGGCCACTGACCAGCGTTGGCAAAGTCTACAACACCGGTAATCCTCCAAATATCAGTGTTATGATGTGCAACCCAGCCACGGCTTTTGTACATTATTCTTGCCGTTTCTACTCCGGTTACGCTCAAATCTTTTACCAGCTGAACTAATGGCTCATGCATTTCGGCAAGGTTTGTTTTTTCTGCCGGCCAGTAATTCATTTCCGTATTGATGTTGATGGTATATTTACTATCCCATGCCGGTTTATTTGAATTGTTCCAGATTCCTTGGAGATTGGCAGGCTGACCGCCCGGTTGCGAAGAAGAAATCAACAAATAACGTCCGAACTGATAGTATAATGAAATGAGTTCCGGGTCATAGCCGGATGCAAAATTTTTAACCCTCAAATCGGTAGGAAATTGTGCTGCAGGAGACGTTCCGAGACTGAAATCTATCCTTTTGAAGTATTTCTGATAAGCGTTGAGATGATTTTTAAATAAAGTATTGAAATTTTTAGTTTCTGATTGCGAAATGTATTTTTTACTTTTTGAAACCTCATCAGTGTTCAGAGTTTTATAGTCTGTAAAATTGGTGGCGATGGAAATGAGAATCAAAACTTCATCTGCATTGGCAACCGAAATCCTATTATCTGAAACCGAATTTGTACCTCCTTTGGTAATGAATTTTGCCAACACATTGAATTTAACCTGTCCCTGAACACCGTCTAATGTAGAAGAAATCCCGTCCATCTGCAAAGTATTGGCATCAATGGTTTTCACATTTTTTTTAAGTTCGCTGTTGAATCCCGCATTGAAATTCAAAGCATTTTTTTTGTCTGAACTCAGTTTTATAATAATCACATTATCCGGAACTGAAGCAAAAGCTTCTCTTTTATAATGAATCCCATTGGAGGAAAAAGTAGTCGTTATTAAAGCTTTTTCGATGTCCAGCTCACGGTAATAATTTTCAATATCACCGGGATTATTAAACTCAAGATTTAAATCTCCGATATTCTGAAATGCCGAACCGTGGAGTGTTTTTGCTGTCAGCCCTTTATTAGCAAGAATTTCTGCTTTTTTATAATTTTCATTAAATAAATAATACCGGATAGAATCCAAAACTTTTGGACCATCAGGATTATCATTACGGGAAGGACCTCCCGACCAGAATGTACTTTCATTCAGCTGAAGCTTTTCTTTGAAGGGGTCTCCGAAAACCATTGCCGCCAGTCTTCCATTTCCAATAGGTAATGCTTCCACCCACTGTCTGGCTGGCTTATCATACCAAAGCTTGTATTTTCCTCCTTTCTGTGCAAAGGAAAACCCACTTATGAAAAGACAGAAGATTAGTATGCAATGCTTTAGATTCATTTGATTTTTATATTATTCTGGTTTAAAAAAAGAATTTTCAGTCTTTTTCCTGTTAATCAACCATATAATTCCCCAGGCTGCAACATATGAGACACCGGCAATTAAAAATATGATATTGTATCCTCCGTTGATATTTCCAGCTTTTTTGAAGGTATCCAGGATAATTCCGATAAAAAGTGGAAAAATAATTCCTGCTGCCGATCCCAGCATTCCGCCAAATCCGATGACAGAACTTACATAATTGTTGGGCAGTTTGTCTCCGACAGTTGTCATCAGATTGGCTCCCCAGCCTTGATGTGCCGCTGTAGCAAAGGCAATGATGATCGTAATCAGCCACATATTTTCTACATATTTTGAAAACATTACAGGAACGACCATCAGAGCAAACAGCAACATTGTGAAACTTCTAGCTTTTCCGATTGCCCAGCCTTTTTTAATTAAAAATGAAGACAGATAACCGCCACCAATGCTTCCAATTGTGGTTCCACTGTAGATGATAATCAATGGAACGGAGGGTTTTGTTAAATCCATTTTAAAGACATCCGAAAAATAGGCCGGCAACCAGAACATGAAGAAATACCAAATCGGGTCGGTCAGAATTTTTCCGATGGCAAATGACCAGGTTACTTTATATTTCAACAATTCGGATAACGAAACTTTGGACTGTTCCTGCGTTTTTCCGTCCTGATCACTTTTGATATACTGTAATTCTTCCTGGCTCAGGTTTTTTGTTTTTTCAGGAATAGCATAGAATCTCCACCAAAGGACAATCCATAATAAGCCTAGAGCCCCAATCCAAACGAATGTTTCCCGCCATCCGTAATGTCCTAAAATAAAAGGTACAAGAAGCGGTGCCAAGATAGCTCCAACTGTAGCTCCCGAGTTGAAAATTCCCGTTGCCAACGCTCTTTCTTTTTTCGGAAACCACTCTGCCACTGATTTTATCGCCGCCGGAAAATTCCCTGCTTCGCTGATTCCGAGTGTGCTTCTTGCAATAATAAATCCAACTGTACTTTTCACAAAACCATGTCCTATCGAAGCAAGGCTCCAGATAACCAATGAAGCTGCATATCCTATTTTGGTTCCTACCCTGTCGATAAATCTACCCATTGCAAGATATCCTATAGCATAAGTGGTTGTAAATGCCATCACGATATAGCTGTAATCTTTTTCGTCCCAAGTGAATTCTTTTTCAAGAACAGGCTTCAATAGCCCCATTACCTGGCGGTCAAGATAATTGATCGTGGTGGCAAGAAAGACCAAAGACAGCATAAACCATCTTATATTACGGTTTTTAGGAGCCTGCATTTAGTTTTGATTAAGTTGTTGTAATAATTTTTTTACTTTTTCAGTGAGCTGCTCTGCTGTAAGCTCTTTTTTGATGAGAGAACTTCCCAAACCGACAGCAATTGCACCTCCTTTCAGCCATTCTGTAATATCTTCAATATCAGCATTGATGCCTCCGGTCGGCATAAAATTCATTCCCGGAAAAACCGGCTGAACAGATTTAATATAATTTTGACCCAAAGCATCTGCCGGAAAAATCTTG
>NZ_AKJY01000086.1 GCF_000282115.1 Chryseobacterium populi
TAACGTGAGTTCGATATAAGAAATTATACATTACTATAGAAAAAAGCGGAAAAATTAGTATATTTAAGGTATTGAAATTCAAATATTTAACTAAAATTACCGCTATGATTTCTGACGATAAAATTACGACTATTTATTTCATTGTTGATGAGTTTTTCAAAGAATTTAACCAAGTTTTGAAAGATTATGCTTTGCAAGACCAGAAAAATAAGAAAAGAAACCGAAAATCAGCCCTTTCCGAAAGTGAAGTAATGACTATAATGATTTTATTTCATTATGGAGCTTTCAAAAATCTGAAACATTTTTATCAGGGTTATGTCCAAAGACATATGAAAGATAAATTTCCTTTTACCGTTTCCTACAATCGTTTTGTAGAATTACAAAAGAAGGTAAATGTTCCGATGGCTGTTTTCCTAAAAATGATGTGTCTGGGAAAATGTACAGGTATTTCCTTCATAGATTCGACACCAATCAGAGCGTGTCATATAAAAAGAGAAAAACAGCATAAAACTTTCAAAAACATAGCACAAAAAGGGCAATGTTCTCTGGGATGGTTTTATGGATTTAAGCTTCATTTGATTATCAATGATAAGGGTGAGATTTTAGATTTTATTCTGACAACGGGTAATGTAGACGACCGGGAACCGCTGAAAAGTATGGATTTGCACAAATGGATTTTCGGAAAACTCTTTGGAGACAAAGGCTACATCGGAAAAGATTTGTTTGAACAACTCTTTATCGACGGAGTCCATTTAATCACGAAAATAAAGAAAAACATGAAGAACTCCCTGATGTTGCTTCAGGATAAAATAATGCTTCGTAAAAGAGCTTTGATTGAGTCTGTCAACGATGAACTTAAGAATATTTGCCAGATAGAACATACCAGACACAGAAGCTTTGATAACTTCGTACTCAATATTCTTTCCGCTTTAGTGGCTTACTCTTTTTTCGATAAAAAACCATCTATTAATACTTGGTCTGACATCATTGATCAAGATAGATTAATTGCGGCTTAAATCGAACTCACGTTA
>NZ_AKJY01000087.1 GCF_000282115.1 Chryseobacterium populi
GATCACGGGATCACACAAATTATTTAAGTGAATTATTATCCACGACATCATCCCGACCCGCAAGACTGTAAAATAGAATAGTCTTCCCTTGCTAAGTGTTAACACCTTTGTGCTCTTAAATATACAGCCATTCTGTAAAAATTCTTTACGCCCTTTGCATTTAAATCTAATTTGCAGTTTGTTTATCCAAAATTTATATATTTGAGCCATGCAAAACAGGATTTCCTCATTTCCACCGCTTATAGACCATACTTCCCGGATTTTAATTTTAGGCTCGATTCCCGGAGTAAAGTCTCTTGAAAAACAGCAATATTATGCCCATCCGCAAAATAAATTCTGGCCCATTATTTTTGAATTGTTCAATGAAGAATTTACTGAAGAGTATGCAGAAAGAATTAATATGTTAAAGAAATATCATATTGCTGTGTGGGATGTCATCGATTCCTGCGAAAGAAAAGGAAGCCTTGATTCTGAAATTAAAAATGAAGAAGCCAGTCAGATTGCAGAATTGCTGGAGGAATATCCCAATATTAAAGTTATTTTCTGTAACGGTGGTAAATCTTATAAAAACCTGCAGAAAATTTTAGGAAAGAATGATCAGCTTCCTGTATTTTTATTGCCATCAACAAGCCCGCTTCACACAATCTCCTTTGAAAAGAAACTGGAAGAGTGGAAGAAAATAGAAATACATTTATGAAAAAACTGATACTATTATTACTTTGCTTAATTTTCGCGAATCTCTTTTCTCAGGAATACCATTTCGATTACTTTATAGAAGAAGTATCAAACCGGACTAAGCCTGAAAAAGAACAGTGGATAAGTAATTCTTTTTATGATTCTAAAAATAAATTTATTTTAGATTTGGTAAGCTTTAACAATAAAACAAGAGCTTATATTTTTGAAGAAGGAAAAGAATTAAGGCATTCTTTCAAAGTCGATCAGAAGAATAATATGCTTTCTTTTGAATATACGCATTCCAGTGATTTTGAGAAAAGAAAAAAAATTAATGAATCCAACAAAGCGAATGTTTTTAAAATTACTAAAGTAGATTCTCTACGTTATGAAATTATTGTTTTCAAAGACGAAAAAAAGAAAAAGAAAAAATTCACGGCTTTAGTTAATCTGGAAAAGTCGGATTTTAACTATTTAAATATACATGCAGATTATGGGAGATGTGATGAAATAGAAGAAAAATTGGCTGAACTCTTAGATCCAGATTCCAAATATATCATCAAGAAAATGCATTTAGAATATTCCAACGGATATTTTTTTGATATGGCAGTAACAAAAATTCAGAAGACAAATCTGATTTTAAAAATACCGGAAAAATTAGTTATGAGAGAATTTGAAAACTGGTCTGAATTTGAAGAATAAAAATCTCAAATTTTATTACTTTCCAAATACCCATTCAATCCCTTTAAAAGTTCCAGCTGGTTTTTAGTCCGGTCTAAATTATGGCCAGGATATTTAGTGGAATAATAAATGCTTCCGTCCAAATAGTCAGTCAGAAAGCGTAAAGCCTGGATGTAAATTGCTGTCTGTGCAGCATAATCAAGGTTGTCAGCTTCTTCCAGACTGAGTTTTTCTTTTAAATGAAAGAGAAACCCTTCTTTTACAGCATGGTAAATTTCAGCATTGAAATTATTTTTTGCTTTTCCGTCATCTTCATCCGTGGTATTGGTATATGACTGAATCATGGTTCCGAAATCATAGAGAAGGGTAGAGATCATCACGGTATCAAGATCAATGACGGCAAGTGGCTGATGATTTTCATCAAAAAGGAGGTTACTGATTTTAGCATCGGCATGAATAACTCTTTTGGGAAGCTGGCCTGTTTTTTCCATTTCAATCCACCGGTCAGGCAGATTCAGAAGCCGGTTGGCTATTTCTATCTCTGTTCTGGCATTTTCCATGAATTGTGGAGCGGCGTGTTTTAATGAATGTTGATAATCTGTAATTCTTTTTTCAAAATTGATGAAATCGGGCAGGGTATCTTCAATGTCGGGAAGCTTTTCAGTATTGACAAGGGCGAGAAAATAACTGAAAGTTTTCGCCGCTTCAAAAGCAGTTTGTACGGAAGGGACTGTGATAAAAGTAATACTGTTTTCCATGAAGCTCAACATCCGCCATGGAGCTCCGTTTTCATCCCTTATTAAAAATTCTTCTGACAGAGATGGTATTGGCTCTGTGATCCGGAGTTGATACTCGCAGGATCTGAGAATAGTATTGATCCTGAGATGGTTATTGATGATGTTTTCAGGTTTTTTAAAAACATTTTCATTGATTTTCTGAAGAATAAATTTCTCCCGGCTGTCTTTGTTTTCTACACAATAAGTTGTATTGATCAGTCCATTGGTAATGGGGCTGACCGTATAATTTCCGGTATCAATAAACTTTCGGATGACAGGATCTAATTCCATAAATCTTTCGGATATCTTTTGAGTTGGGTCGCGGTTTCAAGATAATTTTTCAGCATATTTTTATCTCCGGAATACGTCATTCCGATCCATTGAGAAGGTGAAGTTTTTACCAGCACCTTTATTTTTCTTTCATTAATCATTTTCTGTATCACAGACGGAATATAGAATTCCTGATGAGGCAGAGGATTTGACGAAATAAAACTTCTGAAATAAACCTCTAATGAATTAAAGATCACAGGATGGAAAACAAAATAATTCATAGAAATCAGAGTATCAGGATCTGCTTCAATATCTTTCCCATTTTCAGTATAAACAATCAGGTTATTTTCCTTCCGGATCGAGGTTTGTTCCTCTATATGGATGAGATAATTTTCCGGGTCTAAAGAGCAGATCCCTCTGGCAACCGTTCCGTTATCACTTAAGGTTGTATAAAGAGGATATCCGATCAGCTCAAATTGTGAATCTGAAATATGGTGAAGATCTATTTCTTTTGAAGCCAGCTGATAGATTTCTTTTCCGTAAAAGTCATCCGCATTGATCATCACAAAAGGCTCACGGATAAATTCTCTGGCACAAAGTACGGCATGTGCCGTTCCCCAGGGCTTCTGCCGTTCTGAATGATCAAAATTCTCAGGAACATACCTATTCATTTCCTGATAGACCCATTGCAGTTCAAAATTATTATTCCTTGAAATATTTTCTAAGCGGTCTTTATAATTTTCCGGGATAAATCTGTTGATGACAATGACTATTTTATTAAAGCCGGCTTCTAAAGCATCATAGATAGAATATTCCATAATGGGTGAGCCGTTGTCTGTTATTCCGTCTATCTGCTTAAGGCCTTTATACCTGCTTCCTAAACCGCCTGCTAATATGAGAAGCGTTTTCTTAGAACTCATCTGTCATCCCAAATACAGGTTTACGGTCTTTCCATTGTCCGTTGGTGAAATCAGGAATATCAACTACTTCCCCACCTTTAGCAATTGATTTTTCGCTGAGTGGCGTAATGGAATACCAGGTTGCCAGATCATAAACATCCATCGGGAATTCGATATTTCGTTTGATACATTCAATAAAGGTATTCATTACGAAGAAATCCATTCCGCCATGGCCGGCTCCTGTGGCCTGTCCTTCAAATTTCTTCCACATAGGATGGTCATATTCACCCAGCCATTTCTCAGTATTATCCCATTTGTGGGTATGATTCATTATTTTTTCAAAATAAATATGTCCCTGGCTCGGCCCTCCCGAACCGAAATCCTGCCACAGCCCATCTGTTCCCTGTACCCTGAATCCCAGATCATAAGGCCTCTGCAGGCTGGTGTCATGGGTTAGAAGTATGGTTTCCCCATTGGCGCAGGCAATCTGAGTCGTTACAATATCTCCCTGGTTGAATTTTACTTTGGCATTCGGGTGGTTTTCTCCACCTTTCGGATGCTCCACAATATATTTGTGCAGACCAAGTGATTTCGATGAAAATGAAGATAATCTCGTTAATCTGTTTCCGCGGTTGATGTCCATCATGACAGCAACCGGCCCAAGCCCGTGGGTAGGATAAAGTTCACCGTTTCTTTTTACATAATGTCCGGTTCTCCATTTTGCTTCACTGAATCCTTTTTCACCAAACTCAACGCCAGAATTGTAGGGTGTAATTCCGTCATTGAATAAAACCCCGCGAAGATCGTGCTGATAACCGCCTCTTCCATGCACCAGTTCACCAAACATTCCCTTACGTACCATATGGAGTATCGCCATAATATCTCTTCGGTAGCATACATTTTCCATCATGAAAATGGGGACTTTGGTTTCCTCATATACCTTTACAAACTCCCGGCAGTCGCCAAGCTGTATCGCTCCGGAAACTTCCATCCCTACAATCTTCCGGGCACGCATGGCCTCCACACCTTGCGTAAGATGCCATTCCCAGGGGGTAGCAATTACTACGGCGTCTATATTTTTCAGCTGTAATAAATTCCGGTAATCATAATCTCCATTGGAAAATTCCCTGGCAACAGGCTTATTATTATCCTTTAAAATCTTTTGGGAAGCCGAGAGCATTGTTTTACTCGGATCTGCAAATGCGACAATTTCCACATCATCCCGTTTAGCCAGTAATCTTACATGCTCCTGCCCGCGGAGGCCAACCCCGATACATCCTACCCGGACTTTTTTATCCAGTCTGAAGTTGTCAGAATAAGCGAATAAAGAATGCGGCAAAACAAGAGTTCCGAAAGTAGCCAATGCCGTTGTTTTAATGAAATTTCTGCGGGAATTATCCATAGATGAGGTTTTTTATTTTAAAGATATTAAAATATCGGGAGGAGAGGTAATTTCTCTTGTGTTAAAATTAATTTTCTCTTCTTACTGCCCATAATAAGCATTAAGGATTCTTCCCCTCATTGTATTCAGGTATTTGATGTCTTTGGTATTGGATAGAATAATCAGGGTGATCCCTTTATCAGCCAAATGTACCCAGTTGGCACTGTGTCCGTATCCTTCTCCCTGACGTTCAACAAATAAAGTATTGACAGATCCGAATTTTTTAGGGTAAACCCAGAATCCCAATGCGGTATCCTCAAGATTTTTATTGGGGGTAAGCATGGTATCCAGAGTTGCCTTTTTAATCAGGGTATGATTGAATATAGCCTGATCAAAAATCAGTAAATCTTTAGGAGTAGAATACATTGCTCCTGCTGAATACAGATTATCGATGTAGGCATTCGTTGGCATATGCAGGGCAAAAGGATCAGATTCGTCTGCGGTATATCCCTCGTCCAGATTTTTGATGATGTCATTATGATGCAGAAATCCGGTATTCTGCATTTTCAGAGGCTTTAAGATCTGCTCCTGAAGCACCTTTTCATAAGGTTTGTTGTACATTTTTTCAATTATTTTTCCGAGCAGTATATAATCTCCGTTGTTATAGCTGAATTTTGTTCCCGGTTTGTCAACCAGTTTTCCGGATAGAAAACTGGTGATGAAAGCGTCCAGATCCCAGATGGTATTATCATAAGCCTGATGAATATGTTCCGGTGAATCTATATCTTTATTTTCCCTTCCGCTGCTGTAGGTGAGAAGGTTTCTTATTGTCGCTTTCTTTGCGGCTTCTCCTTTGTACTCCGGATAGTATGTTGAGATGGGAGCATCTAAATTTATTTTTCCTCTCTCATACAGTTGCATGATCAGTACAGCAGTGAAAGTTTTGGTAAGGGAAAAAATATGAAACCGGGTTTCATCAGAAAAGTTAATGTCATAATGCCTGTTGGCCAAACCTTTGTAGGTAAGTAATTCTATATGGCCGTTTTTGGCCATTAATACCGCTCCATTGAAATTGTCTTTTTTTACACAGGAATCAATGACTTTTTCAACCTTTTGTATTTGCGCATGAGCTATAGGCATGGCCATTAACAACAGCCCTGCTATTATGTTTTTCATGGATATGTACGTTTTAAAAACTGGATGCTTATAGGCAGGATTATTTTTCAATCGTATATACCTCTTCATAAGGCTGAATCAATACCCATCCGTTTCCTGAAAATTTCATCTGAAATTCTTCTCCGCTTCCTCTTCCGATCAGACTTTTGAAAGATACATTGGTTTTTAATTCCGGGCTCAGGTTTCCGGACCATGCTACCGTAGCATTGGGATCTGTGAAAACCGGACTGTCCGGAGTTACCATCAACGTCAAAGGATCTCCATGGGTTGTAACCGCAATATGTCCTGTTCCTGAAAGCTTCACCTGGAACAATCCGCCCGACATGACCCCTGCAATACTTTTCAGCATGGTAATATCGCTTTTGATACTCTGCTCATGGGCCAAAACATCATTCCCATTGACACATACCGTTTCATTGTTTAAATAAAGAATACGAACCTTTTTCCCGGAATCAGCAACATATAATTTTCCGGTTCCTTCAGCTTTCATCAGCCTAGATCCTTCGCCACTGATTGCTTTTTTTAAGAGATTTCCCAAGCCGCCGGACATCATTCCCTGTCTTTCAAAGTTGATGTTCCCAACGTAGCCTACCATACTTCCCCTCTTGGTCCATACAGACTGGTTGTTTAGATTAATTTCCAGAAGCTGGGGCTTTTCAAGCTCAAAATAATCTCTTTCCTGTGGATTCTCCCTGGTTTCATTGACGAATGCTTCTAATGAATATTTGCTCATATGTAATTGTTTTTAAACCGCCAAATTACATTTTTTTTGAATGCGTGAGGCTGGTAATTTTTAACCATTTAAAGTCTTTGTTAAATAATACTTGACAAAGGGGTATTCAATGTCGTATATTTGCACCTCGAAAATTACACCTTGTAATTGTATTAAATTTTTAAACCGTAATTTAAAAAATGAAAACATCAGATTTTAATTTTGATCTTCCTGCAGAATTACTAGCAGAACACCCATCAGAGCACAGAGACGAAGCCAGATTAATGGTTCTTGATAGAAAAACAGAAACTATCGAGCACAAATTATTCAAAGATGTAGTAGATTATTTTGATGAGCATGATTTATTTATTTTCAATAATACCAAGGTTTTCCCTGCACGTTTGTATGGAAATAAAGAAAAAACAGGGGCTAAAATCGAAGTTTTCCTTTTAAGAGAGCTTGATAAAGAAACCCGTGTTTGGGATGTTCTGGTAGATCCGGCAAGAAAAATCAGAATTGGTAATAAATTATTCTTTACTGAAGATGAGTCTTTGGTAGCTGAAGTGATCGATAACACAACTTCAAGAGGTAGAACCTTGAGATTCCTGTTTGACGGTTCTTACGAAGAATTCAGAACTAAATTAAAAGAATTGGGGGAAACTCCGCTTCCGAAATATATCAAAAGAGCAGTAGAGCCGGAAGATGCTGAAAGATATCAGACCATTTATGCTAAAATTGAAGGTGCTGTAGCTGCTCCAACTGCCGGTCTGCACTTCTCAAGACATCTGATGAAGAGATTGGAAATTAAGGGAATCGACTTTGCTGAGGTAACGCTTCACGTTGGTTTGGGAACTTTCAACCCGATTGAAGTAGAAGATCTTTCTAAGCATAAAATGGAATCTGAAGAAATCATCATCGATGAGAAAAATGCTGACATTATCAACAGAGCGGTAGATGCACACAGAAGAGTTTGTGCAGTAGGAACCACTACCATGAGAGCATTGGAAACTTCAGTTTCATCAAACAAAAAAATCTCTGCATTCAACGGTTGGACGAATAAATTCATTTATCCGCCTCACGATTTCGGAGTTGCCAATTCAATGATCACTAACTTCCACACTCCAAAATCTACTTTATTGATGATGATTGCGGCGTTTGCAGGAAGAGATTTTGTAATGCATGCGTATGAAGAAGCCGTAAAAGAAAAGTATAAATTCTATTCTTACGGTGATGCCATGTTAATTTTATAAGCTATGTATCATGTAAAATGTACAAGGTATAATGTATTTTTTAGCTGTTAAAATTTAAAAAATACTTCAGACATATTACTTTGTACATTTTACTTTGTACTTTTTACAACAATGAAAGATATCCGTACATTATCATTAGACCAGCTTAAAGACTATTTTCTGACTTTAGGCGAAAAGCCGTTTCGTGCGAAACAGGTTTATGACTGGTTATGGAGTAAAAACCTCCATTCGATTGATGAAATGACGAATCTTTCGAAATCTCTCCGTGAGAAAATTTCCGAAGAATATACCATTAATCCTGTTTCTGTGGATCTTCTTCAGAAAAGCTCGGACGGAACCATTAAAAACGGAGTAAAACTTCACGACGGATTATTGGTAGAATCAGTGCTTATCCCTACAGAAACCAGAACAACGGCTTGTGTTTCATCACAGGTCGGATGCTCACTCAACTGCGAATTCTGTGCGACGGCAAGATTAAAACGAATGCGGAATCTTGAAGTTGCCGAAATTGTAGACCAGGTTGCTTTAATTGACAGCCAGAGCAAAATGTATTTTGACAGGCCTCTTACCAATATCGTTTTTATGGGAATGGGAGAGCCGATGATGAATTACAAAAACGTAGTGGAAGCCATCCGTAAAATTACCCAGCCTGAAGGTCTGGGAATGTCTCCGAGAAGAATTACCGTTTCCACATCCGGGATTCCAAAGATGATTAAAATGCTTGCTGATGACGAGCTGCGTGTGAAGCTTGCCCTGTCTCTTCACTCAGCGATCGAATCCAAGCGTAACGAAATTATGCCATTCTCGGATAAGTTTCCGTTGACGGATATTATGGAAGCCCTTCAGTACTGGTACAAAAAAACAGGCTCTGTCATCACATTCGAATATTGTGTCTGGAAAGGCATTAACGATGGCGATGAAGATATTAAAGCCTTAATTAAATATTGTAAACAGGTTCCGTCAAAAGTTAATTTAATTCAGTACAACCCGATCGGGGACGGAAAATACGATCAGTGCAACAAACAGGCAGAGGAAAACTATGTCCGCCAGCTTGAAAATGCAGGAATCACCGTTATGATCCGTAAAAGCAGGGGTGGGGATATTGATGCAGCCTGCGGTCAGCTTGCCAACAAAACAGCAGATTAAAATTTTATTAAAAAAAACAAAAAATATTCTTAAAGATTTCTTAAAATCCTATCTTTGAGTAAATTGATAAGTAATGACGGATTACTTTTTAGGTGAGGACGGATTAGAGAATGTTTATGCCTGGGCAATTCCTTTTCATACTACTGTTATATTAGCTGAAATGATCTATAGCCACATTTCTGAGGCTAAGCTGTATAATGGAAAAGATGTGGCAACAAGCATCTATCTGGCATTGCTGAACTTCGGTTTAGATCTTATGATGAAGGTTTTTGCGATGGGAGTTATGTTTTTCTTTTACAATCACCGGATTTTCTCCTGGGATTTTACCCTCTGGTACTGGCTGATCTGTTTTATCATTACTGATTTTGCTTACTATGTCCTTCATTATGTAGACCACCATTCAAGAGCTTTCTGGGCAGTACATATCACCCATCATAATTCGGAATACTTTAATCTGACAACAGGTTTCAGAAGTCCGGTATTACAGCCTCTTTACAGGTATCTGTATTTTTCACCACTGGCTTTTTTAGGCTTCAGTCCATGGCATATTATGGTAGTTTATGCATTAGGACAGGTCTATGGTACATGGGTTCATACCCAGACAGTAAAAACTATGGGAATTTTAGAATATATTCTGGTAACGCCTTCCCATCACCGTGTTCACCATGCCTGCAATATCAAATATCTCGACAGGAATATGGGAATGTGTCTGATCATCTGGGATAAACTATTCGGAACATTTGAAAAAGAAGATCCCAATGTCCCCGTAAAATATGGGATTTATCCGAAAATGCCCGACAACAGGCCTGATACGGTCTTACTCTACGAATGGAGGAAAATCTGGAAAGATCTCAGTCAACCCGGACTGAAATTTTCAGACAGGATCAATTATCTTTTTAATTCCCCGGGATGGAGGCATGATGGTTCCGGAAAAACCGTGCGCCAATATCAAAGAGAGCATCTGGAAAAACAGGCTGGGAAACAACAGAAACCGGGCGGTTTGGTTTAATACAAAAACTGGGGAGACTTCTTGATACGCTTCATTTCTCTGCGATACCCGAAGTGACGGGATATTTTACTCGTTATGAATCTTAGATAAGATCTGTGTAAATTTGTGGTTAAAAAAGTACTCACCCTGAAATCTGATGTTTTTAAAACACTTATGCAGCTTATGTTAAAAAAGAAAATTTTATTTTTACTCCATGAAAAAGGTTTTCCTGCTTTTAGCGTTTATTATTTTTCAGTCTGTATTTTCTCAGCAGCCTGTTTTTCTTAAAATTAAAAAATATAAAATCAATGATCTTGGCGACCGGCTGAAAGAATCTTCCGGGTTAAATTTTTTTAACGGAAAATTGTATAGCTTCAACGATAGCGGGAATGCTCCGGAACTTTTTGAAATTGATAAAACCTCAGGAGAGATTATAAAAGCTATGAATGTTTTTGTGAAAAATAAAGACTGGGAAGCTTTAGCGAATGACGGAAAATATTTCTATATCGGAGATATCGGAAATAACAGCGGAACAAGACAGGACCTTGAGATTTATAAAATTTCTTTCCACAACAATACCCTGAATAATGATACCATAAAAACGATTTCATATTATTATCCCGGCCAGACAGATTTCAGCCCGAAAAATTTAAAAACGGATTTTGATGCAGAAGCCATGATTTATCTCAACGGGAAGCTGCATATTTTCACCAAAGAATGGGCCTCAAAATCGGTTACTCATTATACCGTTAATCCTGAAATTTCAGATCAGCAGATCGCTGAAAAAACAGAAGCATATAAAACAGGTTTTGTAGTTACGGATGCATCATATTTTGAAGGAAAGCTTTATCTGGTGGGATATACAAAGAAAACGGAAGTCTTTTTAGATGTTTTTACAGAAACAGAACCCGGTATTTTTTTTAAGGAAAGACCAAAACATTATTATTTAGGAAGTTCTTTGTCATTAGGGCAGATTGAAGGGGTAGCAGCAGACGAAAAAGGAGTGTATATTTCAGGTGAAAAATTCAATTCTCCGCTGGGAGGTGCAAAGCAGAGTTTGTATTTCGTTCCAAAAGAAAAACTGGAAGATTAATTTCTCTTAAAATTGACTGAAAAAAATTATCTTTGTGAGAATTAATAATTATTTATCCATCATTCACAGATTGTGGCGAATATCGTAGAAGAAATCAAGCAACCGATCAATGAGGAAATGAAACTTTTTGAACAGAAGTTTTATGAATCAATGCAGAGTAAAGTCCCTTTATTAGATAAAGTAACTCGTTTTATCGTTACAACTAAAGGAAAACAGATGCGTCCTATGTTTGTATTTCTTTGTGCAAAGCTGATAGGAGAGGTAAATGAAAAGACCTATCGTGGTGCTTCTATGATTGAGCTGATTCACACCGCTACTTTGGTTCATGATGATGTGGTGGATGAAAGTTTTAAAAGACGTAATTTTTTCTCTATTAATGCTTTATGGAAGAATAAAATTGCGGTTTTGGTAGGAGATTATCTGTTATCAAAATCGGTTTTATTATCTACTGACCATAAAGATTATGATCTGCTTG
This sequence comes from Chryseobacterium populi, assembly GCF_000282115.1. Lineage (GTDB taxonomy): Bacteria > Bacteroidota > Bacteroidia > Flavobacteriales > Weeksellaceae > Chryseobacterium > Chryseobacterium populi. The sequence goes on from NZ_AKJY01000087.1 coordinate 11,520, forward strand.
CGGTAATTTCCAGAACCATCAGGGAAATGTCTGAAGGAGAGCTTCTTCAGCTGGAAAAAGCCAGGAAATTAGATATTACCGAAGAGGTTTACTATGAAATTATCCGTCAGAAAACAGCCACTCTGATTGCTGCCTGCTGTGAAATTGGTGTTTTATCAAATAACGCTGATGAAACACTGGCAAAAAAAATGATGGACTTCGGAACGTATACCGGGATGGCATTTCAGATTAAAGATGACCTTTTCGATTATTTAAGTTCAAACGTTATTGGAAAACCCGTAGGAATTGATATTAAAGAGCAGAAAATGACCCTGCCTTTGATTCATACCCTAAAAGCAGCAAACGAAGCCGACCGGAAACATTATTTTAATACCATCAGACGATATAATAATGATCAGAAAAGGGTGAAAGAACTGATTGCTTTTGTTAAAAGTTCAGGAGGACTGGAATATGCTGTTAAAGTGATGAAAGATTTCCAGCAGAAAGCCAAAGATATTCTGAATGATTTTCCCGATTCTGAGGCAAGGAAATCATTGCATAATATGCTTGATTATGTAATTGAAAGAAAATTTTGAAACAAGAAATAATAAAATCGAGATCTTTTTATGATCTCGATTTTATTTTTAAGGTTAAATTTTTTGTATGGTGACATTGGTGACATTACCCGAGCCTGTTCCTCCGGATTCTGTTGCTAACACAGTAAAAGTACCACTAGATGTAGTAGTAAAGCGAACCTGGTAACCTGAAGCAGGGACAATGATAAGAGTTGTATAACTCATTAATTCACCGATAGTAGCGCTGGCTGGAGCGACTGCCGCATAATGAGTACCTCTTGCTAAATAACTGGCATCAGGAACGGGTCTGACACCTAAAGTCAATTGAGTTCCCGCAGCGGCCATATTTGCAAAGCCTGCTTGAAGAGTAACTAAATAGTTACCAGCCTGGTTAAAAGTTAAAGTTCCTGTGCTTGTATTATATGAATAATAAGGTGAAGTTGAAAGAGGGCTATTAAATAGCAAAGTCATAATATTTCCAGGGCTTGAAAAAACTTGATCTCCTGCTAAACGAGCATGAAATAAACCATAAGCATTAAAATCAATTGTTTTCAAAACACCATTTGCATCTGCAACTACATTTCTATCGATACCCCCGATTCCTACATTAGAATTTATTTCACGAATGCGCATGCTACCTGAAGCAACATCAAGTTTTTCTGTTGGCACTATTGTCCCTATGCCAATATTTCCAGTCGAAGTTACAACAGCATCATTAGCCTGTTGAGTTGCTGTAGGGGTCCCCTTGTCGCATTGTCTTTGGCTCCATCCACATGCAAAGTAGTTTGAGGATTGTTGGTATTGATACCTATCTGTGCATATATTGCAAAAGATATTAAAGTAAATAAAAGAATAAGTTGATTTTTCATAATGGTTTCGTTTTTTAGTGACATAAACTTATGAAATTAATTTTATTTATTCAGATTAAATAAAATTAATTAATGATATTCTGTTAAATAATCTTTATCGTTACAATAAGTACTGCTAAAACAATGCAAAATAAAGCAATTAAAAATAAATAATCCGCAATAGTTTCAAATCTGTTTTCCCGCTTTTCATTTTGAGTACGTATGGCTAAGAATGAAAAGAAGCAGCTGCAGGCAAAAAGAAGGCATGAAAGACCTGCAAATTCGTCTAAATAGGTATTCTGACTGATTTTAGTGATTTTCAATGAGGTGATTATAATCAGTGAAAAACCTAAAAGATTGCTCGATGCATTAAGAATATGGGGTGATTTTTTTTCCATCATTTACAAATTTATTCAAAATAAAGCACAATTTTTTTTATTATCAAATTTTTAAAAAAGATTAATAAAAATTAAAATTAATTTAAAAAGTGTATATTAGCAAAATACTTGAAGACATAAAAACTTTTATATTTAGCTATGCAGACAACCTATATTGAAACACAGCAAATTTCTTTTCAAGATTTTAAAAATCAGATACTTGAAGATTATACCTTAGGACGTATTTCTCGTGAAATGTCTTATTTGGGAAGAAGGGAAGTATTGACAGGAAAAGCTAAGTTCGGGATTTTTGGGGACGGTAAAGAACTTCCTCAGTTGGCTATGGCGAAGGTTTTCAGAAATGGAGACTTCCGTTCAGGATATTATAGGGACCAGACTTTTTCACTAGCCATAAATGCCTTAACAGTTGAAAGTTTTTTTGCACAGCTATATGCTGATACCAGTGTTGAACGAGAGCCGGCATCAGCAGGAAGACAAATGAACGGCCATTTCGCAACAAGAAGTTTAAATAAAGACGGCAGTTGGAAAAACCTGATGGATCAGAAAAATATTTCTTCCGATATTTCCCCCACTGCAGGTCAGATGCCAAGATTATTAGGATTGGCCCAGGCATCCAAGGTTTATAAAAGTGTAAAATTTGAAGGTTCTGAAAAATTCTCAAACGGGGGTAACGAAATTGCTTTCGGAACCATCGGGGATGCATCTACCGCAGAAGGGCATTTCTGGGAAACTCTGAATGCGGCATGCGCACTTCAGGTTCCAATGATTGTTTCTATCTGGGACGACGGATACGGAATTTCTGTTCCTACCAAAAATCAGAGAGCAAAAGCGGATATAGCTGAAATGTTGAGTGGTTTCCAGAGAAAAGAAGGTGAAAACCAGGGTTGTGAAATTATTCAGGTGAAAGCATGGGATTATGCTTCATTGCTGGATGCTTATGCAAAAGCCGAACATTTTGCAAGAACAGAAAGCGTTCCTGTAGTAGTACATGTAATTGAAGTTACCCAACCTCAGGGGCATTCAACTTCAGGTTCTCACGAAAGATATAAAAATGAAGAACGTCTTAGCTGGGAAGCTGATTTTGACGGACTGGTAAAATTCAGAGAATGGATTTTAAACTATTTAATAGAAATTGAAGGAAAAGAGGAAATCATTGCAACAATAGAAGAGCTGGACGCTATTGATGAGGAAGCGAAGAAAACAGTAAAAGCAGGACAAAAAACAGCCTGGGAAAACTATCAGAGAACAATTACCGATCTTACTCAGTCTATACTTCCTTTAGTAGAAAACCTTAAGAGTCAGAATGCTGAGATTGAAATCTATATTGCTCAGTTTAATAAATTAGTTTCTAAAGCCAAGAAAGATATTTTCCATTTGGTAAGAAAATCTTTGCTGGCTACGAGAGGAATTCATTCTGCTGAAAGAAATCAATTGATGCAGAAATACAACGAAATTTTTGAAGTAGAAAAAGATAATTATTCATCCCATTTATATTCTCAGTCCCAATGGAAAGCTGAAAATGTAAAAGAAATCAAACCTGTTTATTCAGACAGTTCTGAAGATGTGGACGGAAGAGTAGTGGTAAGAAATAATTTTGATAAAATATTTGAAAAATACCCTGAAACTCTAGTGTTTGGTGAAGATGCAGGAAATATAGGTGACGTTAACCAGGGATTAGAAGGTATGCAGGAAAAGTACGGTGACATTCGTGTTGCTGATACAGGAATCCGTGAAGCGACAATCCTTGGGCAGGGAATCGGTATGGCAATGAGAGGTTTGAGACCGATTGCTGAAATCCAGTACTTGGATTATATCCTGTATTGCTTGCAGGGAATGAGCGATGATCTTGCTACCGTACAGTACAGAACAAAAGGGGGCCAGAAAGCTCCGGTAATTATCAGAACCAGAGGCCACAGATTAGAAGGCGTATGGCATTCAGGATCTCCGATGGCCGGAATTCTGAATCTTTCAAAAGGGATTTTGGTATTGGTTCCGAGAAACCTTACCAAAGCAGCCGGATTCTATAATACAATGCTTCAGAGTGATGACCCTGCCGTAATCGTGGAATGCTTAAACGGATATAGATTAAAAGAAAAACAGCCTGATAACTTAGGTGAGTTCACAGTTCCTGTAGGTAAAATTGAAGTAACTAAAGAAGGAAAAGATGTTACCCTGGTAACATACGGTTCAACCTGGAGAATTGTAATGGAAGCGGCAGAAGAACTGGAAAAACTTGGAATTTCTGCGGAAGTTATAGATGTTCAGTCTTTAATTCCTTTCGATTTGACGAATGAGATTGCTGAAAGCGTTAAGAAAACAAACAGATTGGTTGTAATCGACGAAGATGTGGAGGGCGGAACTTCAGCGTTTATCTTACAGCAGATTTTAGAAAAACAGAAAGCGTTCAGATATCTGGATTCAGATCCTCTGACGATCGCTGCGAACGATCACCGTCCGGCTTATGCAAGTGATGGGGATTACTTCAGCAAGCCGTCTGCAGATGATATGGTTGAAAAAATCTACGCGATGTTCAATGAAACCAATCCTCAGAAATATCCTGCGATATTTTAAATAAGGATAGAAATAAATAAAACCCGCTTCCGGATTTCCGGAAGCGGGTTTTTTTATGTTTGTCTCGTCCTGAAAAAGGTTGACTACAAAATCATAAAAACAGTCACTCTTATGGA
>NZ_AKJY01000088.1 GCF_000282115.1 Chryseobacterium populi
CCCCAAAAGGAAAGACCGAGCCGCTGATTATTTTTTCGTTGATCTTGTCGAGTAAAACATTCAGCTTATTCTGGAAATTAATATTATTCTTTGTTTTTCCCTGGTGTGCTAAAAAGTTTTTATTTGCTTCTGCTGCGAATTTCCCCAATATTTTATTTTCGGCTCCGTAGATAATGCCTTCACCTTCTTCGTTGGGCTTTGTCACAATGCCCCTCACAAAATCTTCATAGGTATAGCTGGGGTGGAACTGCACCAGATTAAACTGCGGATGATCCTGCAAATCTTCTACCGACGGAAGCCCCAGCATCTCTTTTGCAATCAGCCTGGCTTGTCTTGTTTTTCCGGTTCCGGGAGGGCCCTGGAGGATGATCTGTTTTTTATAGTGTAGTAGGTCTATTGTATTCTGCATTTCAAAAGACTGTTTTTTGCTTCGTAATAACGATTTTATTTTTGACTTTATCTCTGGGGCCTGAATCTTGCGTATCCCCTGCTGAAGCGGATAGTTGAACTTTTCATTTTCTTTCAGCTCAACAATAGCTGCCCGGAAAACAATGAGCCCGTTAGCTCCCGTCGGTACTTCCAGGGCCTGAAGCGCTTCCTTATACTGATCCAGCTCTGAAACAGGGATCCCCTCCCCGGTCACCTTTGCAATTCCCAGAGAGGTATGGCCATCTGTTAAAAGAACGGTATCATTAATTTCGAAAAATTTGTCTATCCAGCTTATGACAATCCCCTGCTCCAGCAGGTATCTGAAAAACAGCGGTGCGCCTGAATACCATCTGCATCCTAATTTCCAGTAATTCATTGATGTATTAGTTTTTGATATGTATTACGATACTCACCTTCTCTTTCAAAATTACCTGTATCGTTTTACATACAGCAATGATAAGGATTTATTTCAATTCACGGCAACGGGAAGCTATAATTTTTTACAGTACCCCTTCAAATACTTTAATAAGCAGATGCATCCACTTCTTTACTCCCTTCAGCCACTCTCCCAAGCCCCTGTGCCCGGTGGCCAGGTGCCTGTACCCGGTCCCAAACTCCCGGCAGGCAGTTATCAAAGTGCCTGCAACCGGTTTGGAAGTGCCCGGGGGTATTTGGCCAACTACCTACAGGGGTTTTTTAAGTAGCTATACCCCCTTAGATAAGGGGGTATAGGAGCTTATGAAAGGGGGTGCGGGTACTTCCGAACCGCCCGTCACCACTTGCTTTACTGGTTATGGGGTGTCCTTCGGGGGGTCCTGGGGGGTGGCGGTGGGGGTAATGGTCACAAAAAACTGCCTCATATCTTCATAGATGACGTTGGTTCCCGGTACATTTTCCCCTGAAAGGTATTTTAAGTTTCTGTAAAAGGTGATGGCATTCTGGTAGTTATCATGATCCAGAAGTACTTTGGTATCAGAGAGCTGCTCTGTGAGTGAGCTCAGCTTATTCAGCCTTTGCTCTACCTGCTCGCGGGCTACAAAATCCCGGGCAAATTCCGCTTTATCCAGAAAGTTGGGGACGTATTGCGGAAACTGATCCATAAGGTTTTTTACTTTGTTTACAAAAAGCTTATTCTGCTCTGCGATGCTTCCGTACTGCTGCCTTTCTTCGGGGGTAAGGTTGATGGTTTTCCCCACCAGTACGGTTTCAATAGCCAGGATCGCCTGATCCAGCTTCGTTAAATCTGCTGCGGCAAGATTTAAACTGATTAAATTGTCTAGTGCCATAAGGTTCTGTGTTTTGGTTTGGTACTATCAAATATAGCAAGTATAAGACACCGAAAAACAGCCAGTTATGCATTTTTCAACATGCATTCATCTGATTCTAAAAACAGAATGATAAGGTTTTGTTCCTGCTTCTTTTTTGATGAAAAATATTTATAAAACGGAACAGAAAAACGAAAAAGCTATCACAAAAAAATACTGCCCCATTGAAGCAGTATTGTCTATTTTACAGTCTGTATTTTCAACAGATTATTTCCCGGCTTTATATGTCTCCAATTCCTGTTTTAGGGATTCTACCTGCTCTTTCAGCAGTTTGATGTAGTCTTGGAGATTATCCATTACCTGATTAGGAACATTGTAATAGTTATTAAGAAAAGCCCCTGAATTAGTTGAAGTATCATTAAAATTTACAACATTTGCCGTTCTTTCTTCCTTAATCTCCTCTACCGGAACATCTAATGCTGCCGCCAGCTTCTCCCACTCATCATCAAATATCTTTACATCGCCACTCTCCTTCCGCGAATAATTGGAAACATCCGTAGATAATATTTTAGACATATACTCCTGAGTGTAGCCTCGCTGCTTTCTTAGATTTCTTAGCTTTTCCATATGATGTTGTGTGCTTTGCGCAAATATAGAGAAAATTTGGGGTTTAGAGATTAACATTTTTAGTTGATATCTTATAGAACTAAAGATTAATAACTGAAAGCTATATAACCAAAATAATATTATAAAATGTATATACGCTACAACCCCCTTTTCCCCTCTATCCAATACGCCTGCGACTTAATACACTTTGCTGCTACCCCTTTTCCTTTAAGAAATTTCCGGATCACGGCCATGGTTTCGCCGTTGCCGGTGAGATAGAAGATTATTTCATCATTGCTAACGGCCTGTTTTTCCTCAATCAGGAAATCGGTTAATTCCTCGATGATATCCACGATATTGTTTTTGGGAATATGGTATCCGTATAGATCCAGCTTTTCGAGAGGCTCCGGCTCATCCAGCTCGTGAAGGCACAGGAATGAGCTGTTCAGTTTTTCAGCCGCTTCTTTTATAGACAGGGAGCTTCCTAATGAGGTTTCGTCGCCGATAGAAAAATGAATTTTGGCTTCAGGATCGAAGAACTTTTTCCCTCTCGGGATTAAAATCTTTACAGCATCACCTACAGACAGGCTGCTTATAAAATCACAGCCAACGGCTGAGCGATCATGCAGGTGGAACACGACATCAAAACATCCTTTCTCCGCATCAAAGCTGAACGGGGAATAGTTACGGAAATCTCTTTCATTGATCCTGATCCCTATCGCATAAACAGGCGCAAAATAAAGCCCGCTGAGATCTGCTTCAAAACGGATTCGGCGGAGATGAGCTGAAATATTTTCGGTTTCGGTGACGGTACATTCTTTAAATTTGGAAGGTAAAACATTTTCCAATGTATCATTGAGCCATTTGGGTAAACTTGACATATAAAATTTTATAGCAAAGGAAGCCACAAAACAAAAATAAAACGATAGCCGTTTCAGGGAATTGATTGGACAATTCGAGGTATCCCTTTATTTCTGGCTGCTATCCCGGAAGTCTGATGGCGACCGCCCTTCAAGCTTAGAAAACAGGCGTGTAAAGTAGGTATGATCTGTATATCCCAGCTCATGGGCAATCTGCTTCACCGTAAGGTTTGTAAAAACCAACAGCCTTTTTGCTTCCACCAGGATTTCCTTCTGAATCCAATACAATGCAGATTTTCCGGTGATTTTCCGCACCACCTCCGTAAGATACCCGGGAGAAATATGCAGGGCCTCAGCATATAGTGATGGACTTTTCAGGGTTTTAAATTCTTTCCGCACCAATACCCTGAATTGTCTGGTGAGCTGCAAAGCCCGGTTTTCTTTTGATGATTCCGGTTTGTTTTCGTTCAGGAAATGGTGGGCAAATATCCCGGTATAAGCATTCAGCAAAGACTGAACAATGAAGAAGCCTTCTTTGGAAGAAAGCATTTCGTCTGTACAGTAATTCTGGAGCATTTTAGCACAGGTATTCAGCTTTTCGATCCTGTCGGCATCAACTTTCTGAGGCTGTATCTCCACCATGCATTCCTCAAAAACATACCTCACAAAATCAGGAACCAGATCTACTTTCACCCCCAGAAACCATCCGGAAACGTCTTTCATCATCAGCCCCTGGTGCACCTGCCCCGGCAGTACACAGAAAACTGCAGCTTCCTGAGTTTCTACTATTTTAAAATCAACCATCATTTTTACATGCCCACTTTCTAAAAATGTGAAGATATAATGGCTGTCCCTGTGGATTCCTTTGTCAAAAAGATTGTCATCGGGGCTTTTGGTACGTTTATCAATACTTTCCACAACAATGCCATGTTGGGAAATACCGCTTAAATCATACATAGGGATGGTCTTCTTCATCTTTTGAAATCAACAGGGCAAATTTAGGAATATACTGACGAGCCACAAAATAGTACTGAATGATCATTGCCCATAACATCATCAGACTTATAAATTAAACCAAGGAAGAGATAAATATTTGTGAGGCCGCTCGCTGGTTTTACAGATGAGCAGATGATTGTGGGGGTTTTATTACTTATAAGACTATATTAAACAAAGCTTACTGATTTCGTGTTTCATTTCTAAATCGGGTGATTTAAAATGCATTTTTTTTGTAAATTTCAACAATAATTTATTATCATTCACAAATATATAATTCATGGAAATTGATGCTATTTACCAGTCCATACAACAATGGAAGATCCTTACAGATGCCTTTAAGAACGGAAATCAGGAGAGCGAAACCGAGATTCTCAATTACCTGAACCAGGGAACCCACTTCAGCGTTTCGGGAGCGGAAATCGTAGAATGGAAAAACAACCTTGCCAACGAAGCAGATAAGGCCATTCATGCCTATGTGGGGATTGACCAGGGTGTGCTTAAATTTTTCCTGATCGATTCTAAAAGTGATGCAGACAGTAATTTCAGCCATATCCTTGTGAAAGAATTCACCCGCAAATCGCCTGATGTGATTACAGGCATTGATCCCGACCTTACAGTACAGCCACCCATCTCTTCCGAATCTGCCATTTACCGGAACTTCACATGGAATATGTATGGCAGCCCATGGCTGAAAGTACAGAAAACGCAGCCTTTTTTTCAGCTCATCTACATTCCGTTTGATGATTATGAAAGACTGAACCTTCCAGACAACCAGCTATGCACCTGCTTTTTCGGGCTTACCAATGAAAGCCAGGTGACAGGCCCTATTACCGATTATCACATAGAAATTATCACCGTAAAGGATCTCACCATCAGCGAGATCAGCAAGGATGCCCAGGATTATTCAACGCCGCGGCCACCTTTCTCCATCTCTACGATTGAAGACTACCAACTTCTGCTCAAAAGCCATGCTTACCTATAACAGCTTATCCCTGTATTTACAGATTATCATCAATGTAACCCTGCTTACGGGACTGATCTTATTTGTAAAGAAAGGGATAAAGCCAAAAACGGTACTGTTCCTGTTTCTGTCAGGTGAATCTGTCCTGGAACTGTCTGACCTGATCAGCCGTATGATGAAACTGAACACCTTCAACACCTATAATTATTCATTGAGCCAGTTTTTTAGCTTAATCATGCTGACGGAGATTTACAATACTTATTTTATCAGAATCCCGCACCTGGTGAGGCTTACCGTGTATGTATATGCAACCGTGTGCCTGATCTTTAACCTGATGTATGTGCAAAACATTACATCTGTTACCTTTTATTCCAATATCATCAGCACGGTCATCATCTGCAGCTTTGCAGCGGTTTATTTTCTGAACGTGATCAGGAAATCAAGAGCTGACAGGGACCTGCTGATTGTAAATATACTGGCCTTCTTGTTCTTTTCGATTGAAAGCCTGATCTCCACTACCTTTAATTTTTTAATCAGCAACCATCTGGCCTGGGTAGCTCCCATCTGGCTTTTCAGAGGCGTATTGTTATGGTCTTTTTATATTGCTTTTATTAATCTGGGATGTCGAATTGGGAAAATCAGGGCTTGCTAGTAGAATGGATATGGATAGGTATCGGGATATTGTCCCTGGTTACATTATTTATAACAATACTGGTTGTAAATTATATGAAAAGCATTAAGAAAAATAAAAGAAAAGTGATGCAGCTGGTACGCAACACACAGACGGAATGTTGGGAAAACACCCTGTATCTGCAGGAAAAAGACAGGAAACGGCTTGCAGAGGAATTGCATGACAATATCATCTCACGCCTGAACCTCATCCGGCTCAACAGCGCCTACCGGGATATTAATGAGCTGAATGTTGACCTGAAGAAGTCGATGCAGCTCATCCGGGAATTATCACACAACCTTACACCTCCTGACCTGGGCGAGATTGAGCTGAGTGACCTCATTGCAGATTATCTTGAGCAAGTGAATGAAAATATGAGAATTGCATATCATCATCGGATCAAAAAGGATATTCACATCAACAGCTCTGTGAAATTAAATATCCTCAGGATCGTGCAGGAGCTGGTCACCAATATTCTGAAACACGCCCGGGCTACTCATATAGACCTGTCGTTGCGGATCTCAGCAAAATATCTGGTTCTGGCGGTAGAAGATAACGGCTGCGGCTTTGTTGCCGGAAATAAATATGGCGGAATCGGCCTGAAAAATATTTACTCAAGAGCCCAACAGATTAAAGCGGCTTATAAACTTAAAACCCAACCTGAAAAAGGAACAAAATTTATTATTTGTGTCATTATTAAATAAAAACAAACATGGAAAACACAAGCATTAAAATCGGAATCGTAGATGATGATTCACTTTTTGTACAGCTTTTAAAAAATTATATTGAGAAAAATAACCGGTATGAAGTGGTGCACACCTCAAAAAACGGGAATATCTTCCTTAGTAAACGCAATACTGATTTTATAGATATCCTCCTTCTGGATCTGAGAATGGCAGATGGTGACGGGATAGAAGTGATGTCAGCATTATCCCGGCAGGAATCTGAAATTAAAATCATTGTTCTCTCCAGCTTTTACCGGCGGTCTTTTATGGGACAAATGCTGAAGATGGGGGCACATGCTTTTCTGCCCAAAGAAATCGAGCTCGATGAATTACTGAATGTCATCAATACCGTATACCGCAACGGACATTATTTTTCGGACGAGCAGGTAAAAGTAATGCGGGAACAATTATCCAACAAACTTCCGGAATTTCATGCCTATTCTAAGGATGACCTGACGGAACGGGAAATAGACGTCCTGAAACTGGTCTGCCAGCAGATGAGTACCAAAGAAATTGCAGACAGCCTGTGCATCTCCCCCAAAACAGTGGAAACGCATAAAACCAACCTGATGATCAAAACCTGTGTAAAAAATATGGCTGGTCTTGTGATTTATGCCGTACAGAACCATATTGTAGACGCCAATGAAATTGTGCTGCTGGATAAATAATTATTCTTTATTAAATGTATTGACCGCCAAATCAGCCAGCCCTATAAAGAGTTGCTTGCCTACTACCTCATTCACCCATGCAAAATTATTTTCACCGGACCCTATAACTTCTAAATATACTTTATTATTTTCCTTATATACCCTGCTACTGACTTCACCACCCTCAAAAATATGCCCCTCCATAGCAGTGTTTCTCAGAGTAAAGTTTTCGTCATCATTTTCAGTGAATACAGGCCCGCCTCCGCCTGCAGTGGCAATTCCTCCATTGATCCTCGGACCAAACAGTTCATTATTTCCGCCCAAAACGGAATAGGGCACTAAAAAATTAATCTGACTGGTTAAAAACTTATAAAACTTAGGAACCGTTGTTTTTTCCGAAACATCCCCTACCTCTTTTATAATTTTATAGAAGTGAGGGCGGTTGTTTACAGGCCACGGATAGAAGCTCCACAAAAAGCGGAACAACCGCATAGGTGGAAACTGCCGTTGCCCATTGTTGTAAAACCATTTGTGAAGAGTACGGTTGATATAATTCTTAGTCTGTAATGCTGATATAAATCTGTAAATTTTCATTGTATAGATTTTAAGTTATAATATATGTTCATTAAAAATCAGGGAGAACTTAAAATGTGCTCCCTGACAGGTAAAATTCTAAAAACACACCATTAAGAAGCGTTTAACATTTTTGCAATAGAGATCGCATCTGCTACGGTATCCATGCTGTAGATCTGCATTACACCCTGTGTAGTAGCTGCCTGACCTAAAATGTTCTGCTGGTTTTGTGAGTTTACCGCATTTTCAAACATGATTCCGGTAGAATGTGCCGCCGCCTGATAAACGTTGCCTAAGGCCACCGCAGGGGCTTCTCCGACTACCTTCACGTTAGATTGGGTAACTGCATCTGTAATTTGAGGATTAACTGTTTGTGCCATGATTTTTAATTTTTTTGTGGGATATTGCTATCCCGGTTGTTCGTTACATTGATTGTTGTTGCCGTCCCCTGTTATTTACCGGTTCCGGCGAAGAAAAAAGGGTTTAGGATGCTCCCAGCATAGTTGCAATAGAAATAGCATCTGCTATCGTATCCATGCTGTAGATCTGCATTATACCCTGTGTAGTGGATGCCTGCCCGAGAATGTTCTGCTGGTTTTGCGAGTTTACTGCATTTTCAAACATAATTCCTGTAGAATGGGCTGCTGCCTGGTACACGTTACCTAAAGCGACTGCCGGAGCTTCTGCCACTACTTTTACATTGGATTGAGTAACTGCGTCTGTGATTTGTTCATTGACTGTTGTTGCCATAATTTAATTTGTTTATGATTGGGTAAGAAGGCAATCGGACTTTCCAATTGCCGGGATTGTTTATTGGTTATTGTTTTTTTGTTAAGATGCTCCTAACATTTTAGCGATAGAAATAGCGTCTGCTATGGTATCCATGCTGTAGATCTGCATTACCCCCTGTGTAGTGGCTGCCTGGCTCAGGATATTCTGCTGATTTTGAGAATTTACTGCATTCTCAAACATAATTCCTGTTGAATGTGCTGCTGCCTGGTACACGTTACCTAAAGCGACTGCCGGAGCTTCTGCTACCACTTTTACATTAGACTGGGTAACCGCGTCTGTGATTTGTTCATTGACTGTTGTTGCCATAATTTAATTGTTTATGAGTTGATGATTAGTTTAGATACAACCGGATTTTCCGGCTGCCATAATTGTTTTTGTTTTGTTATTAAAAGTCGGGATTCTGTTAAGAAGCATTCAGCATCTTCGCTATAGAAATAGCATCTGCAATGGTATCTACGCTATAAATCTGCATAATGCCCTGAGTAGTGGCTGCCTGTCCTAAAATGTTCTGCTGATTCTGCGAGTTTACCGCATTTTCAAACATGATTCCGGTAGAGTGAGCTGCTGCCTGATAGACATTACCTAAGGCTACTGCCGGTGCTTCTCCTACCACTTTTACATTAGATTGCGTCACTGCATCTGTGATCTGTGGGCTAACTGTTTGTGCCATAATTGTAGTTTTTGATGAGATCTGATCTCGGTTAATAAAAATTTTAATGAATATTTTCTGTATTGTTTGAATTCCTGAAAAAGGATGCGGTAATCAAATTCTCAACATCAGTTGGAAAAAGTAGTTCTGCCACTGTACTCATGCTGTAAATTTTGTGATCTTATGGATAGAGTACCTGTTTGCCTGTTTACGTTTTACAGCATTTCTAAAATCTGCACGATGATGAATGTTGACTAAAAACTATGTTGAGGTATCGGGCAGATGTGTACAGGGTAAAAAAACCGCATCCGTAATATATCTTATGATTTTTTTCTGTTGGTGATTGTAAAAAGATTAATCACCAAACCGGCTTTTTCTCAGTGCCACGGCTTCTTCATATCTCAGCTTTCTCCCCAGCACTTTTTTATAGCCCATTACAGAATTGCTTAATGTCACCAGAAAATCCTTTTGCTGATTTGCTACTGACTGTTCAAACATTAAACCTGTAGAGTGTGCGCTTACCTGCATATTCATTGCAGCAGTAACAGCAGCTGACATTCCTACCACTTCTGTATTGACTTCGTTTCTGTTGTTTTCCATGAAATTTAGTTTTTTGGTTAGACGTATTATTTATTCATTCCGGCTATTCTCGCCTGTAGCTTATTGATTCTTTCAGCCACCTTCAATTCTTTGGCTTTAATCTTCTCCCTGGAAATTTCCTGCATACTTTTTAGCTGGTCAGCATAGTTCATTACACCGGAGTTTGCTGCTGTCACTGCCGGTTGAGCGGCTTGCTGCTGTTTTACGGCTTCTTCCAGTTTTGCCAGTAAAGGTGCCAGGGACTTCATGGTTTCTTTAGTGGCTTTTTCTTTGATGTAATTGATGATTTCATCTTCATGACTAATGATAAAGGGCAATACAGTCTCATCAAGAACTTCAGGAACGATCTCTTCCGCTGTGGCTTCTTCTGCAGCCTCTTCCGGTACCGGTGGGTCAGCCGGAGCGGGTTTACTGCGGTTTCTTCTCGTAATCATAAGTATAAATGGTATTTAGTTAAGAATCATCTGAAGGCATCTAAAGCAAATAGCTGATCAATGCGCTGGCTGCCATCCAGTCTCTGTTCAGGTCTTTAATGACGTTGCTTCCTACAATTTCAGTACATAAGTTCCCTACAATCACATTCGCGGAAAGCAATTCTTTTAATTTATCTGAAGGAAGGTCTAAAATATAATCTTCAGCCAGCAAAGGAATAGCCACACTGTTTGCAGCAGTTTCGTTTACAATGACACTAAGTATTTCCTGGCAGTAGTGGGCAATTAATTTAGCTCCCTGAAATTCCAGCTCTCTTTTTAACTCCGTTATTTCACTTAGGGTTACCAGGTCAGAAATACCGTTGACATCCACATCGTGGGTACTGTACATGGCTTCCCCTGAATTGGAAGGGCTGATTGTGATATCGGTTTTTAAAATAACATTGGCTTTCTCCAGATTCACGGTCAGAATTTTTGAATCGGCTTCTTTATCGGCAACATCGTTTAATGTATTCAAAGGAAGTATCCGGACATTACAGTAAAAGGTTTTAGGATCATCCAGCTTCATCATGACGACGGTAATCCCGGTAGATTTATCTTTTGGCTCTACCACAAATGACTGATAGGAGCCGTATTTTTTATTCTTGTTTACACAGCTTACAAGCCTTACGGTCGGCTGTATATTGATACTGGAGGTTTCCAGGGTGAATACGACCCGGTTTATATTATTTTCAGGTTTCTTCATACTGAAATAAGCGGTATCACTTTCCCGAAGCAGATAAAAGCTCTCGTTCAACTCTTGTAAAGAACGCAGGTTTAAGATTTGAGCAGGTTTAAGTTCGTTTGAATAACTCATCTTTTATTTTTTTTAGTTTGTCAATTAGTTTTGTTGTTATGTTTTTTTCGATGGGCCGGCCGGGTCCTGTTTCTTCTGCTGCAATCACAGCTTCCTGAATGTCCGGTTTTACGAGCGGCTCAGTCAGTTTTATAGATTTCAGCACGATTTTTTCGTCTTCCTTATCTAATGAAGGGAAATGTTTCCTCACTCCTTCTTCTGATTTTGGAACCTCGTCAGAAGCCGGTGGCGTCAGATGTTTTTTTTTTCAGGATCTTCATCGGAAAAATTATTTGAGGGGGCCGTATTCTGCTTTTCATTCGGATCGGAACCTGTGGTATACATTGTGGTGGAAATTCTTGTTTTCACTTCTGCATAATCACTTACCATTTTAAACAGATCCCGCATCATTTCATTTCCTTTTCCCGTATCCTGAGCCTCCGTATTCCCATTTCCTCCGCCTGTTTGCGGCATACTGGGAGTTCCGTATGTTAATAAATTGTTTGCCAATCTACTTAATGCAATCAGCCCCAGCTGTTCAAAACCTTTCAGAAAGGACTGTAAATCCTGAACCATCATCCCTGTAGACTGGTCAATTATTATCTTCGCAGCTCCCATCATAGGAGAAGCAGCCGGCGGGGCTAATACTTCGTTGTTTACAAATACTACTGCGTTCTCTGCAGGATTTGTAGCCTGGCCTGTACTTGTATTGGTATCCATTTTTGTAAGGTTTTAAATTATCCCTTTAAGATGTTAATGGCATCCGCAATAATTACAGGGTTAAGCTGATTTAAATTCTGCTGGTTGGTCACTGAGTTCTGTATGGAAATCCCGCTGGCATGAGTTGCCATCTGGTAGAGCATACTCATGGCTTGTGCCGGCGATTCACCAAGCACTGTAACATTGGTTTGCGTTACCGCATCTGTAGTCTGGCTGTTTACTTTATCTGACATATACTTTGTTTTATGGTTATTAAAATTTAGTTTTTGATCGTCTTAATTTTTCAAAGATTTTTTCTGCCCTGATCCTGTACTTTGTATATATTGCAGTCAGAATCTTAGGTAACCTGCTGTTTTCATTACTTTTATTGATACAAATTTCTCAAACAAAAAGAGATCAACGTTCAGGGAAAAAACTGAATTTTAAAAAACAGGGGAATTCCCCCAAAGGTGAAATTGATTACAGATAAAAGATTCTAAACCGGCAGAAATCCTCTCACAAAAGCCCATCCGAGTCAAAAGCAACAAAACCCAATCTCATCGGAATAAGTAAAAAATCTGTACTTAAAAAGAAAATAAAAATTCTGTAAAATAAAAAAGGTCAGCTATTCATAATTAATAGATGACCTTGTATTTCTGTAATGTGCCCTCGCCTTAGCTTCATGTCGTATGAAAATTATAAGGCATACTGTTTCCTATGAATAAAGCCTGCCGCGTTTGTGACTTCACTGCAAATGCACATAGAAAAAAATAAAAATTAATCACGGTTAACACTTTTGGCCTGCCGGACAGTCTGATTATCTTTCAGATTAAGCCGGTAAACCAAAGTTAACCGATAACGCGCTGCATTGGGAATACTGGTTTGGTTAATCACATAATCTGCTCCCTTCGTCACGCTGCCGGATTTTCTCAGGTCAAACAGGTTGCTCACATCAAATGTAACTGTTGCTTTGTCTTTTAAAAAAGTCTTGCTGCATCCAAAATCAATGCTGTGTAAAGCATTTGTACGGGTTTGCGCAGTAGCATTGGCACCCCTCAGATTATAAACAGTCTGGAAAGCAAGTTTGTTCTTCAGTTTCAGCTGGGCACTTAAGCGGGCTGTGAGGGTATTTCCTGAATAATCAAAGCTCTGATTCTGGTAAGCTCCCTGTTTGGCATAATGAAATACGTTAAGCTCGGTATTTAGCTGCAGCCATTTAACCGGATTGTACATTAGTGACAGTTCAAAACCGTGACGTGTTTCTTTATCAATATTGACAGGCATACTGATAAACAGTCCTTTGGCGTCTCTGTAAGTATAATCTTCAATCACACCGCTGTTCCTCTGATAGTAAAACGTAGGGTTAAAAGTAAAGGTCTTCCAGTTTTTGAGAAAGGCCACTTCAAATACATCAGCATACGATGGGTTGAGGTCCGGGTTGCCAACGTAACGGGTGCTCAGATCAGTTAACTCGTTAAAAGGATAAATCATGTATAGAGAAGGCCTGTTGATCCGTTTGCTGTAGCTGCCCTGCAAAGTTGTCCCTTCATTAAAGCGGTAACTGATGTTTAAAGTTGGAAAAAGACGGTTATAGTTTTTATCATTGGTATAATTCCCTTTGAGGTCTTCGATCCCGATATGGGTCAGCTCACCCCGCAGACCTGCCTGATAGCTGAAATCTCCTTCCTTCCCGGAAAACTGTACATAAGCACTTCCTATTAATTCTTTATACAGCAGATGATTATCAATCTGGTCAATGATCTCCCATCCGGCATCATTTTGTTGTTCAGCAATAAAATCGCTGGTTACGCTACGATTCTCAGCTTTCAGCCCAAATTCCAATACAGAAGTGCTATCCAGAGGCTGTATCATATCTGTTTTAATCATAAAGTCTTTGCTTCCGCCCGCTGAATTAGTCCTGATTACCGGCAAGACAGTGGTTACCGGTAAAAGCTTGCCGGTTGCCAGGTTCCAGTTTTTACTGCTGTTCCAGAAATCATACTGCAGATCAACGGTAAATTTCTTTCCAACCCTTTCAAAAGTACGGGTATAATTTGCTTCCAGCTGATTAAAGCTTCGTTTTTCCCATGATTCACCGTTACGCACCAGGCTGCTGTCAACCAAACCGCTTTTCCCCGAGTACAAATAGCTCAGATTAGTCTTATCATGGTCTTTGGTGGCATTCCTTAAAAATGCTACAGTAAGTGTATTGTGGTTGTTGATCTGATAATCTGCTCCCAGATAAAGTAATCTGGCATCATCATGCCTGTTCTCATCCTGCCGTTGGTTCAGATAAACCGGTGTATTCAAAAGCCCGGTAGACTGCCGCATCGTATACAGCCCTACATAATCTGACAGTCTCAATCCATAGGTTCCAAAAAAATTAAGCTTATTTGATTTATAGTTCAGACTGGGACTAAGACGGGTTTCATTGGGAATACCACCCACTACCCGAAGCTGCCCGCTAAAGCCTGACTTCTTATTTTTTTTCAGGATAATATTGATAATTCCTGCCGAGCCTGCTGCATCGAACCTGGAAGAAGGATTAGTGATCACTTCCACCCGCTCCACCTGATCAGCAGGCACCTGGTCAAGGGCATTGCTCTGGGTTAATCCGGTACGCCTTCCATCTATCAGTACCAGCACATTAGTATTTCCCCGAAGGCTGACCGCACCTACAGGACTTACACTCACTGAGGGAACCATATTCAGCAGGTCGGTTACTGCTCCCGATTGTGAGAGGACATCTTTTCCCACTTCGAAAACTTTTTTATCCAGTTTCAGGCTGACGGATGTTCGTTGAGAAGTCATAGAAACTTCTTCCAACAGTTTTGCATCAGGCTCTAAAACAATTGTCCCGACTTTTACTGCACCGGTACTGACCTGCATAGGCTGATTAATGGTTTTAAAACCCATAAGGCTGTAGCTGATATGGTAATTTCCTGCCGGGATATTTTCCATGCGGAACATTCCTTTACTGTCTGTGATCACAACCGCAATCTGTTTGTCCGGATTTTCTTTTAGAACTACCGTTACATATGGTACAGGCAAATCCGGCTTTTCATGCACTGTACCGGTTATTTCTGATCCCTGTGCAAAACTATATTGAGCAGTAATCAGTACCACAAAGATTAATATGATCTGTTTCATAATGTAAATTTAAAGCGCGGAAACAGCCATTTCGCTTAAAAACATGTGAACAGCTCTATCAGCTTTTAAACAGCCATCATATTTTGCGTATTACGTTGTATATTTACATTATGCAGCATCTCTTATTTTTATTAACGTTTCTTGGTTTCCTGGTTCCTGCTGTTATCAGCAATGAAGACCCTGTACCTGTCTATAAAACAGGTGACAATAAGGCATGGGCGGCAAAGGATTTCAATGATAAAGACTGGTCGGAAGCCCGGGGGAATACTTCGGATAAAATATTCTGGTCACGGACACATTTAGAGCTCCGCAAGGTAGAAAAAGAGGTACTTCCTCTCGGTCTCCAGATAATATCCTTTGGTTCTTTTGAGGTCTATTGGGATGGAGTACTCATTGGCAAAAACGGACAGGTGCCCCAAAACGGACAGCCTGAAATACCGGGTACCGAGAGCAGCTATTACAGAATTCCAGACCATCTGATTTCGCCGGGTCCTCATACGGTTGCCCTGCGCAGTTCTCAGTCATTGCTTCCGCATATACAGCGCGGCATTGGCTTTAGCATAGAAAACTACCCTACATTATTGACCCATCCATTGGTTACCATGTCCTATATGAACTTAATGGCCGGAGCCTTTCTCATTGCAGCGATCTATTACTTTTTCCTTTACATGAACAGCAAGAGCAAGCAATGGGATATCCTGATTTTCGGAACTATATGCCTGCTTTTTTTTACTTTACTGATCATGGAATATCTGAAATTCCATGTGGTTATTCCTTATTCCAGATTTTTTATCCGGCTGGAAATCATCGGCTGGCTGACTTTCGCCAATGCACTGCTGGTTCCATGGTATTTTATCATTCAGTTCAACTTTAAAAAGGGAGGCTGGCTCATGGCCGCCCTACTGCTGACACTATTGTTACTTTACTTTTTCAATTATGGGCATTACGACCTGACTGCCCGGCTTTACAGTCTGGCCATGTTGATCGCTGCTTTTATTGTGGTACTGAACAGTATTATCCAAAAAGAGAAAGGAAGTTTTATCGTACTGGCCGGGCTGCTGCTCAGCGCTTTGGTAAACAGGTATATGTTTTATGACTTCGGGCTGTTCATCAGCTTTACCCTGATCGTCTTGTGTATGCTTTACCTGCATTCTATCCGTACCAGTGTCATCGAAGCTGAACACCAGAATGCTCTGATACTTTCTTCAAGGCTACAACTGGAGCTGCTCAAAAAAAATATCCAGCCTCATTTTTTAAGAAATACCCTGACTTCCATGATGGACTGGGTGGAAGAATCTCCCAAAGAAGGATCACGCTTCATACAGGCATTAGCGGCAGAATTTGATATTATGAACGAGATTTCCGAGCAGACCCTGATCCCTGTATCCAAAGAGCTTGAGCTCTGCAGACAGCATCTTTCCGTAATGGGATTCCGGAAGGAAATCAATTATATCTGGGAACAGACCGGGATTGATGAAACCCAGCTCATCCCTCCTGCCATCATCCATACATTGCTGGAGAATGGCATTACCCATAGTGAACCAATGTCCGGAAATGCCGTTAAATTCATCCTCCGTTATTCGGTATCGAAAGAGGCTCATCAGTATGTTTTTGAAACTAAAGCAAAAAACCGGCAGATATTGACAGACCGGACGGGTGGAAACGGCTTTAAATATATCAGGGCCCGTCTGACCGAAAGCTACCAACAAGACTGGAAATTCAGTTCCGGAGCTACGGAGTACGGTTGGGCATCTACCATTCAAATTCTAAGACCATGAATATACTCATCATAGAAGACGAAGCCCGCATTGCCCGGCGTTTGCAGCGCATGACCACTGAATTTTTCGGGAATCAGCCTACCCGGATTACGCTTTGTGATTCCCTTCAAAAAGGACTTGATGAAATTACAACCCAAATTCCCAACTTATTGCTTTTAGACCTCAACCTCAACGGTGATAATGGTTTTGAGGTACTGGAACAAATGGTTGCTGCTTCTTTTCATACGATTATTGTTTCCGCTAATATCGATAAAGCGATCAATGCTTTTGCTTATGGTGTACTTGATTTTGTTCCGAAACCATTCGACCAGGACAGGCTTTTTCAGGCTCTGAACCGGTTTATCAGCCCGGCAGTAAAACAGGATGAAAGCATTAAATACCTGGCCGTAAAAAGAGCCGGACAGATCCGTCTGGTAAATATTACAGAGGTCATCTACATTAAAGGCGCCGGAATTTATACCGAACTGCACCTTAAAAACGGTCAGCAGGAACTGCATGATAAATCCCTTGAGCTTTTGCAGCAACTTCTTCCCGACCGGTTTGAACGTATCCATAAGTCTTACCTTGTCAATCTTCAACAGGCAGAAAAGATATTGATTAATCCCGGTTCACGGTATGGGCTCTTACTTAAAACAGGCGAAATACTGCCCATCGGACGCTCAAAGTATAAAGAGCTTAAAAATAAGATGATCTGATTATGATGATGATATTTTTTAATGTGAAGAAATAATGTTCATGTTTCAAAACGGAAGGGATTTTGAAGATTCTCTGCAAATTTTTCAATCTCCAATGCACTGAATGTAACTCCCATGGCCAATACTGCAGTAGGTATCACATCGAAATACAAAGGCCGGAAACTTTAGGTCTGCATTTAATCAAATAAATTTTTGATGATCAGCTTTTTCTGCTGTTCCAGGATATTGCTTACTTCTGATCCATTAATCACCGAGGTTTTATATAAAAAGCCTGTTAATATGAACGGGTGTGCTGTGAGTGAAATCATATTGATAATAAAATGGATAGGATCCTGATAGCTCTTTATAATTTTCATCCTTATTGCCTGTTTTATTTCTGATGAAAACCGTACAATCGCATTACGGAAATCTTCAGAATACCTCTCTATTTCAGCATTAATCCGGCTCAAAAGATAAAGGTCTGCAAAAGGATACACAGAAAGTCTCTGGTATGATGAGGAAATATACAGTTCTACTTTTTCCCTGAGAGGTATATCACTTATAAGCCAGCTTTTCCCATTTTCCATAAATTCTGTGATCATTTCATCTTCAATGGTTGAAAGGAGTTGCATGCGGGTTCTAAAATAATAGTGCAGGACACTGTGGGCTACCTCTGCTTTTTCAGAAATGTCGGAAAGCCTGAAATCAAATTTGCCTTCTCTGAAAATCAGGGCTTTTGCCGATTGCTTTATTTTCTGTTTTGTATTCATTTTTGAGACGGATTTTTTATGGATTTGATCTTGTAAGACTAATTAATGGCTGATCCTTATTCAGTAAAACGATTGATAAAAATCTTTTTATGTTTTCTGGATTTTGTTTCGTCAATCATTATTTTAATATCCTCAGGAAAATTCTTTGCGATATTTCTGCCATAAATCAAATACCAGAATGGAGACAAAATACCCTGTATAGCCAGTGTAACCGTAATTTTCACCCCATTTTCCACTTCTTTGTAGAAATATGAAATAAAAAAATCACTTAATGGAAACACCAATAAATACACAATGCTTTTTTGGCATTCATCACTGTCAAAAACAGCTATTCCGGATTGCGGAAATAACCTGCTTTTAATAGCAATACTTTTCCCCACTGAAAAATTCCCTTCCATTGAAGAATATTCTATATTAAAATCCCACTGATTCCAATGGTCAACGTCTGTTACAAGCTGCCAGATCTCATCTACAGAAACCTCATCTGTAAACATTGAATAAAGTTTATCCTGCATTTTCATTCATTTTTAATTAATCTGTCTGTTTTTCTTCTGCCTATTTTCATCCTTCAGCTTCACTGCACTTTCCAGCCTTTGAAGAATAATATTGCGCATATTGAGGGCATCACCCAGAGTTGGATGGTTGGCAAGGGACCTGATCAAACTGATCCCTGCAAGCCCGCCTCCGATTATTACGATATGCTTATGATACTTTTCCATCTGAAACTCGCCTTAATTAGTATTCTCCAATTGCTTTTTTATAATTGGCTTCATTTATTTTGTATTCCGTCTGGGCATCAATGATATCGGTATTTGCCTGTTGCCAGAGCACCTGGGCTTTCAGGACTTCTTCCCCGATAACTGTTCCTGCTTCAAACCGGTCCTGATTCAGCCGGAGATTTTCCTCAGCCTGCTTTTTTGACCGCTCTGCCAGCTCAATTTTCTTCACAGACTGGTTAAGGGCAAGCCAGGAGCTCTGCGCTTCCAGCTCCAATAATTCTCTGGCTTCTTCAAGTTCTATTTTCCGGGCTTCTGTTTTATAGTGCTGTTCTTTTACCTTTTGTTTTCTTGCTCCCCAGTCATATAGCGGAACATTGACAGACAGCAGTCCTACAAATCCTTTTACATTATCTTTTCCGTTCACCGGATTGGCATTTTTTCCCAATCCCGCAAAACCGTAGCCTGAAAACGCTACCGTGGGTTTACGGTCTCCTTCCAGTAATCTTTCCTGGATTTCATTGGCAGAAACAGATTTGGATAAAATAGAAATCTCCGGCCTTTTTTCAATTGAATTTTCAATATCTGATTCGCTGACCAGTCCAAAATTCCCGGTAAGGTTGTCTTCCACATCAAAATCCAGATTTTTGTTTCCGATAAGCTGTGCCAGGTTTAATTTGGCAAGGGTAAGCCCGTCATTGGCTTTGGTAAGATTAAGCTCTGCTTCATTGAGCTGAACTTCTACTTTTAACAGGTCATTTTTATAGGTAAGGCCTGCATCATATACATTTTTTAAATCTCTTCTTAATGCATTCAGCAGCCGGATATATTCTTTTGCTAAAATAATTTTATCCTTTACATTGATGATCTGCCAGTAAGCAGTTTCCGTTTTTAGCAGTACTTCATCTTCTGTAAGTACCTTCTGCTCTTTTTGAATATCTACCAGAACAGAGCTCAATTCACCGGCATTTTTTATTTTTCCTCCTGCATATATTACCTGCGTGACAGATAATGATGCATTACCCATAACTTCCGGTAAAAAAGCAGTGAGCGGCTCTGTGAAATAAGTGCCCGTTATGCTACCATCCAGCGTTGGTCTATTTGCTACATCAGAAGCTTTTTTTGCTGCTATAGCTGACTCTATGTTATTTTGTGCTTTTTTCAGTTTCTTGTTATTCTGGAGGGCAAGAGATTTAACTTCTGCCAGTCCTAAAATTTTGTCCTGCGCCCTTACACCGACTGCTCCACCAGAGACAATCAGGAAGACCAACAGGATTCTTTTTATATTCATCTGCTTAAATTTTAATTTTAAAAAAACCACCTCACTTTTAGCTGTATCCGGCTATTTTTACTAAAAATGAGGCAGATCATAGAAAAAATGATAATCAATGACTAATGGGCCGGTTTTGGTTTATATAAAATTTCATCGTCTTCAGGTTGAATTTCCGGTGCCTCATCTTTTGCCAAAGGATCTTTGAGCAACTTATAATACATCACCGGTACTACAAAAAGCGTAAGGATCATAGAGAATATCAGCCCGAAAGCCAGTACGCTTCCTAATGGTGCCCACATCGGGGATTTGCTGATGATCATCGGGACAACGCCAACGGCTGCAGCTGCAGAAGTAAGGAAAATAGGGCGCATTCTTCTTTTGGCTGCGGCAATGGCTGCAGCTTTATGCTTGTATCC
This sequence comes from Chryseobacterium populi, assembly GCF_000282115.1. Classification (GTDB taxonomy): domain Bacteria; phylum Bacteroidota; class Bacteroidia; order Flavobacteriales; family Weeksellaceae; genus Chryseobacterium; species Chryseobacterium populi. The sequence continues at coordinate 20,516 of NZ_AKJY01000088.1, forward strand.
GTGCTCCCGGATCAGTTCGTCTGCATAGTCTACGAGGATAATCCCGTTGCGGACCACAATACCGATTAAGCTGATAATTCCCATAAATCCTGTCATTCCTAAAGGATTTCCGGTAATATACAATCCGAAAAACGCCCCGAACAGACTCAAAAGGAAAGTACATAAGATGATCAGTGATTTTCCAAGGCTCCTGAACTGAAATAAAAGGGTCAGGAAGATCAGTATTAAACTGACACTTAAAGAAAGTCCCATCCCGGGGGCATTTTCTTCACTGGATTCTGCATCGCCACCATATTGGAGCGTTGTTCCTTTTGGTAATTTCAAGGCATTAATTTTAGGTTGTATGTCTTTCAGAATCCTGGAAGGTTTAATACCCATCTGCGCTTCGGAATATATGCTCAGTAGTTTCAGACCATTTCTTCTGAGAAGAAGGCCGGTATGCCATTCCGGTTCCAGTGCGGCCACTTCCTTTATCGGGATTTTGGTACCGTACATAGAAGTCACATGCAAATTCTGAACTGCATCCAGGTCTTTTCTGCTGATGGAATCATATCTCACGAAAATATCCACAGGCTTATCTCCTTCCCACATGGTTGAAACAGAATATCCTTTTAATCCTGCACCTAAAGTCTGGGTGATCATCTGACTGGTAATTCCCAGCCGGTTGGCTTTTACATCATCCACATTCAGTTTCACTCCCATATAATCAGATTCGCTGCTCAGTCTCACATAGTTGGTTCCTTCTGCCTCCTCGAGTATTTTTTTGACCTCAAGGGCCGTTCTTTTCTGGTCGGCTTCGTTATCACTTATAATTCTTATATCAATCGGTGCTCCTTCCTGGAAGCTGAGCTGTTTCAGCTTTACAGCTCCATCCGGAACAAAATCTTTCAGTTTAACGAGATATTCCTTTACCATTTCGTCGGTAGCTTCATTGCCGGAAGTGGTAATAAATACCTGTGCAAAATATTTTTTAGGCGTTTCCGGTGCATATGAAGTATGGAAGCGTGGTGAGCTCATCCCTACAAAGCTGGTCATCTCCACTACTCTTTTATCTTTTTTCAGCAGTTCTTCAAGCTTTTTCACCTGTGCTTCCGTTTTATCCAGTGAAGTGCCATTGGGCATCCAGATTTCCATATTGAACTGGTTTCGCTCGCTGATCGGGAAGAATTCGGTATCTACCTTATTTCCAGCCAGAAAAAAGGCAGCCAGAACAGATAAAAACCCTACAGCTATTGTAGTTTTGGGCCATCTGAATGCTTTTTCCACTCCTTTATCAAAAATAGTCTGCAGATGATCCAGAAGGCTTTTCTTTAAAGGTCTGTCGCTCATCTTATGCTTTAGACCTTTTTTTATAAAGACATAGCATGTATAGGGGGTGAAAAGAAGCGCAATAAACATGGATGTAAGCAATGCAATTGCAACGGTAACCGGCAGTGATACCATAAAATCTTTAGCAATGCCTTCCATGAAAAATGCCAGCGGGGCAAAGGCAAAGATAATAGCCATAGTAGCTGAAAATATAGGGATAGAAAGCTGCTGTGCCGCCTGCCATGCGGCAGTCCACGGTGTTACTCCTTCGTCAAGTTTTTCTATATAATTATCTACCACCACTATGGCATTATCTACCACCATTCCAAGAACAATGATCAGGGCAGCTAATGTTACCTGATGCAGCTCCAAACCTACAATCTGCATAATTCCAAACGTAATGACCACTGAAATAGGTGCTGCAGCAGAAGCAACAGCAGCTACCCGGAATGGCAGCAGCAACATAACCACAAGCACTACGGATCCGATCGCCATTCCGAATTCCACCATAAAATGGTTAATGCTCTCACCCACTACCTCAGGCTGGTTTACAATAGTATTCATTTTGATATCGGGTGGAAAAGCCTGTTGTATTTCAGCAATCTTCTCATCTACCTCTTTTCCGAAAGCGACGATATTGTTTCCCGGCTTCATATCAATGGTTAGCACCATTGCATTCTCATCACCTACTTTTACAAAGGACGATTTTTCTTCAAAACGGCGTTCAAGATCTGCAACATCTTTGAGACGCACTACTGCTCCTGCAGGGGTTGTATAAACAATCTGGTTGCCTATTTCTGTTTCATTTTTGTACCTGCTGCTGGTGTAAACGGGAATGATATTATTTGACCCTACTGACAGCTCCCCGGAATATCCGGTAACATTCTGCTGCTGCAATGCACTCATAAGCGTAGTAACATCGAAGCCGTACTGCTGTAATTTCTGGTCATCAATCTTTATGTAAACCTGCTGTCTCTGTCCACCGGAACGGTTAATTTTGGAAACAGTGGGAATTACTTTCAATCCATCTTCCAGTTTATCCAGATATTTTTCTATTTCGGCATACGATCTTTCTTTGGACGAAACAGAAACGATCATGGCAGTTACATCTGCAAAATTGCTGTTGATGAAGGGCCCGATAACTCCTGCCGGTAATTTGGAACGCAGATTGGCATCCATATCCAGCTGCAGGGTATGCCAGAATTTCTTACGGTCTTTTACTTCAGTAAAAATTTCTACGGTCAGGAAAACCTGTCCTTCCTTAACTTCTGTCTTTACTTTTTTCTTTTTGATTTCTTCAAATGAAAACAAATACTGTTCTATTTTTTTAGCCACTTCTTCTTCTACCTGGCGTTCATCCGCTCCCGGATAAAAAGCATATACCAAAGCTGTGGGCATTTCTATCCTGGGGTTTTCGCTTCGAGGCATATTCATTAATGAAAATACTCCCATTACCATGAGCAGCACAACCAGTACAATCACTACCTGCTTATGCTTCATAGCAGCCTCCAGAAAATGTATTTTTTTCTTGGTCATTTCTTGTATTTTTCGATTAATTAGTAGGATATTTTGCTGCCGTCCGATAATTTGGTCTGCCCCTCTACAATCAGCCTGTCCCCCTGCTTCAACCCGTTAGAAATAATAACTTCACTGGAGCCGGCAGTCCCTGTTATTTCTACTCTTTTCTTGAACGCCGTATTGTTGGACTTTGCAAGGTATACATAGCTGACATTATCAGGATCCCTGATAACAGCCTGTGCAGGAATAATAACAGATGGTACGCTTTTACCGGTACTGATATTCAGATCTGCAATCATTCCGGGCATTAGCTGGCCTCCGGGATTTGAAAGTCTTACTTTAACCATGTATGTTTTGGAGAGATTGTCTGCCTGGGGATTGATGATGGTAATGTGGCCATTCAGTTTTTTATTTAACGAAGGAATCGTAATTTCCACAGGGGTTCCCACTCTTAATGTGCTTATTTCATTCTCTGTAACGGATGCTGTGGCATACACATTATCTATTTTTACAATATTGAATATCGGCACTCCGGGCGCAGCATATCCGCCTGCCTCGGACAGTTTCTGGGATACAATTCCGGAGAATGATGCAAATAATCTGGTATCCTGTAAATTTTTAACAGCAGATTCTCTGTTGGCTTTTGCCTGTGCAAGTGATGTTTTGGCTGCAATATAATCTCTTTCAGGAAGGCTTTGTTTTTTATAAAGCTGGTCAAGACGTTTAAAGTTATCCTGTGCCTGCTCTAAACCTGCATTTGCAACTGCAAGTGCATTAGAATAGGTATTTTGCTCAATAACTGCCAGCAGCTGTCCTCTGCTGATGCGTTGTCCTTCCTGTACATTGACACTTACCACCCTTCCCGGTACGTTGAATCCTATAGAAACCGAATTATCTGCTTCTATACTTCCGCTGTAAGTTAAGTTCTGAGTTTGATCTGTGAGTTGAATGGCCTGTACGGAGACCTTTTGTGAGGGTGCTTTTTTTTCCGCTTTTTTAGTGTCTTTACCTTCACAGGAGTATAACATCAATACAGAAAACATGCTTAATGAAATACTTCTTAAATTGATTACCATAACTTTTTTAGATTTTATATTGACGATGCCAGCATTCTATTTGGCTGATCCTGCAAATATCCTGTACTAAAAAGTCTAAAAAAAGGTTCCAATCCCGATAAAACTGGTCTATTTCGATATAAAAAAGACAATCAATATAATTTTATCAAAAGTGAGAGATATGAAAAAGCGAATACGTTTCAGTTTTATGTAAAAACTTTCCGGGTTCTGAATTCCCGGGGAGACATTTTCATTTTCTTTTTGAAAAACTTCCCGAAAAAAGACTGGTCGCTGAAATGAAGCTCATCAGCAATCTGGGTGATGGATAAGTTTGAATTCTGAAGCATATTCCTTGCTTCGATCACAACTGCATCTTCAATAATATCGCTTGCCGTGAGACCGGATACTTCTTTCAGTATTTTAGATAAATATCCTGGTGTAACAGCCAGTTTATCCGCGTAAAACTGAACAGAACGTTCCTTTTTGCAATGAGTAAAAAGCATATTCATAAAATTCTGAATCAGTGTTTTCTGCCGGCTTGTTTTAGGATGATAGTCTTCCTGCATCTTACTGTGCAGTACCATCAGTTCCAGGGTGAGAGAATTGAAGCAGTGGTAAATCCGTTCCATTGCAAAAAGCTGTTCCCGGTCAGAATTCAATTGGTATAAATTATCTGCGAGACCGGTAATACTTTTACTGCTTTCGGGAGATAATGAAGTTATAAGGGTACTATTATCCGAAAGCAGCCGTACAATATTAATGTCATTGTAATTTTTCAGATTGGAAAGGGCAAAGTCATCTGAAAAAGAGATCACAATGCTTTTTATATTCTGTGAAATCTTCAGGATGTGGGTATAAGACTGTGAAGGGAAAAAAATGATGGAATTTCGACTGATCTGATATGTTTCGAGATTAACGTTGATGCTCATTTCGCCTTCCAGCAGAAAAAAAGTGCAGAATTATCAGTTCTGAACGGATATGAAATAGGATTTTCAGGAAAATGCCGGTCTATATACTGTACGTGAAAATCACTGTAGAAATCTTTTTCGCCCAAAATTTCAAAGATTTCATTATGGCTGTGAAAAGTTGCTTTTTCCAAAGTACTGCTTTGATGCAAAAATAAAGATTATTTCGGATGGGAAATCAGATTACAGAAAAAAATACCTATAAATTCATCCTTCAAATAATGATGTTCATCAGAAATATTCTTCAGGCAAAGTTTTTTTATCCTGTGAAAAAAGTTCACCGGCTTTGAAAAAGTTTTTCTTACTGACTGATCATAAATAGGATTGAAAGCCCGATGATCATTCTGGGCAAAACCGGTCAGCGGAAAAATAAGCCTATTGAATAATTCATTAATTTTTCCTGATAACTAAAATAATAAATCATAAAGAATTCATTACCTTTTTTATTCCCTGCTCATAAAGGGTTGGTGTAAAATTAAAGGTTTTACAGAATTTGGAGCTGTCAAAAAAATAATCCTGGTTATTCTGATACTGCATTTCAACCAGCTCACGAATAGTGCGGTCAAACAAGCCGGCTATGGTTAACATCACTTTTCCCAAAAGCATGTATGAAGCTTTTCTGTTTTTAAGAGAACCTGCATATGAAATGAAATCTTTCCCGGCCCATCGCTCAGAGGAGGTCGGCAGATGCCACACCTGATTATAAGCTGCTTCTGTATTACCGAGGATTGCCACTGCTTTTGCGGCATCAGGAGTATAGGTAAAAGAATGTACTTTATCTGCCTTTGATTGCCATTTGGGCTGCTTTCCTTTTGAAACAGGATCAAGAACCAGTGCATTCAGAATTCCGTTTTTTGATCCGGGACCATAGAAATCGGCACTTCTTGCAATCAGAGCCTGTAACCCTTTTTCAGACATCGCTTTTTGTATTTCCTGTACTATCTGCATTCTTACCTTTCCTTTTTCCGACGGCGGATTCATCGCGCTTTCTTCTGTCATATGAGGAATTGCGTTCCGGTCATACATATAAACGTTATCAAAAAAGACCAGTTTCACCTGATGTTTCAAACAGGAATCGATTACATTCCGGATAATTACCGGCCAGTCTTTCTGCCAGATCTTCAGTTCATATTTTAATCCTACAGCCAGATAAGCAACTGCAGCTCCTTCAATAGCTTTGTCTGCCTGCCCTGCATCCAGGAGGTTTGCCGGGAATAATTCCTCGTCACCGTTTACCTGTTTTGGGGAACGTGCCACCAGCCGTACATGATCTGTAAATTTTCTGAGTTCTTTTGCCAATAAAGTGCCGATATCACCACCGGCACCAAGAATAACCTGTGTCATATTATTTTTTATAACCCAAAGCTACGTCCTGCTTTATGTTCAAAACGATAACCCTGGTTAAGATTTTGAGGAAGCCAGCATTTTTTTACGGATGCGGCTGAGGCTTTCCGGGGCAATCCCCAGATACTGGGCAATATAACGTTGCGGAATCCTCTGTAGAATGGAAGGTTTGTTTCGGATCAGCTCTTCAAACTGCTGCTCATACGACTGTGAAAGAAGTGACTGGATACGTTTTATATTGGCTGTAGCTACATTTTCGATGATTACATTTAATAATAAAGCAACAGCCGGCAATTCGGACATACAGTAAACCAAATCTTTACAGCTTACTACAAGGCATTCGGTTGGTTCAGTAGCAATGATATTGGTGGTACACTTCTTCTTGTGGGAAAAGCTTTCCAGATCAGTAAGGAATTCATTTTCAAATACAAAATTACAGGTCTTTTCTGTTCCATTCCCGTCATAAAAAAATTGACGAAGGCCTCCGTTGAGCACAAAAAAGACTTCTTCGGCAATCATTCCTTCTTTTAAAAGCAGGGTATTCTTTTTATACTTTCTGCGTTCAAAAAACGAATAAAAAAACAGTCCGTCTTCCACAGAAACCGGAGTGTATGATCGGATAGCCTTAAGAAATAATTCCATGTATTAAAATTAAAAAGAAAATCCGAATGTGTTATCAAATACAGATTAAAAAAATGCCTGACCCGGATTAAGTATTTATACTCAAAACCTGAATTGGTTATTTGTACTCTAAAACAGATGCTTTCTTCTTTGTTACTTTGAATAGAGATTAACGATTATCCTATAAAAAACCTTTAAGTAAAAACTAATCAACCAAAATACATTCAACATGGAAACAACAAACGCAAACGTAAATTCAACTGGCCAGCTCCAGTTGGGAGGAGGTGCTCAATTCTGGGTTTATCTCTCTCCACAGAACAATACCGCCAAAATGATCTCAACATGGCGTGTAACCTTTTCACAGGGAAGCTGGAGCGATTCCATTTCAAGCGAGAATCCGATGAAACAGATTCAGACTCCCAACCTCTCAGGGATCTTTGATATTAAGGTAGAATTGTTAAGTGGTTCTACGGGTACATGGCGTCAGATACCTCCCCAGCAGGGAAGCCATAACGAAATAGGCTGTAATTCCAACTGTGCTTCAATGGTAGGCATTGTTGCGGACAGCACCAACCCACCTCCCGGTGCTATTAATGCCCATTTCTGGACCACATGGGATGCGATGTGTAAAACAGCATAGAAAAGAAATTTCAGCAAACCAGCCATAGCATTAGCCTGCCGACTCTATTTTTTACGGATGTACAATGCATGATTTAAAATTCGTGTGTTTAAGCCCTATCAAAAAGTAGGGCCGGCAATTGCTGTCTGGTGGTCTGAAGATCTATACCTGAATAATTATAAAACTAAAAACTATCACCTATGAATACAGAAAACTATGACGTCATTGTTATTGGCGGCGGAGCCATTGGCCTTGCTACGGCATATCATTTGGGTAAACGAAAGGCAAAAACCCTGGTACTGGAACAGTATACTTTCGTGAATCAATTGGGAAGTTCTGCAGGAGTGTCACGCCAGTTCAGAATTCCATACCCGGATGAATATATGGTACAAATGGCTCTGGATGCACAGCCGTATTGGGACGAACTGGAAAAAGAAGCCGGAATATCATTGCTTGATAAAGTAGGCACGCTTTGGTTTGGAGATCCTGAAGTGCATTCCACCGAAGGAAATATCGCTGAAGCCGAAAAAGCACTAAAAGCTTTAAATGTTCCCTACACTACCCTAACCGCAAAAGAAATTGAAGAAAAATACCATTTCAGAAACTTACCGGAAAATTATACCGGATTGTTTCAGCCGGATGGAGCCAGCATTAATTTTAAAGCAACGGTTGAAACCCTTTTAAATCTGTGCGAAAAGGAAGAAACCGTACATCTGGAAGACAATTCGCCTGTTCTCAAAATCAATCAGACGGGTAAGCTTTTTGAAGTCATCACCCCCAACGGAATTTATATCACGGAGAAACTGGCAATCATCCCCGGGCCTTATATCAACAGTGTCATCAACTTACTGGATTTTAAAATCGAAGCTACTTACTGGAATATGTCTTCGGCCTATTTTAAAAAAACCGATCCGGATATACAGTATCCAACCTGGTTTGTATTCCAGAATTCAGAGGGTGAAAACGGCAACCAGTTTTATGGTTTCCCTTCTGTTGACTGGGACTATCCGGAATATATCCGTGTCGCACCGGACTTCGTCATAAAACCTCTGGAAGAACCGAATGACAGGACATTAATTCCTAACCCGCAGGAACTGGGCTATACTTCCGAATGGGTGGAAAAACATATGACAGGATTAAGTCTTGAGCCTGAATATACCTCCACATGCCTGATTGCCCTGAGTACGATACCCAACAAGGAACTCTTGATTGATTTTGCCCCCAACTATGTGCCCAACCATAAAAACATCGTCGTATATGCTACCGGATGGGCGGCCAAATTCACTCCTTTCTTAGGCAAAATTATGTCTGATCTTACCTTAGACGGGCATACGGATTTTGATATTACTCCTTTTCAATTAGGACGAAAATATTTCTTAGCTATTTAAAAACAGTACAACCATGAATAAAAATACCCCTCTGAATACAGGCATGCACCCTGATTTAAAAATAGAAGTAGCCATCATCGGTGCCGGAACTTCCGGATTGTATACCGCTTATCGCCTGGTAACCGATAAAAAATGTACAGCAGGCGAAGTACAAATCTTTGATATGAACAGTAAGCTAGGCGGAAGGCTGGAATCAGTTGTTATGCCGGGAATGAATTTCTGGGGTGAACTGGGAGGTATGCGTTACCTTACTTCTCAGGAGATTGTCACCACATTAATTGAAGGTTATCCGCTTAAAGAACAGGATCCTGCCAAACGTATTCCTGTTCTGAAAGATAAAATGACCCCTGTTCCGTTTCCTATGGGTGATCCTACAAAACTGCTCATGTATCTTCGGAAAGAGCGTTTTAAACAAGATGCCTGGACCGTCGCCCAGGGCGAAAACAAAAAACTGCCCACCCGGTATTACCTGAATGATGATGATTACGGTTTCAGTTCAGACCAATTGTTCAACAAAATCATTTATGATGTTTTAATGGCAGATGCCTGGGTCGCTCAAACCTATGGCAGTAAAATCACCAGAGGATCTTCTCCCTATGATTACTCTTTTGAATTAAACAGCAAAGACTGGGATGATATAAAGCCTAAACTGGTATACAATTTCCCTAATTCTCCTTATGACGGGCGTAAAGTAAATGATCTGGGATTCTGGAATTTAATTAAGGACCAGGTTTCACAGGAAGGCTATGAGTTTTTGGCAAATGCCGGCGGATATTATTCCAATACGATCAACTGGAATTCAGCGGAAGCATTTCCTTATATGGTGGGAGACTTTTCTGCAGGTACAATTTACAAAACCATTGAAGAAGGCTATGACAGCATAGCGTATGCAATAGCTAATTCTTATATGGAACACGACGGTGCATGCATCTGGTCTGAAAATAAACTGCTTACTTTCACCAAAGAACACCCTTTAACACATACCCACAAATATCAGCTGACTTTTCTGAACCTGAAAACCAACATCCAATGGAAAGTGTATGCAAACAGATTAGTTCTTGCCATGCCGAGAAAATCACTGGAACTTCTGGATCAGAATAATTTCTTTTTCAACAGTAATGAAAATTCAGTTCTTAATGAAAATATCCGTTCCGTTATTAAGGAACCTGCCTTTAAAATATTGATGGGCTTTGAATATCCGTGGTGGAAAGAATTAGGAATTGATTCCGGGCATTCTATTACAGATTTACCCATGAGGCAGTGTTACTATTTCGGTACAGATCCCCAGACTGATAATTCGATGTTGCTGGGAAGTTACGGAGACATGGAAACCGAAACATTCTGGAAAGCACTTTCTGATGATCAATTACTTTTTGAAGTGAAAGCCGCCAGATCAGCATCACTGAAAGAGCTGCATCAGTTGGATGATGTTCAGGCTACAAAGCTCATGGTAGGTGAATTAATGAATCAGCTTCGGGAGCTTCATGGCCAGGAAGTAACGATACCGGAACCGTATGTGACTTATTTCAAAGACTGGACCGACGATCCTTTTGGTGCAGGATACCATGCCTGGAAAGCCGGTTACTCAGTTGAAAACGTAATGCCTTATATGAGGAAACCGGTAGCAGATGAGCAGATTCATATCTGCGGGGAAGCCTACTCTGATCAGCAGGGCTGGGTTGAAGGTGCTTTCTGTGAAGCGGAAAAAATGCTGCAGGAATATTTTGGACTGGATCGTCCCATCTGGCTGAGCCCTGATTATTATCTGGGCTGGTAGGTCATAACTATAAAAGATAATGTATAAAACAAAGAGGCTGTCTCAAAAGTGAGACAGTCTTTTTTTTATGCTCAAAAAGAAAGGA
>NZ_AKJY01000089.1 GCF_000282115.1 Chryseobacterium populi
TGTTTCTGAAAACACCAAGCCGGTGAAAAAAGGAAATACAAACGGCCATGCGCTGCTTTTTTCCCTGGAATATCATATGAATGAGATTGAAAAAAATAAATATAAATCAATCAAAAAATATCTTCCTGAACTTGGATTTGATATGAAAATCGCTCACGAAAACGTTTTAAGAATAGACATGGTTCCGGAAGGATTAAAAGAAACACAGGTCATGAAGTTCCTGGAAAACCTGTTTGAAGTTCTGGAATATAAGACGGAAGAAGAATTTATGCAATATTATCAAAACCAGTGGCATAAGATGCAGTCTAAGTCGAGATTTGACTTTATTTATAAAAAAGATGCGGAACAACTGATCAAAGACTTTACTACATTAGGCTTCCCTGAATTTTTGCCGAACGGGAAAAGATGCTTTTATGAAGTTCCGTTTAACGATATTAAAAACAAATTTTAAAGAGAAATGTTTAACAATATACCACCGATTACAAGAAATATCATCATCATCAATGTGATTGTATATTTGATATCAAATTTCCTATTTCCTCAATTATATGATATATATGATATGCTTTCTGCATATTATCCTTTTTCTCCCAATTTTAGATCGTGGCAAATTGTTACACATATGTTTATGCATGCTAAAATGGGAGATGGTATTGGTTTAACTCATATTATATTTAATATGTTGACATTGTGGAGTTTTGGCCCTATATTGGAACAGAGATTGGGAGGTCAAAAATACCTGATCCTTTATTTTCTGAGTGGTTTGGGGGCTTTCTTTCTCTTTAACTTATGGAATTTTGTTGAGGTTCAGCAAATCTCATCAAGCTTAAACAGTCTTGGATTTAATGTTGATGGTTTTCTGTCAGGAGCGCATGTAGGATTTACAGGAACTGCTGAATCAATTGCACAGCAACAAGGATTGGTAGAAAATCTGAAAGCCATAATGTCTACCCCAATGGTGGGGGCTTCAGGAGCTATATTCGGAGTTATTGCTGCATTTGCTACGTTGTATCCTGATGCAAAAATTATGATGATGTTTATTCCTGTTCCTATTAAAGTAAAGTATCTGTTACCAATAGTTATTGTGGTTTCTGTTTTTTTGGGTATTTCCGGAAATGCCGGAGGTATTGCCCATTTGGCCCACGTCGGAGGAGCTATAGTAGGCTTCTTATTGGCCAGAATCTGGAGGAAACATTTATACAGATTTAATTAAAAATAATCCTGTGAAAGTTTTCAGACTCATACTTTTAATACTTCATTTAGGGATATTCCTTCTTTTATTTGGGGTATTACTCAATGCTTATGTACCTCCGAAAGTATTCCCGTGGTTTAATTTACTCTCGTTAGGTTTTCCGGTTTTAATGATAACCTATGTTTTACTGACCATTTTTTGGCTTTTCTGCTGGAAAAAAAGAACTTTCCTGTTTATGCTTTTAGGTTTGTTTTTTATAAATCCGGTTAAAAGATGGGTTAATTATTCCTCTGAACCTAAAGAAACTCCCAATCTTAAGATTATTTCTTTTAATGTAAAAGGCGGGATGTACGGTCCAAAAGAAATTGAAAAATATATCAGTGATTCGCAAGCCGATATTGTGCTGCTTCAGGAATATGGGTGGCAGAAATTTCAGTTCGAGGGTTTAAAAAGGAGTGATAGTACAATGTCTATTGTTTCTCTTTATTCAAAATATAAAGTTGTAGGTTATAAGAAACTTATTGCCGGAGATTATGAAAGCTTTAATGCTTATGCAGATCAGACAGATATTGAAATAAAAGGAAAGACTTACCGTTTTATCAATACTTACCTGCAGCCGTTTAAGTTTGAAAAAAGTATGGTTAAACTGAATGGAGACCGGGATAGAGATGAGCAGAAACTGAAAAACATTCTGAAAAGGCTTATTCCTACCTTTAAAATGCATCAGGAGCAGGTTGCCATGATAAGAAAAGGAATTGATGAATCTCCTTACCCGGTAATTTTAACAGGTGACTTCAATGCTGTTCCGAATTCTTATGAGTATTACCATTTGTCGGAAGGTTTGGAAGATGCCTTTTTTAAAGTAGGGCGAGGAAGCGGAACCAGTTTTCATGATTATAAATTTCCGCTCCGGATTGATTATATTTTTACCTCGAAATCTATACAGCCCATAAACTACCGTGTAGACCGTTCTGTAAAACTTTCAGATCATTATCCTGTCATTGCAGATTTTAATTTAAATGATTGATTTTCATAAAATTAGTTGATTTTTTTAATAATGGTAGGGTTTTTGATAAAAAAAAGGAATTAGACCGTTTTTCATGAAGCCGAACCAAATACTGCTATTTTCACATATTGCAATTATTGTTTTACTCTTGTGTACTTTAGGAAATGCATGGGTACCACCGAACATTTTAGGGAACCTGAATCTTCTTTCCCTTGGGTTTCCGTACCTGATTATTACCCATATTATATTAACGGTGGTCTGGGCTTTCAAAAGAAAAAAAATCGCTATAGTTTTTCTTTTAGGAACTTTTATTTTCTATAATCCTATAAGACGATGGATTAATTTCTCCCCCAAAAGCGAAAATTATAAATCAATCCGGGATATCAAAGTACTGACTTTTAATGTGAAGTATGGAGAATTTGGTTGGGATAAGGTTAAAAAATATATCCGTGACCAGAATGCAGATATTATTCTGATCCAGGAAAAAGATACCAACAGGGCTTTAAGACAGGATCTGGTAAAATATCCAACGGTAATTTTAAAAACGAAACACAAAATTGTAAGACAGGAAGAGCTGATAGATGAAAAATCCAGGGGAAATTCTTTTTATGCTGACATAGACATCAACGGAAAGATTGTAAGAGTTGTGAATATCTATCTGGAACCATTCAGGCTCAATAAGTCTATGTTTGCATTTAATGGTCTTGAAAAGGAATCTAAAAAGATCGGGACATTGCTTTCTCATATGACGCCCACTTTTAAAGCTCACGAAGATCAGATAAAAAAAATCAGAAAGGCGGTAGATTATTCTCCGTATCCGGTGATTTTAGCTGGTGATTTTAATTCGGTTCCCAATTCTTATGAATATTATAATTTGGGAAAAAACCTGGAAGATGCTTTTCTAAAAGTAGGAAACGGGCAGTCATCCAGCTTCCATGATTATAAAGTCCCTTTGAGAATAGATTATATTTTTACATCAAAAGATATTATTCCTTTAAGCTATAAAGTAGACAGCTCCGTTAAATTATCTGATCATTATCCGGTAATTGCAGAATTTCTGCTAAATTAGTTCCATGAAAAATTTGCTATTTGCAGCTTTTATTTTTTTCGTTTTGCTTACTGCCTGTTCTAAGAAAGAATCGGCGGCTATAGACAGCGGACAGGAGGTAAAAGTGCATTATGATACCACTGCTATTGATTCTTTCTCGTCCGGAGCAACTTCTATAGATGTTGTGCGTCAGATCAGAATGTCTTCCCAGAAATACCGGGATTCAGTAAAAGAAGCCTTAAAACTTCAGCAGGAAGAAAAGCGTATCAAAGAGGAGCTGGAAAAAGAGAATAAGAAAAAGGAAGAAGAAAAAAAGAAAAGTGAGCAGGAGAAAAAACAACCGGCTCAGGAATCCGGTACTTCCACTTAAATAAAACTTTCATTAATTTAATTAAAAACATTAAAATATAAAGTATGAAAAAACAAATTTTAACGGCACTGATGATCTCAGTAATCGTTGTATCTTGTAAGAAATCAACAACAAAAACAGAACAGGTAGAAAACCCTGACGGATCGGTTACAACTACCACTACAACCGTTACACAAGACGGGCTAGGTGTTGATACGGCAAAAATTAACCAGGCCAAAGAAAATGTTCAGACCAAAGTTGATGAAGCAGGAAATAAGATAGATGCTGCAGCCCAGAAGGCGAAAGAAAAGATAGATGCCACTGCAGGCAAGACAAAAGAAGATCTTCATAAAGCAGGAGAAGATGTAAAAGATGCTGCTGCCAAAGGGGCATCAAAAGTAGAGGAAGGGGCGAAAAAACTGAAAGAGGATTTAAAGAAATAAATTATAAATTCTATCTGAAAACGCGCAAAAAACCAATTTTGGTTTTTTGCGCGTTTTATTTTAAAAAAATTAGAATAAAAACAAATTTTAATTTTAAGATTTTTCAAAATACTCTCTTGGTGTTTTTCCATATTTTTCTTTAAAAGCAGTAGCAAAAAATTCAGGAGTTCCAAATCCCAGATATTTAGCAATTTCTTTTACTTTTCTTTCTTTGAAATTAGCGTTGTTCTTTAAAATGCTTTCAAGATGGGCGAAGCGAAGATCGCTAATATAATTGTTAAATGTTTTTCCTGTTTTTACTTTAATCATACGACTTAGATATTTATCATTCGTGTTAAATCTTTCAGCAAGAGTATTCAATCTTAGATCCGCAGTGAGATACTTATTAGATTTTTCAAAATCATCTAAACTTTTAAGAAGCTGTTTAACAGTATATTTGTTGATGGGTAAATAAGCTTTATAATCAATATCCGAAGGATTATTTTTTTGTTGATTTTGTGGGCTGTAAACTATGGGGATTTCTTCTTCAGGAGCCATTTCTGATACATTATTATTTTCTTCTTTTTCAGAAATTATATTAATTTTTAGAGAAGCTGTTTCTTCCTTCTCATTATCACTTATCCTGAAAGATTCTATATTATCCAAATCTTCTGTAACATCAGCTTGAATGGATTGTTGTGGGGTTTTATTCTTTTTATTCTGATAAATGAAAAAACCTGTCACAGCGATAATTCCCAAGATTCCTACACTGATGAAACTCCAGCGCTCTTTTCTCTGATTGGAAAGCAGATTTTCTTTTTCTTCTACAAGCCTTTTTTCGTCATAATCAGTTTTTAATTTTTGAGCAATATTGTTTTGCTCTTCTTTAAATTTTTTCTCATATCGCAAAAGTTCATCTACTGCATCAAGTTGCATTTCTCTATTTCCTTTTTTCTTATAATAGTCTATAAAAAACTCAAATGACGGACGAAATTCTAAAGAGATTTTACCCGTTTTTTTATAATCATCAATGATTTCTTGAAAATAGGATCGTGCTTTCTCGTCTTCTTCTAATTTCCAATAGCACATTCCCAAATAAAATTTTTCATAGAAATGGTTATCGGAATCATTATATAAACTTAAAGATTTTTCTAATTTTTGGATGGCAGAAGAATATTTTCTTTGCGAATACTCATTAAACGCATCGGACGAGATTAAATCGGTTAAATAAAAAACAACATCCTGATTGTTTTTAATAAATGAATAGCCTTCTTTTAACAGAATGATATTCTTGTCCATATTATTAGGTATTGCAGAATTTATTCTTATTAAAGTATTTAAAGTGTAAATATATGAGGATCTGATATCAGCCGTATTTTTCTTATCTTTTTTCCACTTATAATATTCATATATTTCATTTGCAATCTTATGGGCTTCAATGTTATCTCCGATTTGATTTTTAAGTCTGGCAATTGTAAACAACCCTTCATAGGCGAACTCTTTAGAAGTATCTTTTTAAGATAATCATTGGCTATTATTGCCGTTTCTAATGCTTTTTTATAGTCATAATTTTTAAAACTTGCATTAGCTGCACTCGCATAGGCCATACCGATATATCGATTGTCTTTAGTCTTGACAGATTCTATAATCAAACTATCACCATATTTTATTTTCTCGCTGTCAGGAGCAAATGTTGTGGCAAATCCATAGCCCGTTATTACTTCCTCAGTCCGATTATTTTTTTTTGCGAGATCTATATATTTTTTTGTTAAATAAAATGCTTGTTTTCTATCTTTCGAAATGATAGATATTCTATTTCGAAGAACCTCAAAATCTATTTTTTTTGAAGAGACACCTTCTTCTTGTATAAAAGAGGTCCCTAATAAGAAAATAATGATATTGAATAAAAGTAAATAAAAATACTTTTTTCTCCCTTTTTCAAATGTTTTTATTTCAAAATAAGGAAATATTTTGTTTACATACATTTTTTTTTAATGTTTTAATTATCAGTCGTTTATTTTTTTATTTCTTTTTTTTTGAAATGCTTTTTCCTATTTGAGAAGTTTTTTTGTGGATTTACGCAAAGATATTTTAATTTTTTGCATACTGCGTAAAAAGGAAAATTTGTTTTTAGAAAACGTGTGATGATATATTTGGAGAAACATAAGGGAACACAATTTTAAGCAAAAAAATTAATCGGAATTTGTATTTAATACAATGAAAATTTTAAATAAAACATGTGAAAGATTTTGAACTCAAAATAGAATAATATAAAAATGAAAAATAAACTTTAAGTATTATGAAAAACAAATCAACAATTACAAAAACTAAAATTTCGGGATTAGTGCTTCTTTCGTTCATGGTAATATATAGTTTACAGGGGATTTATAAAAATATAGATCATCCAAATGACTGGAGGTTTTACTGTGTTGCTTTGAGCTTTATATTTTTTAGCACTTTTTTAGCGGTTGCAATATTTAAGAACAGTAAAAGTCAATAACTTGTTATGAAAGAATATACAATTATAGTGTTTGTAACTATATCTGCTGGTTGCATATATTACTCAATAAATCATTAAGTGTTATACTATGGATTTAATATTATATATACTTGTTATTATTTTAGCCGCATATCATATAATTGCTATAATTGATTTGCTAAATAATAAAAGATTATCAAAAAAAGGAAATAACATTGCTTATTTCAGTGTATTTACCTTACCATTTTTAGGTCCTTTATTATACTTCTTTTGAAGACTTACCCTTTTTCAAACAGTTGATAAATATAAAATATTCTCTAATT
>NZ_AKJY01000090.1 GCF_000282115.1 Chryseobacterium populi
TATTCCTTAATAAGCTTTTTAGAAATAACTTCTTTACCTGTTTTTACCTCAAGAATATAAATTCCTTTGGCACAGGCTGAAAGGTCTATGGATGTTTTATCACTTCTGATGAATCCGGTTTGTAATTTTTTGCCAGACAGATCATATAAGCTGAAAGTTGATTTTTTAGGAGCCTTTAATATATTAACGAAATCTTTGGTGATCGTTGGGGAAATAATAATTTGATTGGCTTTTCCGGCTTCGTTTGTTGCTAAAACTTCGGTGAACCCTGTTACTAAAATAGAATAGTTCTGGGGAGTACCTGCTCCTGAAGCATTAACAAGGTTTCCTTTATTTGAAACTTCTATTCTGTAGGTTCTTCCTGCGATCGGTGCATCAATGACTACCTGTTCCACATTGTCAACAGTATTATCTGCTTTGGTAGCAGGGTTTTGCGGATTGTTGGCATCAAGCTTCCAGGGATAATATACGGTGTTATCCGTAGTGTCTATAATTCTCAGGTCCAGGTCATTAACCAGTTTTGAAGTTCTGTTGTTATGGGCATCCTGCCATGTTGTCGGGAGAGTTGTGTTGGCAGGATCTGTCCAGGCTATGGTTACTTTAAGAGGCTCTGATCCTGAAGCTGTTCCTGTTTTGCTGTTAATAATGCCGTTATTTAAAGTTTCATCATTAAAAATAACCGTATTGTTGGATTTTCCTACTAATAATTCTGCTCCTTTTTTTGCGTTGATATAACCCCACCCATACCATGGATCCGGGCCTACACTTCCTGCTTCCAGGGCTGAATGTACAGTTAAGGTTTTTGCCGCTGCTGCATTAAGTTCAAGAGCCGGGAATAATTGTCTGTAAATCTGCATCCACAGGCCTATAATACCCGTTACAACAGGTGTTGAAAAAGAGGTGCC